>NZ_CP049834.1:2402500-2505188 GCF_019916085.1 Aquirufa lenticrescens | reverse complement strand
GGAATTCACCTTGGCTTAAATTGTATAAGTTTAAAATGGTTCTAATTAAGAAAACGACTACCTTTTTTCTTAAGCGGGGAGACAAAAATAGTAAAATAAGATGTCGTTCCAAATTTGAAAACGAAAATAAATCCAGTTTTTTTTTCGAAAAAAAATGACCTAAAATTTGCTTCTAAAAATTGTTCAAATTTAGTGTGGTTAAATCATTCTTTAACTTGAAAAAGTATAAGAAATTTTATTTTACTACGAGTAGAGCTGAAGGTAGAATTGCTATCTCGATCCTATTTGATGTAAGGGTAAGGCTTTCGCCATCTAAATGATAAGGTATTCCTTCTGATGCTTCAATTTGAAGTGTGTGAACGGAAGAGACACTAACCAGCGGATGTAAAGGTAGGTTTTTGCGAAATAGACTTATTCCAAGATTAGCTAATGCCAAAATACTACCTGGTTTTATTAAAATAGTCTCTAATAATCCATCTTGTAAATCGGATTCAGGGGATATGTACGCATTATTTCCAAACTGGTTTGCATTAGCGACGGTAAAGGAGAATACCTTTCCTTTGTCTTTGATTGCAATCGCCTGGTATTGGTTGAGAGATACCAGAGTGGAATATAGGTAATTCAGAAATCCTCTTTTGCCTCTGTTCGCAAAATGCGCTGCTACTTGAGCGTCGAATCCGATACCTGCGGTACAAAAGAAAGGTCTCTCATTCCACTTACCTGCATCAATGGAAATGATAGTTCCATTTAGCGCCTTATGTAATGCTTTATCGAACTGTAGTGGGATCTGAAGGTGTCTAGCTAGGCCATTCCCTGATCCCATTGGGATTATGCCTAAGGGAATATTACTATATAAAAGAGCTGAGGCTACTTCGTTGATTGTACCATCTCCGCCAATGGCAATTACCTTGGTTGCACCTTTTGAAATGGCGATTTCTGTTAATTCTGAGGCATGTTTCACTCGTTCGGTTTGCCAAACCTTGGAATTAGGGATTCCGTTAAGCGACTTGACTATCCGTTCCCTTTTTTGCAAAGAATTTGTTCCTGCGTTTGGGTTTAGAATAAAGTGAATCATTGGCTAATTTAAATTTGCACAAAAATAGAATCAAATTTTGGTTTAATTTTACAAAAAATGATCAAACTATGTTAGATGTAGGAAACTCGTATGAGATCGAATTCTCATTCACACAAGAGCAAGTAAATGACTTTTGTAAAATATCAGGTGATTTTAATCCCTTGCATTGGGATGAAGCTTATGCAGCCAATACCCCATTTAAGAAGCCTATCATTCACGGCGCCTTAATCGCCAGTGTTTTTTCGCGAGTAATGGGTATGGAATTTCCAGGTGAAGGTAGTGTTTATTTAAAGCAGGTTTCTGAGTTTAAGCGCCCTTTATTTGTAGGAACTACGTATAAAGCTAAGTTTGAAATTGTAAGTACTAATCCTGCTAAACACACCGCTGAGATTTCTACTCAAGTTTTTGAACTAGAAAGAGGGAAGATTATGGTCGATGGTATGGCCTCAGCCATGCACGCAGAACTATTTTAACATAAAAAAAGCCCGATGTTTATCGGGCTTTTTTTATCAAAGAGGGGAAAAATTATTTTCCTGAGTTTTTCTTGTTTTGAACTTCAGTACGAATTTCTTGTGCTAAAGTTTTCAATTGTTGTAAACCACCTCTAACGCGAGTACCAGCTGCTTGATTTCCTTTATCGTAGAATTTTTCGAAATCTCCTTCTAAAGATAAAATTAAGTCCTTTACTTGTGCAAATCTACTCATGATAATTTGTTTTTTAGGTTGTGTAAATAATATTAGATTGTCTTTATGCCCTTAAATGAGCTTTAATAAGCGAAATTTAGTAAAAAACTTGTTGTGTGCAAATTAAAATCAAGAAAAAACAGAAAAAAAATGCAAAAAAATACAATTTTAACCAGAATTTCCGTTAAATCAATCAATTATTGCGCATAGTAGCCTGATTTCAATCTTTTCTGAACTTCAGCAAAACAGTCGCATGTGTACTCAATATCAGCTAGTGTATGTGAAGAAGTAGGAATGATTCTTAACATGATTTGCCCCTTGGGAACTACCGGATAAACGACAATACTACAGAAAATACCCATATTTTCACGTAGATCACGCACCAGTTTTGTTACCGCAGCAATATCATATTCTCCATGTAAGAATACAGGAGTTACAGGTGATTGCGTTTCACCGATATCAAAACCTTTATCTTTTAAACCTTTTTGTAGGGCACGAACATTTGCCCACAAGGTTTCTCTCAATTCTGGATGTTTTTTGATCAATTCTAAACGTTTCATTCCACCGATGACAAATGGCATAGGTAATGCTTTTGCATAGGTTTGTGAACGCATATTATACTTCAAATACATGATAATCTCCTTAGGAGCCGCAACAAAGGCCCCAATAGCAGCCATAGACTTAGCAAAAGTGGAGAAATATAAGTCAATTCCTTCTGTGCAATTTAGGTATTCGCCCACACCTTGGCCATTGTCTCCCATGGTACCAAAACCATGAGCATCATCAACAAGAAGACGGAAATTGAAATCTTTTTTCATTTCCACAATTTTATCTAATGAACCGACTTTACCCGACATCCCGAAAACACCCTCAGTAATCACTAAAATACCACCACCTGTCTCATTAGTTATTTTAGTGGCACGTTCTAAGTTCTTACGCAATGAATCCATATCATTGTGATTGAACTTATAGTACTGTCCCATTTTTGCTTTGTGAAGACGAATACCATCGATTAAACAGGCGTGAGATTCAGCGTCATAGACGATTACGTCTTTGTGATCTACCATACATTCGATGATTGACATCACGCCTTGGTATCCGTAGTTTAATAAGAAGGCGTCTTCTTTGCCTACAAATTCGGCTAATTGACGCTCAAATTCTTCGTGCTCATCTGTATTACCAGACATCATACGCGCGCCCATTGGGTAGGCTAAACCGTATTTTGCTGTTGCTTCAGCATCAGCTTTTCTAACCTCAGGATGATTCGCTAGACCTAAATAGTTATTAAGAGACCAGTTTAACATTTCTTTGCCCATGAAAGTCATTCTTGGGCCTAATTCACCTGTTAATTTGGGGAATGAAAAATAATGATGGGAATAATGCGCGTGTGCACCAATTGGTCCCATGTTATTAGCTACCTTCTCGAAAATATCCACTGTTAGTATACGTTTTATTGAAAAAATCTTTAAATAATCACAAAGTTAAATTATATTTTTATTATCGCAATGTTAGTAAATCATTGGATTCTATTAATTTGTCAATTCATTTCAAAACATTCCTAAAATGACGAGGTATTTTCTACTTTTCTTTCTGTCTTTCTCCCTTTTTGCACAAACTACTCAAAAGCCTTTAATCGAAGGAAAGCAAGGAATGGTGGTATCGACGCATCCAGCAGCGTCCGAAATAGGCTTATCCATTTTAAAAAAAGGGGGAAATGCAATAGATGCAGCGGTGGCAGTGAATTTTGCCTTAGCTGTTGCGCATCCATCTGCGGGAAATATTGGGGGTGGAGGATTTCTTGTATATCGGGATAAATCAGGAAATGTGAAAGCCTTAGACTATCGGGAGAAAGCGCCATCTGCCGCAAATAGAGATATGTATTTAGATACTGAGGGCAAAATTATTCCGGGTAAAAGTATGACAGGTATTTTCTCTGTGGGTGTTCCTGGTACCGTTGCAGGTATGCAAGAGATGCACGAAAAGTTAGGGAAATTGCCATGGGCGGACCTTTTGCAGCCTGCTGTGGATTTAGCAAGGGAGGGATTGATTTTAACTGAAAAGGAAGCGAGAGGCTTGAATCGCCAGAGAACGGAATTTATGAAAGAGAATCCAGGTAAGTATTATCTTTTATCTGCAGAGGGAAAAGAGTGGAAGGCAGGCGATTTGTTAGTGCAAGAAGATTTAGCGAATACGTTAGAGTTGATTTTAAAGAAGAAAGCCAAAGGCTTCTACCGAGGCCAAACCGCTCGTAACATTGTGAATGAGATGAAAGCCCAAAACGGCATCATTTCGAAGAAGGATTTACGAAATTATCAAGCAGTTTGGCGTACACCTATCAAGAGTCAATACAAAAACTACCAGATTATTGGTATGCCGCCTCCAAGTAGTGGCGGGGTAGCCTTAGCGCAACTATTGCAAATGGTGGCTCCTTATTCATTACAAAAATGGGGTCCTACCTCGGATTCCACTATTCAGGTGATGGTTGAAGCAGAGAGACGCGTATATGCTGATCGCTCTAAATGGTTAGGAGATCCTGATTTTGTCAAAGTACCAGTTAACGAATTAATTGATCCAACGTACGCTACATCCCGTATGTCTTCGATGAATTTTAATCAAGCGACAAAGAGTGCTGACATTCAGGCAGGTACTTTTCCAGGCTATGAGAGTCCTGAAACAACGCATTATAGCATAGTAGATAATGAAGGTAATGCAGTTTCGATTACCACAACCTTAAATAATTCCTATGGTTCGAAGGTATTTGTAGGGGGATCAGGTTTCTTGTTGAACGATGAGATGGATGATTTTTCTGCCAAAGCAGGAGCACCAAATCTGTATGGTTTAATCGGTTCAAAGGCCAATGAGATTCAACCCAACAAGCGCATGCTTTCTAGTATGACTCCTACGATTGTGGAGCAGGATGGTCAATTAAAGATGGTGGTAGGAACTCCAGGTGGTTCTACGATCATTACAAGTGTATTTCAAGTGGTCTTGAATACCTTAGAAATGGGTATGAATATGCAACAAGCGGTAGAATATCCTCGTTTTCACCATCAATGGTTGCCGGAGAAAATTACATCAGAACCGAAGCGTTTTTCAGAGGAACAACAAATTCGCCTTCAAACGAAAGGCTACACCTTTGCACCAGTTTCGGCAATTGGTTTAGTAGAGGGAATTTTAGTGTTACCTAATGGGAACCTGCAGGGTGGTGCAGATTCCCGTGGTGATGATACTGTGTCGGCCTATTGAAATAAGGTAGCGACGAAATAGGCGGCAGCAGCGGCTGCCGCACCTATAGAAGTCACTTTTAATGATCCGATGATTGGATTTTGGCCGGTTACTTTGCTCTTAAAGTAGCCAAATACCAATAAAGCTAAAATGGTTACTTCGGCAGAATAGAGTAAACCGTCCTGCGGTTTTTCCACATAGAAATAGGGTAGAAGCGGGATGAATCCTCCAATAATGTAGGAAATACCAATTGTCAAGGCTGAATTCCTCGCACGATTAGGATCTGGGCGTTCTAGTCCTAATTCGAAGCGCATCATGAAATCGACCCACTTATCCTTGTCTTTGGAAATACATTCTACGACGATTTCTTGTGCCTCAGGGCTCAAACCATAATCTTCAAATACATCCCTGATTTCTTGTTTTTCTCTTTCTGGAACCCGTTCTACTTCGTCGTATTCGCGTTTCAATTCTGACTCGTAGTGTTCTTGTTCAGTTTGGCCAGCTAAAAAACCGCCAAGTCCCATCGCAATAGAACCGGCAACAATTTCTGCAACACCTGCGGTTGTAACAATACTTGCAGATGCTACTGCTCCAGAAAGACCTGCAGCTAAAGCAAAAGGTACGGTCAGTCCATCTGACATACCAATGACTACGTCCGTAATAAAATCAGAACTTTTTAAATGTTGTTCGTGTAAATGATGATCGTGTGAATTCATATTATCGGATGCCGTGCATCATACGTTTAAGTGGACCATTGGCAAGGCCAAACAAAATTACAGAGGCAATTCCGGCCATTATTACAAATACAATGAAAAAATCATAGAGATTTTTGATCTCAAACCCTAAGAAACTAGGAAAGACCGTTTGGCCTACGACAGCAGTCGCAGGAGGTAATAAGGCTCCTAAAGTTCCAGATAAAGCATATCCAGCTGCATTGGCTAAAAACCAAACACCCATCAATAGCGAAGAGAATCGCTTAGGGGCTAGTTTTGATACTAAAGACAATCCGATGGGAGAAAGACTTAATTCACCCATCGTATGGAATAAATACATAATGAATAACCAAATCACACCTAATTTATCCGTACCTAAGTTCTTTACTTTAAGCGCGATAATTAAATAGCCAATCGCTAATAACATCAGGCCAATCGCTTGCTTACCAGGAGAATTAGGTTCAATCCCCTTTTTCGCCAGTCGCATCCAAAGCCACGAGAATGGGAAAGCCAAGATGATAATAAAAAATGAATTCGCATTCTGCACTGAACTTGGTGGTAACATGATGCCAAAGAAATTCAAATCTGTTTGCTGGTCTGCAATGAAAGTTAAAGAAGATCCTGCCTGCTCATAGGCCGCCCAAAAGAAAATCACAAAGAATGCAACGAAGTACATCACCCAAATCCGATCTCGTTCAATTTTGGTTAAGGTTTTATCCCTCATGATCAAGAAAGCTAAGCTGATTCCCGCTGAATAGATAACTGGATAAATCCAGTCTTTGATCGGATTTGCCACTTCAGTGACGAATAAATAATGAAATCCGATGATTAGACCAATAAATAAAGCGCTGGAAATAACGATAGATTGAGTCGAGAACTCTGCTTTTTCAGTCTCCGTATCGGCTGTTTTATTCTCACTAAATGTAGGAGCCAATCCAATTTCACTTCCATCAGGAGCTTTTAAGAATACGCCTTTTAATAAGATGAATAAAATGGTACCCACTAACATGGCTCCACCTGCTGCTAAAAAGCCCCATTTGAAGGCTTCAATCACGCGAACACCATCTACTTTCACATCCCCTAACCAAGGGCAAATAAGCATTCCTAACATGGCACCGGTATTGATCCCCATATAAAAGATGGTAAATGCCGCATCTAAACGACTATCGCCTTTTTCATATAGTTGACCCACCATGGAAGAAATGTTCGGTTTGAAGAAACCGTTGCCTAAAATCAAAAACAACAATCCGCCCCACATTAAATTGGTAGCGAAGGGAACATCCAAGGTAAATGAGCTAGCAGAACTAAATAATAAGAGTTGACCTATGGCCATTGCAAATCCACCACCGATAATACTATTGCGATTGCCTATGTAGCGATCCGAAATATATCCACCTAGCATGGGAGTTAAATAACTGAGCCCTAAGAATCCTCCATATAAAATAGCGGCTTCGTCTTGTTTGAAAGAAAGGGCGCTTACTAAAAAGAGGGAAAGGATGGCACGCATTCCATAGAAATTGAAACGCTCCCACATTTCCGTGGAATAAAGAAAATAAAGTCCTTTAGGGTGTGATGTACTGTTTGATGACATATAGGTTTGCTGAATTTTTGATGACAAGATACAAGAAATTCGAGATAGATGTGAAACCTTTTTTGTAATATTGTTAATTCATTTCGTTAAACATCCTATGGGCAAAACAATCGCGATTGCAAATCAAAAAGGGGGAGTAGGGAAAACAACGACAGCTATTAATTTAGCTGCCAGTTTAGCTGCTTTTGAATTCAAGACCCTTTTGATTGATGCGGATCCTCAGGCTAATTCCACTTCTGGATTAGGTTTTAACCCGAAAGAAGTGAAGAACAGCATTTACGAATGTATGGTAGGGCTTTCTACCGTTCAGGATAGTATTCTACCTACCGAAGTCCCTTTTTTAGATATAATTCCATCCCATATTGATTTAGTAGGTGCGGAGATTGAAATGATCAATCTGAATAATCGGGAACGGAAGATGAAAGAAGCGCTTGAAGCGGTAAAAGATCAATATGATTTTATCATTATGGATTGCTCGCCTTCCTTAGGATTGATTACCATTAATAGCCTTACAGCTGCGGATTCAGTGATTATTCCCGTGCAATGTGAATATTATGCGCTGGAGGGTTTAGGTAAATTACTGAATACCATTAAGATTATTCAATCACGATTGAATACCGCTTTAGTCATTGAGGGGATTTTATTAACCATGTACGATCTGCGTTTGCGCTTATCGAATCAGGTGGTAAATGAAGTGAATTCTCATTTTAAAAATATGGTTTTTGAGACGATTATTCCTCGTAATATTCGTTTGTCTGAGTCTCCTAGTTTTGGTGTTCCGGCTATTTTACATGATGCGGACAGTAAAGGGGCAATTAGTTATTTGAATTTAGCTAAAGAGATTATTCGTAAGAATGGTTTATTAGTGACCATCTAGGTAAAGAAATATGAGTGCAAAGCAAGAAAACGCAAAGAAGAGAACGGGTTTAGGACGTGGTTTGGGTGCCTTATTAGAGGATTCTGATGGAGGTGGCTTGCAAGCGCGCCATCCATCTGATTTTGCTGGAAGTCTAGAAGGGGTGAACTTAATGGATGAGATTGCCTTAGAATTAATCGAGACTAATCCCTTTCAACCACGGGAATACTTTGCTTCAGAAGCTTTACAAGAATTAGCAGAATCGATTCGTGTCCAGGGTATTATTCAGCCTATTACGGTTCGTAAGATTTCTGCCAAAAAATACCAATTAATCTCCGGCGAACGTCGTTTTCAAGCATCTAAAATAGCTGGATTGAAAACGATTCCTGCATATGTTCGGACGGCTGACGATCAACAAATGATCGAAATGGCGTTGATTGAGAATATTCAACGGGAGAACCTGAATGCTATTGAAATTGCCCTCTCTTACAAGAGATTAATGGAGGAATGCAATTTGAAACAAGAAGATTTAGGTGCTCGTGTAGGGAAAAATCGTTCGACGGTGACGAATTACATGCGTTTGCTGAAATTGCCACCGCATATTCAAGTGGCGATTCGAGATAATAAATTATCGATGGGTCATGCCCGTTGTTTGGTTTCCTTGGAAGATACCGTATTGCAGAATGCCTTATTCCAAAAAGCTATAGCTGAGGATTGGTCTGTTCGACGTTTAGAGGATGCCGTACGCCAATCTGGAAACATAGATACTCCCATCTCTGGCTCAACTGCTGTAAAAGTTTCCGCACAGGAACTTCAAGCATGGCAATCTACTTTGAAATCTTTTTTCAAAGCACCCGTAGCTTTGAAAATCAATGAAAAAGGAGAGGGAGAGATCAAGTTAAGTTTTAAAACGAAAGAAGAGCTTTTAACCATTCTTAACAAAGTTCAATAATGTACTTTCGGTACTTCCTGCTAGTTTTGTTGATACCGTTAGGCCTGCACGCGAAGGATGTGAAGGATTCGATTCAATTGAAACCGGTGGTGAAAGCCGTAACCAAACCTTATAAAATCATTCCGCGACAAGCCACGCTTAAGTCCTTAATGATTCCTGGTTGGGGGCAATTGTATAACAGGCAATATTGGAAATTACCTCTTGTCGCTGGGGCATTTGTATCCTTAGGTATGATTGCGAATTGGAATGATGTCCGCTATTCAAAGTATAGAGCCTATTATTACGAAGTTTCTAACCACCCGGATGATCCTACGTATAAACCACCTACGACAGTGGCGGTTCCTTATGAGGATGGAACGATTCGGGATTTAGATGTCAATCAGTTAAAGCGTTTAACCGACGGATATAGAAGAAATAGGGATTATACCTATATTGGTATGGTTTTAGCCTGGACTTTGAATGTGGTGGATGCGAATGTGAGTGCACATTTGAAAACATTTGATGTGTCGGATGATATCAGTTTAAAGGTGAAACCGACAGTAGATTACCAGCCTTTTTCCCAAAGTTTGGTATCCGGACTCACCTTAACGTTTAATTTTAAATAAAGATGAAGATAGTATTAATCGGTTATGGTAAAATGGGCAAAGAAATCGAACGCATCGCGTTAGGTCGTGGCCATTCTATTGTAGCTAAAATAGATGTTGATAATCAAGCCGATTTGCAGGCCTTAACGTCTGCTGACGCTGATGTGGCGATTGAATTTTCGAATCCAGCGTCTGCTTACGCGAATATATTAACTTGCATAAATAAGCAAATTCCGGTGGTTTGTGGTACGACAGGTTGGTTAGAAAAGAAGTCAGAAGTAGAGAGTTTGACGAAAGAAAAGAATTCGACTTTCTTCTATGCGTCTAATTATTCAATTGGTGTGAACTTGTTTTTTCGTTTGAATAAAATGCTAGCTCAATTGATGGCTCCGCAGAAAGAATACGATATTTATACAAATGAGATTCATCATTTAGAGAAGAAAGATTCTCCGAGTGGCACGGCAATTACGATCGCTGAAGGGATCATAGATGCCTATGCGACCAAAGATAAGTGGGTGAATAATGAGATTCCGGCGGCTAATGAGGTAGCGATTTGGTCACAGCGCGAGTCAATTATCCCGGGCACGCATACGGTAAAGTATATTTCCAAAGTAGATCAGATCGAGATTACCCACGAGGCATTTAGCCGGGAGGGATTTGCCTTAGGCGCTGTGATTGCAGCAGAATGGGTTCAAGATAAAAAAGGAGTCCTTGGTATGGACGATATGTTAAAATAAGATGAAGGAAACGAAAGAAACACCTAAAAAACAAAAATCGGCATTCAGAGAGTGGTTAGATTCGGTAGCATTTGCTGTAGTGGCAGCCACCTTAATTCGCTTTTTTGTATTCGAAGCCTATACAATTCCAACTCCTTCCATGGAGAGTTCTTTGATGGTAGGGGACTTCTTATTTGTGAGTAAGCTTCACTACGGGGTGCGCACGCCTAAGACACCTTTGCAATTACCTTTAACTCATCAAAAGATTTGGTTTACGAACATTCCCTCCTATTTACGTTGGCTAGATTTACCTATTTACCGACTTCCCGGATTCTCCTCTGTGAAGCAAGGTGATGCGGTGGTCTTTAATGTGCCTAATTTCGAGGAAGATGGAGATGCGCCTGTGGATTTGCGTACGTTTTATGTGAAACGCTGCGTGGCGACTCCTGGTGATGTTTTGGAGGTTCGTGACCAACAAGTAATCGTCAATGGAAAAGCGATGGAAAATCCAGAACGGATGCAGCATCCTATTTTCATGAAGACGAAGGAGAATTTAGATGATAAATTCTTCGAAGCATATGGTATTCGCAATGCACCTGACGCGAGCTATGACTCAGCTGATTGGTTGCCTTTAGCAGAACCAGATTCGCAAAATGTGCTTTGGGGTTATAAATTGAATACGTCCAAAGCAATGATGGATGAAATGAATGCTTTACCTTTCAACAAAACGTTTGATACAAATTTATTCAAAGATCCTAAGGGGGTAACCTTTGTGGATATTTTCCCGCACGATACCACTTTATATAAATGGAACCGTGATTTCTATGGCCCGTTAAAAGTACCTGCAAAAGGTTTGACAGTGCCTTTGACACCAGGTAATGTGGCTTTGTATAGCGAGGCGATTCAGAAATACGAAGGAAATAAGAATGTGGTCGTGAATGGCTATCAAATTTCTATTGACGGTAAAGCAATTACCTCATACACTTTCAAACAAGATTACTATTTTATGATGGGTGATAATCGCCATAATTCAGCTGATTCGCGCTTCTGGGGTTTTGTTCCTTCAGACCATATTGTCGGAAAAGCGTTCTTTGTTTGGATGTCAATTGATGCGAATAAGTCTTTATTCTCTTGGAAGTTCTGGGAGGTTATCCGCTGGAATCGACTTTTCAGATTTGTTAACTAATAAAAAAGGCAGCTCCCGAGCTGCCTTTTTTGTTTATAATACTTTTAGTACAAATCCCTTCAAGTAATTACTTTCTGGGTGAAAGAGGTTGATCGGGTGATCAGGCGATTGTGTCATCTGGTGAATCACTTGAATTTCACGGCCTACTGAAATCCCGGCAGCCACTAGCATATTGTAAAACAAATCGCGCGTGATGACTTGAGAGCAAGAATAGGTGAAGAGTAACCCGTTTTTCTTGATCTTTTTTAACGCTAATTCATTGATTTTTTGATACCCTTGAAGTGCTTTGTGTTTCGCATTCAATGATTTAGCAAAGGCAGGTGGATCTAATACGATAATATCAAATTCATCTTCATTGGCCTTTAAATAGGGTAGGGTTTCTCCTACAATAGCTTCGTGCTGTAAACTTTGCATCTTGTTCAACTCGATATTAGCGTTGACTAAATCGATGGCTTTAGCAGAGGCATCTAAAGAGATCACAGAGGCAGCTCCAGCCTCTATGGCATAAAGTGAGAACCCGCCAGAATAACAGAAGGTATTAAGTACCGATTTGCCTTTCGCATATTTCGCTAGAAGAGCTCTGTTTTCGCGTTGATCGATGAAGAATCCAGTTTTTTGGCCGGTAATCCAGTTGATAGAGAAGGAGATTCCATTTTCTTTGACTGTGTAAGGAACAGCTACTTCGCCAAATACGTATCCATTTGTGCAATTTTGTGCATATTCTGTAGGCAATGTCTCCCTGCTTTTATCATAAATAGCCTTGATTTTCTTACCTAATACTTTTTTAATGGCTTCTACAATTTCATCGCGATCGCGGTGCATTCCGATGGTATGAGCTTGAAAAACAAGCACGTCTTTGTATAAATCCATAATCAAGCCTGGGCAGCCATCGCCTTCCCCGTGAATCAGACGAAAGGCATTGGTTTTTTCCAAAGGCAATAGTGCCCGTAAATCCCAAGCATTTTGTATACGTTTTTCCCAAAACGCGCTCTTCGATTCAATTTCTTGGAACGAGATGATTTTAACCGCGATACTTCCATTGTGATAGTGGCCTGTTCCTAAGAATTCATCTCTCGAACTAAGGACGGTAACCCAGTCTCCATCTTGAAGATTAGGGCTTTGCTTCGCAATGGCTCCAGAAAATACCCAAGGGTGAAAACGTTTGACCGGTGCGTCTTTCCCCGGCTTCAATTGAATAAAAAGAGTGGATTTCATCCTGCAAAATTGCAAAAATTATTCGAAAGATGGTTGTCCTGCAGTTAACCAAGCGGAATACCACAAATCACCTACATGCTGAATGGCGGCCAAAAACCTCGTTTCAATTTGGCGATTTAGTGACTTGTGATACGCTAGACTGTATTTCAGGCTCTGTATTTTAACTAAAGCCTGTCCTTTTTGCTCAAAGCTATATTTTTCACCATCTTTTAATTGAGCACCCACTTTAGTAGCCATTGAAAACAATAGGGGCAATTGTTTGTGGGAAGCAAGCACCCAGGTCCATGCGCTATGTTGTACATCTGGAACGAAGGTGGCAGGTCCACTAAATTGATCTAATTGATTCCCTAGAATTTCTGGAATACGCGATTCCCAAAAACTGTGCAGGCCACTTTGTCCCGTTTTTTGACCATCGTAATTCGAACTCGTGTGTAATGGAACGTGAGAATCTGCCACGTAATGTCCTAATTCTGCCGATAGTTTAATTATTTGTAGCGTATCCTTTTTAAGGAACGCTTGCACTAGTCTTTGATAGACAATGGGAATATGCCATGGAACAATCCCATGCTTCTGAAGTGAATCGTCTGGTCTTTTGCGTAACATTTGTTCCCAAGTACTAAAACTGACTTGATTAAGGTCATATTGGTCGAGGTCAATGTAATGTCTAGCCGCCTCTGCATCAAGGATATACCGTCTGGAATCCGGTAGAACGGCAAGCTCTTGTAGTTCTTTATGATGTCTACGATAAAAGGAATAGAGGCTAGGAGGTAAGGTATAGGTGGCCAGCAAATTGATTTTGCGATGACCAAAGAATCCCCAAGTGCCTCTAGTTTCAGCGTGTGCCGTTAATACACAAAGAATAAACACATAAATTTTAAGACAGCACTTGTTATTTAATTTCATATTGGTTACTTTTGCATTTCAATTTTGTAAAAAGAGAATTTTATTTAACAGATGGCAAATCATAAATCAGCACTAAAGCGTATCCGTTCTAACGAAGCAAAGCGTTTACGTAATCGTTACCAACACAAATCAACTCGTACATTAATCAAGAAATTGAGATTGACGACTGATAAATCGGTTGTGGTAGAGCTTTTCAAACAAGTTTCTTCTTCTTTGGATAAATTGGCTAAGAAAAACATCATCCACAAGAATAAAGCTGCAAATCAAAAATCTAAATTAGCTAAGTTAGTGAATAAAGTAGCTGCTTAATTTTAGATTACCAAGATAGTGATAAACCCCTCCATAAGAGGGGTTTATTCGTTTATATGGGTTACCTTTCTTGAATGAAAATCACCCAGAAAGAGGAGATGCCTCGAGAAAAATTAGCTCGCCTAGGAGCGAGTGATATGTCGTTGGTCGAAATCTTGACCATTTTGATTGGTTCTGGGTTCGCAGATCATTCAGCCGGTGATTTAGCACAACTTTTAGTAGATGCCATTGATGGCGATTTGTGTTTATTAGCCCGTTATAATTCGTTTGATTTTAAAAAATTAAAGGGAATAGGTCCTGCTAAAGCGGCTTTATTAGTGGCGGCTTTGGAATTAGGAAGAAGGCGTCAGATTTATGAATCTAGTTCTAAGCTAGTGATTCGGAATTCCATTGATGCGTATAGTTTAATAAAGCCTTATTTAGCTGATTTGATCCGAGAAGAGTTCTGGGTATTTCACCTTAATCGAGCCTCTACCGTCGTATTGGCAGAGAAATTAAGTATGGGTGGTGTCTCTGGAACTACGGTAGACCTTAGGTTATTGTATAAGTCTGCCTTAGAACGATTAACCTCTTCTATTATACTCGCGCATAATCACCCAAGCGATCAAATGCGACCAAGTAAGTCAGACGTGGATTTAACAAAACAAGTCGTTGCGGCAGGTAAGATATTTGATATTGATGTGGTAGATCACCTCATCATAGGGTCGTCTACTTTTTATAGTTTTGCAGACGATGGGAAATTAAACTAAAAGAGAGAGGATTATTTTCCTCTCTCTTTATAGATCTTTTGAAGTTTAGCACCTACTACAATTGAAATTGCAAATAAGATGATAAAAAACGCTGCTCCTGAATATCCCATTGTATTGTTGTTTAATAATGCAAATTTACAAATTATTTTAAAGAAGTCCTTTGGTACTTGGCAAAGAATCTAAATTTTTTCGATCGCGATTCACTGCCATTTTAATGGCTTTTGCAAAGCCTTTGAAGATCGCCTCTATCTTGTGGTGCTCGTTTTCTCCAGAAGCCTGGATGTTTAAATTACATCTAGATCCATCCGAAAAGGATTTGAAGAAGTGGTAAAACATCTCAGTAGGCATTTCACCGATCATCTCCCTTTTGAATGTAGCCTCCCAAACTAACCAATTACGTCCCGAGAAGTCAATAGCCACCTGTGCCAAACAATCATCCATGGGTAATAAGAAGCCGTATCGTTCTATTCCTTTCTTGTTGCCTAGTGCTAATGCAAATGCCTCACCTAAAGCAATGCCAGTGTCTTCAATGGTGTGGTGTTCATCAATATGAAGATCTCCATTTACTTTTATGGCTAAATCGAGATTTCCGTGTTTCGCTATTTGGTCTAGCATATGATCGAAAAAGCCTAAGCCTGTTTCGTTCTTTGCAACACCTTTTCCATCTAAATTTAAATCAATGGAAATTTTTGTCTCGTGTGTATTGCGCTCATGCAGGACACGTCTTGCTGGCAAAAGGAAAAACTCGTGAATGTCGTTCCAATTCGCACATTGCAAGGCAGTATAAGGCTGTAATTCAGATGGGATTTCTAAATCACCGATGAAAATACCTTTGGCCCCTAAATTCTTCGCTAATTCAATATCGGTCAAACGATCCCCGATGACGATTGAATTCGCTAAATCGTATTCATTAGAAAAATATTCGCCTAGTAAACCAATTCCTGGTTTGCGCGTGGGCTTATTCTCGTGAGCAAAACTACGGTCAATGTGAATTTGTTGAAAGATGAGACCTTCTGATGCGAAGATATCTAACATCTTTTGGTGCGCTGGCCAAAACGTTTCTTCCGGAAAAGAATCCGTTCCTAAACCATCCTGATTAGTCACCATCACTAATTCGTAGTCAGTAATCGTGTCTATTTTCTTTAGATTAGAGATAACCCCTGGCAAGAAGGCAAGCTTTTCAAAGCTATCCACTTGTTGGTCAATTTTAGGTTCTTCAATTAAAGTCCCATCTCTATCAATAAATAACACCTTTTTCATCTTACAAAGGTAAGCAAATAAAAAAAATAAGGTAATTTTGTGTTAGAAATAATCCATATGAGCCAGGTTTTTACATTAATCACACCCGAAGAAAAAGCATTTTTTGCTAAGCGTCTCGCAGATCTTTGTACAGAGAAGCAGGAGAAGGTGCTGGAATTGATTCCTGCCTTCGAAGCGGTTGTTTTAGGTAGTGTGATAAAGTTATTTCGAAATCGGATTCGTTTCAATGCGCTCTATAATTTTATGTTAGCGAAGTCCGCTCCTGCGGAAGAGGTAGCTAAGTTATTGAGTTCGGGTAAGGGGATGCCAGATTATGAGGCGATGTATCGTTTTGGTGAAGGAATGATGGGTATTCTGTTACCTGATAAGAAAAGTGCTATTGCGACTTTATTGGGAGGTCAATTAGGGGCCAAAAGCTCAACCATCATTAAAGGTTTGACCTTGAGTTACGCTCTATACGGTTATCGATTGAAAGAATTTGACTATGATGCACTTCGTGACTATAAGTCTTTTGGAGAGTATTATCAGCCGGCTACATCCGATTTTTATGCCTTAACGCCTGCCAAAATACAGGTGGCTTTGATTGATATCTTGGTTTTAAACGATGTGTTAAAAGGGGATTCATTTGTATTTGACGAGCCGTTTGTCGCAGCGGATGATCGCCCTGCACCTAATTATAAGTTGATTGCCGGAGTGATTGCTGGAATCTTAGTGCTGGCAATTGGTTTGTTTTTTGCCTTAAGAGGCGGTGGAACAGATGAGGTGGTAGAAAAAGAGGATGCAGATCAAATTATTCCAATCGATAGTTTAACTAAATTAAATGATAGTTTAACGAAGGCGGTGGTTGATTCAGCTAAAGGAACTAACGATTCTTTAGTTTCGTTGACTTGGCCAGAAGGTAAGGCATTTCAAGTACCTAAAGAGTCGATGGTGGTTGATTTTCATGCGTATGTAACTGATTCAACAGTGGTTACGCCATTGGATCTCACCTGTACTGAGCTTGATTTTAGTGATAAAACTGAATTGCTGGCTTCTCCTAAAACCTATTTATTTAAGCAAATTGCCTCTGGAATGAATAAATTCAAAGAGGTAGATGTACAGATACAAGTTGCCTCTGAAAAAGGGGCTATTGTGGCTAAAGAACACGCTTACGTGTTAAAGAATCGCTTAGTAGGTGAGGGCTTAAATCAGAAGCGCATTACAGTCGCTACTTTGCCTAATTCCTCGAATAATCAAATCATTTTCAGCTTTAAGAAGCGTTCTTCATTAAAATAGTACAATTTTATTGGATGCTACTTTATTAAGCAGTACTTTTGTACTTTGTTTATTAAATACATCCGCAGGAACTCTCTTTTTTCCTTTTTTCAAAGGCTATCGGCAGGAGTTAAATTACGGATGTGTTCGGGCATCGTAATTAAATATATCAAATGAGTGAAAAAATTCGCTTCGATTCGCTTCCATTGTCGGAAGGAATCCAAGAAGCAGTAAAAGAAATGGGCTTTGAGTTTGCTTCTCCCATCCAATCAGAAGCAATTCCTTTCGTCATGGAAGGTCGTGATGTCATCGGTCAAGCACAGACAGGTACTGGTAAAACAGCCGCGTTCGGTATTCCGATGATTGAGCATATTGTTCCTTTTGAGAAGTATGTTCAAGCAATCATCTTATGTCCTACGCGTGAATTAGCGGTTCAAGTTTCTGAGGAAATGAAGAAGTTGTCTAAGTTTACGAAGGGTGTTTGGGTGACGACGGTATATGGTGGTGATTCCATCGATCGTCAAATTAAGTCCTTGAAAGCAGGGGCTAACATCGTGGTGGGAACACCAGGTCGTGTCATCGACTTAATCGAACGTCGTGCGTTGAAATTAAATCAAACATCGATGATCGTTCTAGATGAGGCGGATGAGATGTTAGATATGGGTTTCCGCGAGGATATCGAAAGTATTTTGGAAGAAATTCCGAATGAGCGTCAAACAGTCTTGTTCTCTGCAACCATGTCTAAGCCAATTATGGCCTTGACAAACCGTTATTTAACTAACCCTAAGTTAGTGAAGGTGGTTAAGAATGAGATTACGAACGTAAACATCGAGCAATTATACTACGATGTGAAGGGCCGTGCGAAAATGGAAGTGACGACTCGTTTGATCGACTTCTATTCCTTGAAATTGGTCTTGATTTTCTGTAACCAAAAGAAACGTGTAGACGAAGTGGTGGAAGAATTGATGTTGCGTGGATATGCGGCTGAAGGTCTTCACGGTGACTTACGTCAATCACAACGTACCCAAGTAATGAATCGTTTCCGTGGTGGAAATGTCAGTTTCTTAGTGGCTACTGATGTGGCGGCACGTGGTTTGGACGTAGATAACGTGGATGCCGTAATCAATTACGATATTCCATTAGATGAAGAATATTACGTACACCGTATCGGTCGTACAGGTCGTGCCGGAAAGTCTGGTAAGGCATTTACGTTAGTCGTAGGAGCTGAACGCAATCGTTTGCGTGATATCATGAACTATACGAAAGTAAAGATTGATAAAGGAGTGATTCCTACGTTCTCTGACGTTGTAGGTGTGAAAAAGGGTATGTTTATTGATCGGGTAGGTGCTACAATCGCTGAAGGCGGTTTAGAGTTATTCGATGATGCATTACCTAATTTCCAACATGCTGGTTTCACTGTGGAGCAAGTAGTGGCTGCGTTAGTGAAAATGAACATGGGTGTCGTGAAGAACGAATTTGGTGATGAAAATCTCGAAGGCGATATGGAACGTAGCTCACGTAAGTACGGTCGCGATGAACGCGGTGGTGGCGGTCGTTTCGAAAGAGGCGGTGGCGGTGATCGTTGGGGTGGAGGAGACCGTGGCGGAGATCGCCGTGGTGCTGGCCGTTTCGAAAGAGGTGGTGATCGTGGCGGAGACCGCGGTGGTCGTTTCGAAAGAGGCGGTGATCGTAATTCAGCTCCTCGTGGACCTCGTGTAGATCGCGATGGTAAGCCTTACAAATCAGATGAGAATATGGTACGTCTAGTGGTTAACATCGGATTTAACGAAAAAATCTCTCCATCGAACATCGTGGGAGCTTTTGCCGGAGAATCAGGTATTCCAGGAAACGTATTAGGTCAAATTCAAATTGAGAACAAACACACGTTTGTGGATGTACCGAAAGAATATGCGAATGTCGTATTAGACAAAATGAGCGGCGCCCAAATCAAGGGTAAGCGAGTGAATGTCGATATTGCGAAAGCAGACAAATAATTAAAAGGGGCTCAAATTGAGCCCCTTTTTTTAGGCCATTTTGCGTAAATAGAAATGCTGTTTAGGGCAAATGGGTTTTAAAAAGAGAAGCCCAAGGTCAAATAAGTCGACAGTCTGTATAACGGCTGGGTTTGAATTTAATCCATTCCAAATTTTCTCTTGGCTGTGCGGTTTCTCAAAAAGAAGGATGGTATTTTGAGGTATTTTGGCAAGATCTACATAAGATTGAATCTCCATAATAGTACAATCTGAATAATGATTAGCCATGGCTTCTTTTAATTGAGAATAGCTTAATTGCCCTTTTAAATAAGGATTTAGCACTTCGCAATACAAGGAATAGATGGATGGAGAGTGTAATCCGTGAGCCGTTTGCGCCTTAAAGTAGAATTGTAAACGATTCATTAATTTAAGTGGTAAGCGGGAATCAGTTCGAAGGCAGGTATGTCTACTTTAAAGGTAGCTTGGTTTTCTAGATTAAGAAATACATAATGTCCACTCATTTTACCGATTGATGAGATTAAAGGGCAACCAGATGTATATGTAAAAGAATTACCGGGTTCAATAATGGGTTGTTGGCCCACAACGCCTAATCCATTTACTGTTTCTTTTGATCCAATTCCATCCACAATTTCCCAAAATCGACTAACTAATTGTCCCGGTTGATTACTTAGATTTTTGATTGTAATTTGGTAGGAGAAAAAATGCTTGTAAGGCGGATTTAGCTCAAATTCAGGTAGATGAGTTGTGTCTACTGAAACTAAGAATCCGTTTGAATATGCTTCTGTCATCCTGTGAATTGGAATAATGAATAATCTTGTTGTAAAATTAGCCGAAACTTTGAATAATGATTGGAAAACGGTGCTGAATTCCACTATTTCTTCCTCTTATTTTCAAGACATAGGGTTGTTTCTAGAAAAGGAGTATATCTCTTATGACGTATTTCCACCGTTAGATCAGATTTTCACCGCTTTCCAACGGTGTAGTTTTACAAAAACTAAAGTTGTGATCATTGGTCAAGATCCTTACCATGGCCTAGGACAAGCGCAAGGTTTATCTTTTTCTGTTCCCTCTGCTTTCCCTTTGCCACCTTCGCTTCGTAACATCTACAAAGAACTATATGACGATTTGAAAGTTATTCGAAATAATGGGGATTTAAGAAGCTGGGCTGATCAAGGTGTGTTGTTACTGAATGCTGTTTTAACGGTTCGTTCAGGAGAGCCTAATTCACACGCGAAACAAGGATGGGAGGAATTCACTCAAGAAGTCATCCAGATTTTAAATAAAGAGAAACAAAACGTCATTTTTGTTTTATGGGGAGCATACGCCCAAAAGCTGTCAAAATTCATTGATCCTAAACGCCACTTCATCATTCATGCGGCTCATCCATCACCTTTATCAGCTAATAGAGGTGGATTTTTTAAGACGAAGCCTTTTTCGAAGATCAATGAATACTTGGTGGGTAGTGGTCAAGAATCGATTGATTGGGCTTTATAAAGCACAAAGAACAAAGCAAAAAGCACAAAGTTGGAATCGCCTTCGGCGATGAGTTTAGGAAATATTTATTTAACTAAGCCGCAGACGACTAAATCGTGAAGCGATGACTAAACGACAACGTCGTGACTAAGCTGCAGACGACTAAATCGCGCAGCGATGACTACTGTCCACTGTCCACTGGCTACTGTTTATACTCTCTTCAACTGGCTCGGAAAGTACACATACTGGTTCGCGAATTCCTTTTGGAAAAATCCAGAAACAACTCCTTCGATAAACTCTTTGTGTCCTTCTTCGAATTCGGGCAACCAGCATTGTAAGGAGTATCCGTTTGAATCAGGCTCTTGGTGTGAACTTATTTCGAATAAATGAATTTGATCGATGAAGTCTTGCTTCTCGATTTCTGGCATTATTATGGTTTTTAATGCTCTTAATGCAGTTTCTGTAATGCTGGGCTCAATAAAGAGCGATATGTTGTATTGGATCATTTGAGTGCGTTGAATAAAATTTCTGCCGTGTGGAAACCTGTTTGTTCGATACCATCTTTGATTTGGTGTCTACAGGATGTTCCATTGCTGGCGATGATGCTTTTGATGGGTTTATTTAACAAGCGAGGGAAAAGGACAAGGTTCGCGATTTGTTGAGAAATTTTATAGTGTTTTTTTTCATAGCCAAAAGATCCCGCCATTCCGCAACAACCCGTGGGTAATAATTCTACTTCATACTGAGTGGGAATCGTTAATGCGATTCGGGTAGATGTCAATCCGGCGATTGATTTTTGGTGGCAATGGCCGTGTAAAAGGATTTTTTGCTGTTTGCCGTGGAAAGAATCGGAAGTTATTCTTCCTGCTTTGAATTCACGTGCGATGAACTCGTCGATTAAGAGGCAATTCGGTTTTAATTGTTCCGCTTTTTCGCGTTTATCAGCATCAACAAGAGAAGGGATTTCATCTCTGAAGGTTAATAGGGCGCTTGGTTCAATTCCAATCAAAGGTCGGTCAATCGAAATGAGATCTGCTAATTGGTCTACATTAGCATTGGCTAACGCTTTAGCCTCAATTAACATTCCTTTGGAAATAAAACTTCTGCCAGTGACAATTCCTTTCGGAATTTGAACCCCGTAACCTAATTGATTTAATAATTTAACGGTCTTTTGACCTAAAGGAACCTCATTGTGATTCGTGAATTCATCAGCTAAAAGATAAACAAATCCTTTTTCAAAGGCATCCTGTGGGTTTTTCTGAGCATAACGCTCAAACCATTTTTCCAAGCTGGTAAATTGTACCGTAGGTAGACTTCGTTCGATAGAGAATCCCATCGCTAGTTTTACTATGCTAGACGTCAGCGGGAATTCAACAATAAAATTATACAATGGTGCCACATAGCTTGCGTAGCGCTGCAGGGTAGGGAAGTGTCCGATTAATTTAGTGCGTAAGGGCACTCCATTTTTTAAATAGGACTGTTGCAGCGTTTCCGCCTTTAATTTACCCATGTCCACGCCGGAAGGGCATTCCGTTTGGCAACCTTTGCAAGATAAACATAAGTCTAAAATTTCATGCAAATCTGGATTGCTGAATGTTTCCTCTTTAGGTGAACTTAGGAGTTGTCTGAGCATATTAGCTCTTGCTCGGGTAGAATCTTTTTCTTGCAAAGTGGCCATATAACTTGGGCACATGGTGCCACCGCTTAAAGCTGTCTTTTTGCAATCTCCGGAACCAGAGCATTTTTCAGCAAGACCTAAGGGGTTTCTCCAAACCCCATAATCAAAGAAATAGGTTGGCTCAGCTGCTTTTTTATCGGTAAAACGGAAGGCCGTGTCCATCGGCGGACTATCCGTAATTTTACCTGGATTAAAGAGATTTTGGGGGTCAAATACGTGCTTAATCTCTTTGAAAAGGTCATAAACTTCTTTGCCCATTAAAGCGGGAATGAATTCGCCGCGCAAACGACCATCTCCGTGTTCGCCACTTAAGGATCCTTTGTATTTTTTTAGTATTTCCACCGTTTCGGTCAATAATTGACGGAAAATAGAAACACCTTCAGGGCTCTTTAGGTTAATAAATGGCTCTATATGTAATTCTCCTGCTCCTGCGTGCGCATAATAGGCCGCATTTGTATCATTCTTGGCGAGTAACGCTTGTATTTCTGCCACATAAGCCGGTAAATCCTTTGGATCTACTGCACAATCTTCGATCAAATTGACGGGTTGGGTATCTCCCTCAAGGTTACGTATTAATCCCAGACCGGCTTTTCGGATATCCCAACCTTTGGCAATATCCTGACCAAATAAGGTAGGGTAGGCATAGCCCAGTTTATTCGACTTTAATTGATCAATGAGTTGATTAACTTGATTTTCTAAGTTAGAGCGATCACTTGATCGGAACTCCACCATTAAAATCGCAGCCGGCTTACCTTCAATAAAATCGCGGTCTTTTTCGAAATTTGGATGGCCTTCCGTAAACGAAAGGATGTAATCATCCACTAATTCAGAGGCCAGAATCGGGTGCTTTAGTGCCTCAATATTCACCTGTAATGCTTCTTGTAGGCTTTGGCAATGAATACAAACAAGAGCCACTTCTGGCTCAGGTAGATCCAATAGATTCAATTTCATGGCATGCACAACCGCCAATGTCCCCTCTGATCCCGCAATTAACTTGGAAAGATTGAAGGGCTCACCTTCCGGATTAAAGGGTTGCATATCCAATAAGGCATCTAATGCATAGCCCGTATTTCTACGTTTGATGGATTTTTTTGGAAACTTCTCCCGAATTAAAGTTTGAATTTCAGGGTTATTTAACATCCGATGAATCTCGCGATAAATCTTCCCTTCTAAATTTTGAAGGGTAGTCTTGTGATAGAATTCCTCACGAGTCAATGGATGCGTATGAATCTCAGTACCGTCGGATAAAAAGGCACGTGTTTCCAAAATATGATCCCGCACGGAACCCCAAACAATACTATGCAATCCACAGCTATTATTGCCCAGCATTCCACCTAGAAGGGCACGATTTGCCGTAGAGGTTTCAGGGCCAAAAAACAAATCAGCAGTCGCTAAATGTTTGTTCAAATCATCTCTAACGATTCCTGGTTCGATCCAAACTGATTTCTCTTTTCTATTTAGTGAAATGACTTTTCCTAAAGCAGAAGAGATTTCCATGACGATACCATCGCCCACCACCTGGCCTGCTAATGAGGTCCCAGCTCCTCTTGGAATTAATCCTGTCTTTGCTTGAGAGGCAAATTGAATCAGGCGTTTGATGTCTTTTATGGAAGCAGGAATAGCGACCGCTGCTGGTTTAACTTGGTAAACGGAGGCGTCAGTCGCATAAATACGCTTAGCTATTTGCGAGTTTTGGCTCTCGTCAAAAAACAGCTGACCCTCAAAATGGTCTTTCAATAAACGTACTTCGTAATTGCTCCAGCTCATAATTCCAAAAGGAAAAGTGAAATTACAAAATCCAATCTTACCTTCATATTGCCATTCAAAGTTTATACGCTCTGTTCATAAAAAGGAAGCGTATTTCTAGGGATTAATTTTCTAAATTTGAATTCTAGCAAAATCCTATGAAGTTTTTAATCCAAGTTTACGAGAGTTTGATCTTTGCCTACCAGGCATTACGTTCGAATTTAATGCGCACCACTTTGTCGCTTTTAGGCGTTAGCGTGGGGATTTTTGCCATTGTTGCCGTTTTCACCGCAGTCGATTCCTTGAATAAGAATATTCGTTCTGAAATTGATTCATTTGCCGGTTCTGGGGTATTGTACGTAGGTAAATGGCCTTGGATTATGCAGAATAACTACCCTTGGTGGAAATACTTGAATCGTCCAGAGATGAAATATACTGAGTTTCAATTCCTGAAAGACAATTTGAAATCAGCGAAAGCTATTGCGATTATTGATAATGGCCGTTCAGCTTCAGCGACGAAGGGAAGTTCTAGTATGGATGTGAATATGACTGGTGCTAGTTATGATTATAACCAAATTACCAGCGTTCCTGTTCAGTTTGGCCGTTATTTCTTGCCGATTGAATCAGAGAATGCGTTGAATGTGGTGATTATAGGTGCCAAAGTCTCAGAAAATCTACAAGCCACCGTAGGAGATCAAATCAAGTTAAATGGAATCAAATTTCAAGTGATAGGTATTATTGAGAAAAAGGGAAATGATATATTAAGTTTTGGAGGTACACCGGATGAAAAAGCATTTATTCCTTATTCTACTTTTTCAGCCGTATTCCAAAAGGATAAACCAGCGCCAGATATCGCTATTAAAGCGATGGACGATGATTTAGGTCAAGAGAATTTAGAGGGAGAAGTAACAGGTCTTATGCGTTCTTTACGTTCCATTAAGCCTAAACAAGAGAGTAATTTTGCCGTAAATCGTTTAGATGGGTTGAATCAATTTTTTGATGGAATCTTCGCAGCATTGAATGTGGCGGGTGCCTTAATCGCTGGATTCTCTTTACTCGTGGGTGGTTTCGGAATTGCTAATATTATGTTCGTTTCAGTTAAGGAACGCACTAATATTATTGGTATTCAAAAGTCTTTAGGAGCTAAAAATTACTTCATCCTTTTTCAGTTTCTTTTTGAAGCGGTATTCTTGAGTTTGATTGGAGGATTAGTGGGAATTGGACTGGTGGTCTTACTCACCTTAATTCCGCAGGATGCTTTGCCGCTGGTGCTTTCAATGAAGAATATTGTGACTGGATTATTTATCTCTAGCTTTATCGGAATTCTATCGGGAATTATCCCAGCTTGGGTAGCGGCTAAGATGGATCCAGTGATCGCCATTCGCTCGAAATAATCGCTATTAATTCAAGGAAATAAAAAAGCCTCTCCTATATAAATAGGAGAGGCTTTTAAATTACTAGGTACTTATAGAGACAAGGTATCCAATACCGAGTTCATATTGCGAACTGCATCAGCTGATTTGTTGAAAGCAGCTTGTTCATCAGCAGTTAATTTATAATCAACGATTTTCTCCCAACCATTCTTGCCTAATACGACAGGAACGCCTAAGCAGATATCTTTTTGGCCATATTCTCCATCAAGAGATACGCAACAAGCCATAATTTTCTTTTCATCACGAACGATAGCTTCTACTAATGCCGCTCCAGCAGCACCCGGCGCATACCAAGCAGACGTACCTAATAAGCCTGTCAAAGTAGCTCCACCTACCATCGTATCAGCCACCACTTTATCTAAAGTAGTATCATCTAAGAATTGAGAAACTGGAACACCATTGTAAGTCGCTAAGCGCTTCAATGGAATCATCGTTGTATCTCCGTGGCCACCGATAACAGTACCTGAGATATCATTGATAGATACATCCATTGCTTTCGCTAAATAGCATTTAAAACGTGCTGAGTCTAAAGTACCACCCATACCAATGATGCGGTGCTTGTCTAATCCTGCTACAGATTTAGCTAAATACGTCATCGTATCCATCGGGTTAGAGATGATCACGATAATTGGGTTTTTCGAATATTTTAAGATGTTTTCTACCACACTTTTCACGATTCCAGCATTCACCCCGATTAACTCCTCACGAGTCATACCTGGCTTACGAGGAAGTCCTGAAGTAATTACCACTACATCTGAGTTAGCTGTCTTTGTGTAATCATTCGTAGAACCGATTAAGGTTGTATCAAAACCTAACAAGCTAGCTGTTTGATACATATCTAATGTTTTACCTTCAGCGATACCTTCTTTGATATCTAATAAAACTAATTCATCTGCCAATTCTTTTCTGGCAATGTTGTCAGCACAAGTTGCTCCTACAGCACCTGCTCCTACTACTGTGATTTTCATTGTTATAATTTTTGGTAAGAATGATTCAAAAAACGATACAAAAATACGACAAATCCTTAAATGATTTCATTATATTTAAGCATTAATCGAAATTATTATGTCACAATCAGGGACTTGGGTGAAGCGAATTGTGGACTCCCGTTTTTTTAAGGAGGCAATGGAAAAGAGTGAAGAGCTTTTTTCTCAGAACAAAGTAGGATTACTTAGTTTATTGCGAGGAGCTTTAAAAAAAGTACAAGAAACGGCCTCTTCGAGTAATTTGACAGTAGTGAAATTATTGAATCGCTATATTATCCTCTTTAGCGAATTAATTAAAGCTTATGTGCAAGGATCTTATACTAAGTTACCTTTAATAACGTTAGTTAAAATTACGGCTGCTTTACTCTACTTTGTGATGCCTTTTGACTTTATTCCTGACTTTCTACCCTTTGTAGGTTTTGCGGATGATTTAGCGATCGTAGTTTGGGTAGGAAAAGCGATCAAAGAGGAGTTAGATGAGTTTGAAAAACATCTTTAAATACACGAATAATTAACCTTTTTTAAATATATTTACGGAAATTTAGACAAAACACGATATGATGAATGCAAGCATATTATTATTTTTAAATAGCCTTGGTGGTGGCGAAATGCTATTGATTGGCTTATTGATTTTATTGTTTTTTGGAGGGAAGAAACTTCCAGAATTAATGAAAGGCCTTGGAAAAGGTATTCGCGAGTTTCAAAATGCGAAGAATGATGTAAAAGATCAAATCAACAAAGAGTTAGACGATACGAAAGAATAAGTCTATCCCTTTACCCTATATCTGCATAGTTGAAGAAATTCAACTATGCTTTTGTGTTTATACAGATTCCCTTTTTTAATGAGTAATTCCAATCAACCCTATGCGAAAATCAGGGAGAAATTGTTAGCGGGTGAGCTTTCGGTTTCTACTATTGTCGCTGGCCATTTAGATCAAATTCATAAATACAACAAGGCTTTAAATGCTTTTTTGGAGGTATATGAAGAGGAAGCGATGGCGAAGGCTGCTCTAATTGATGCTAAATTAAAGGCAGGTACTGCCGGTAAGTTAGCAGGAATGGTCGTGGGGATTAAAGACTTACTTTGTTATGAAGGGCATCATTCCTATGCAGGAAGTAAGATTTTGGATTCATTTAAATCTACTTTTTCAGCTACTGCTGTTCAGCGTTTACTGGATGAAGATGCGATTATCATTGGTCGTCAAAACTGTGATGAGTTTGGGATGGGTAGTACGAATGAAAATTCTGCCTATGGTCCAGTTTTGAATTTCGCTAATCCAGCTTACGTAGCTGGAGGAAGTTCTGGAGGTTCGGCAGTTGCCGTTCAGGCAGGAATGTGCCAAGTTTCCTTAGGGACGGATACAGGAGGTTCGATTAGAATGCCTGCCGCTTTCTGTGGCGTATTCGGTTTGAAGCCTACCTATGGATTAGTTTCTCGTTGGGGATTAATTGCTTACGCGTCTTCTTTTGATTCGATAGGGCCGATTGCAAACTATATTTCGGATGCAAGATTAGTATTAGATATCATTAAAGGGGAGGATGGCCAAGATAGTACGTTGAGTTCCAATGTTCCAGCAGCTACACCAGATAATAAGCGAATCACTTTCATTAAAGAAGTTGTGGAGCATCCTAGTCTTCAGCCAGAGATTAAAGCAGCGTTTGAAGTACAAGTGGAGAAATTAAGAAGTTTAGGTTATACAGTTGAAGGTGTGGATTTTCCTTATATCGATCAATTGTTACCTACCTATTACGTTTTAACTACAGCAGAGTCGAGTTCGAATTTATCTCGTTTTGATGGAGTTAAGTTTGGTCATCGGACGGCTAATCCGGGTGATTTGATGCAGCTGTACAAGCGAACGCGTCAAGAGGGTTTTGGGGCTGAGGTGCAACGTCGTATCATGTTAGGCACCTTTGTATTAAGTGCGGATTATTATGATGCGTATTATACTAAAGCGCAGAAAGTACGTCGATTAATTCAGGATAAAACACTTTCGATTTTAACGGATTATGATTTTATCATTTCTCCTACGACTTCGTCTACTGCCTATCGTTTAGGGGAGAAAACGTTGGACCCTATCCAAATGTATTTAGGTGATTTGTTTACTGTACAGGCGAATGTGGCAGGAATTCCAGGTTTGTCGATTCCGATGGGATCCGATTCTGTTGGATTACCCATGGGTTTCCAATTAATGACTAGTCCTTTCCAAGAGGCTAAAATGTTAGATATAGGTGAATTATTAAGCAAAGATGTGGAATAGAATTATACTTCTTTTCTGTTTGTTTATTTCCTCTTTCTCCTTTGGCCAAGTCACAGGGGCATATCAACCTGCCTATGATTTAGTTCAAATTGATTCATTGGCCAAAGTAGAGCAAGGTGGCCCACCTGTCTTCAGCATTGATCCCGGTTTAATTCAAGAACGATTGAAAAAGCTGGAGAATGAAATTCCACTTAATTACAACATCATTACGCACCAATTTGTGGAGATTTTCGCCTTTAGAAAAGCGAGCTTCACACAACGAATGCTAGAAAGAAAGGATATTTATTTCCCTCTTTATGAGAAGTATTTAAAGAAATATGGCCTTCCAGATGAATTAAAATACTTGTCATTAATTGAGTCAGGTTTAGAAAATAAAGCCATTTCGAATAAAGGAGCTGGTGGATTATGGCAATTTATGCCATATACGGCACGAGGCGATTTTGGGATGCGGGTGGATCAATACATCGATGAGCGTTTCGATGCGGAGAGAGCGACAGATGCGGCTTGCCAATATTTAAAGCGACTTCACAAAACGTTTGGTGATTGGCACTTAGCACTTGCCGCTTATAATACGGGGCCATCGAATGTAAAAAGAGCCATGCGTCGCTGTGGTGGTGCAAATGATTTTTGGGGTATTTATGCGTGTTTACCTGCCCAAACGCGGGCTTATGTTCCTCAGTTCATTGCGATTACATACATGATGAATTTCCATTGGGATCATTCGATTCAGCCAGAAAACTGGGTGATTGATATTCCAAAGGATAGTATTTTAGTTTCTGGGTATTTGAATTTAAACACACTTACTAGATTGACAGGATTCTCTTTAGATACCTTAAAGCGAATCAATCCCCACCTCATTTCACATTTTTTACCGAAGAATGCTAATAAAGTAAAGGTTCATATCCCCAAGAGCCATTTTGCTTATTTTGAGCAAAATAGATCTCGTATTTTGGATTCTGCAAGGGTAGATTTATCAGCCCCTGATTCTGCAGAGATTGATACAAATGAAACGGAGGAACCTACTCCTGTAGCTCAGCGTCATACGTATCGTGTTAAACGAGGGGAAACCTTGTCACGTGTTGCACGCAAATTAGGTTTAAGTGTATCCGAATTGAAGCGACTGAATCGTATCAAGGGGACCAAGTTACAGAAAGGGCAAACGCTAGTTTATTTTAAATTAGCCAAAGCATCTAAGAAATATAGCAAGCGAAGCTCCTTCAAGAAGCGCAAAAAGACTTCTCGTAAAAAGAAAAAGACTAAATCTAAAAAACGCCGTAAACGCAGATAATTATGATAGCTTATTTAAAAGGTAAATTAGCCCACAAAGATCGTGCGCACGTGATTATTGATGTGAATGGGGTGGGCTATGAGGTAAAGATCTCTTTGCAGACATACGCGTCTTTAGCTGATGGAGAAGAGAGTTGTAAGCTTTTTACGCATTTACAAGTAAAGGAAGATTCGCATACCTTGGTGGGTTTTCATTCCATGGATGAAAAGCTGTTGTTTTTGGATTTGATTTCTGTTTCAGGGATTGGTTTAAGTACGGCTTTGGTGATGTTGTCGTCTTTTTCTTCTAATGAAATTCGCTCAGCGATTATGAATGAAAATATTGCCTTGATTCAGTCCATTAAGGGAATTGGATCTAAATCAGCTCAGCGGGTTATCTTAGAATTGAAAGATAAGTGCAAGAAAGATACGCTATTTGTGGAAGCAGGTATGGCTTCACACGATGCGAATTATGGCCACAAACAGGAAGCCTTATCTGCTTTAGTTACTTTGGGTATTCCTCGCACGGCGGCAGAAAAGAGTTTAGATACTATTCTGAAGTCTAATCCTGATGCAACTGTTGAAAATTTAATCAAGTTAGCCTTGCGATAATTGTATTCGACCGATAAACATAGTTATTCCATTTGGTTTCCCTTCATTCTTGGGCTTGGAATAGTGTTGTCTTTTTCGAGTTTTGCACAAGTAGATTCGGTAGCCAAATCAGGTAAAAAACCTCGTTTAAGTCTAAAAAAACTGAATCGAATTTCAGGAAAGTCTCCCTTTTCAATTTATTCTTCTAAGTCTAAGCTCAACTATTCCTATGAAACGGATCCTAAATTAGTCATTCAGAAAGATGCGACGGGTACTGCGGAAATCAACGATTTTAATACGTTTAATCAAAAGCAAAATCAGGAAGTCAATCGGAGTTTTTGGAGATCCTATTCCAAAAGTTTGGATGGCTCGAGTAACTTAAAATCCCGCGGACTTTTCCCTAAAATCGAATTGCCGCCAGCGATTGATCGGATTTTTGGAGGGACCGAAGTTTCCTTTAAGCCCAATGGTAGTCTTTTGCTTGATGTGGGTTACATGGGGCAATTTGTCGATAATCCGGCTATCCCTGTGCAATTACGCTATGTAGGAAATCTTTTTTTTAATGAACAGGCACAGATTAACTTTCAAGGAAAGATAGGGGATAAGTTAAACTTGAATGTCAATTTTGATACAAAAGCGAGTTTTAACTTCCAAAATCAACTAAAGTTAAATTGGAAGACGCAGGAAGAGGATATTCTCCAAAACATCGAAGTAGGAAATACTTCCTGGACATTGAATTCTCAATTAATTCCCGGTATTCAGAATTTGTTCGGGGTGAAAACCTTATTGCGTTTTGGAGCCTTGGATATGACAGTCGTGGCTGCGCAGCAACGTTCGAAGCAAGATTGTATCACACTGAAAGGAGGTTCACAAGGGAAGAATTTTGAAGTTCGCGTGGATCAGTACGATGAGAATAGGCATTTTTTCTTATCTTCTTATTTCCGAAATAATTACGAGCGAGCTTTAAAAAATCTGCCTGTTATCTCCAGTGGAATTACGGTAACACGTGTTGAAGTATATGTCACGAATCGGACCCAAAGCACGGAAACGCTTCGGAATCTTGTATCCTTGTATGATTTAGGTGAAGCGAGTCCTTATAATAACACGAATCCGGTTTTTCAGCCGATCAATCCCACGAGCCCTGTAGATAACAAGGCAAATGGAATGTATGCGAAGCTTTTGGCAGATCCTAATCTGCGTAAATCGAATGAAGCGACAGATCGATTAGAGACGACGTATAATTTAAAACGGGGAACGGATTTTGATGTGCTGAAAGGTGCTAAACGGTTAACAGATCGTGAATTCAAGTTCAATCCACAACTCGGTTACATTTCCTTAGTGGCTCCTTTGCGCAACGATGAGGTCTTGGCGGTTTCCTATGAATACACCTTAAATGGTCGTAAATACAAAGTTGGAGAGTTAACGGAGGATTATCAGGCACGTCAAGATGATGAGGTTTTGATCCTTAAAATGTTGAAGTCGAGTACGATACGGAATAATTTGAATTCTAACAGTACTGGTAAACCACATCCGATGTGGGACTTGATGATGAAGAATATCTATTCTTTAAATACATCAGCACTCACAAAGCAGAATTTTCAACTACGTATTGTATATAAGGATGATGCGACGGGAATCGATAATAGTAACTTGATTGAGGGGACGAATTTTAAAGACATTCCACTCGTTAAGGTCTTAGGCCTAGATAAATTGAATTTTGCAGGCGATCCTCAGCCAGATGGAAATTTTGATTACATCGAGGATATTACGGTAGACTCCAAAGCAGGAAAGATTATTTTCCCTGTACTGGAACCCTTTGGAACCAATTTGCGCGCGAAGTTTACGTCTGCTGAATCCAATTTAGTCGATAAATACGTCTACGATAAATTGTATACCGGAACTCAAACCGATGCAGCCCAAATATCCACCAAGAATAAGTTTTTTATAAAAGGAACTTTTCAGTCGGGTGCAGGTGGTGATATCTCTTTGCCTTTTGGAGTGGAAGCAAAATCTGTGACGGTAACGGCAGGAGGGCAATCCTTATCTGCTGGAACAGATTATATCGTGGAGCCACAATCAGGGCGTGTTAAAATAATTAATGAAGGTGTATTTTCTTCAGGTAGGGAGATTAAAGTATGTTATGAGAAGCCTGATCTTTTCTCTAATCAAATACGCACACTTTTAGGAACTCGTTTAGATTATAATTTAGGCAAGAACGTTCATTTAGGAGCCACCATCCAAAATATGTCTGAAAGTCCGCCTGCCTTTTTCCGTCGTGTCGCGATGGGCAATGAGCCGGTGAACAATACTTTGTTAGGTTTTGACGCCACCTTACTTCAGAATTCACAAGGTATTACACGTTTCTTGGACAAATTACCTTTGATTTCTACCAAGGAAACTTCGGTAATTGATTTCCAAGGAGAGTTCGCGAAACTTATTCCGAATGTAAACGATCGAGTGCAAGGAAATGCCTTTATTGATGATTTCGAAGCCGCTAGGGTTATATACAACTTGAGTTCTCAGGCAAACCTGTGGAAGTCTGCAGCGACTCCTAAGTCCTATGTGTTGACAGGAAATAAATTTGCAGCCGGTTTTAACCGCGCTAAAATTGCCGCCTATACGGTCGATGCGAGTATCTATGGTCAAGGAGGTTTTGCCTTAGATGTGCCTGGTTTAGATCCAGCTAAAGTCAATGCATACGCTTACGAACGTGTTGTAACTCCGAAAGGATTATTCCCCAATAAAGACTTCGCCAATAACATTACCAATCTACCCATTGGAGTCTTAGATGTAGCTTATTTCCCTTCAGAGCGCGGTTTGTACAACTTTAATCCGAATTTATCTTCGAATGGTTTATTACCAACTCCAGTTTCTAATTTCGGAGCCATAACGCGAGCGATTAGCTCCGATACGGATTTTGATAATGCGAACGTGGAGCAGATTGAGTTTTGGTTGATGGATCCATTTATTGGCGGGGAAGCCGGTAAAATTCGGGATGGAGTTTTTAATAAAAACAATGAGACGGGGGGTAAATTAGTTTTCCATCTTGGCGATGTGTCTGAGGATTTTATTCCAGATGGCTATTCTAATTTTGAGAATGGTATTCCAGCAGGGGAGAAAATCACCTCAGGGACAGGAAAGAATGTGGAGACGACTGATTGGGGTTTAGCGCCTTCTCGTCAGTTTGTGATTAATGCTTTTGATAATTCGGCGGGAAGAGAAAAGCAAGATATCGGCCTTGATGGTTTACCTAACAAGTCTGATGATGCTACAGCTGTGACAGAGACCACACATTTCAAAGCGTATTTGGATCAAATTAAAGGGAGAGTGACGGATGCCTCAGCTTTGGCCAAAATCCAAAATGACCCGGCCGCTGATGACTTCGATTATTATTTGAATCAAAAATTCAATGGAACGGAATCGTTGATTCAACGGTATAAAAATTATCTAGGGATGGAAAATAATAGCCCAACAACGGCTAATCCATCTAATACGAATTTCACGGAAGCCAATAGTATGCTTCCAGACCGAGAAGATTTGAACAATGACAATACGGTCAATGAAAATGAGGCTTATTTTGAATACGAGGTGGATTTGAAACCTAGTAGCTTACAAATTGGGAGTGGATTTGTGGTGGATAAAATTACAGAGGGTGGCGTAAATTGGTATTTGTTCCGCATCCCGATTAAAGATAAACGCAACTATAAAACGCCTGCGGGCGAGATTAACTCGTTTAAATCGATTCGCTTTATGCGCATGGTTTTGAAGGAATTCCAGGAACCTGTCGTGTTGCGTTTTGCTCAATTACAACTTTCTGGATATAGTTACCGCAAGTTTGTAGGGGAATTAGATAAACGCAGTGGTCAGGATTTGCCGGAACCTTATGATGCCAAATTCCGTGTGTCGAGTGTGAATATTGAAGAGAATGGTCCAGCTAATAAAGGGGAGAGCGCTATTCCTTATGTGGTTCCACCAGGATTTGTTCGTGATCAAGATATAACGACTATTAATAATGCACGTCTGAACGAGCAGTCGATGAGTCTTTGTGTCGATAATTTAAGACCCAATGACGCGCGAGCGGTATTTAAAAATACCTTATTTGACTTCATCAACTATAAGCGTTTAAAGATGTTCGTTTCGATGCAAAGCCCAGATGCGATTAATGGTCAGGTGAGTGCATTCTTAAGAATAGGTACAGATTTGACAGATAATTACTATGAAATAGAGAATACAGGATTAACGCAGACGCTGAAGGGGCAAAGTTTAGATACGGAAATTTGGCCGATGGAGAATGAGTTTAACATCGAGTTTGATTTAGTGAAGCAAGTGAAGACGGAACGGGATAAGCAGGGTAAAAGTCTAAATGACCGTTTTACGATGATTGTGACGAGTTCTACAGGTAAGACGTATAAGATTACGGTCATGGGTCGTCCGGATCAAAGTGCTACGATGGTAACGATGATTGGTGTTCGTAATACGAGTAACACGAATAAATCCTTTTGTATTTGGGTGAATGAATTGCGTGCTTCGGGATTCGATCAGACCTCTGGAGAGGCGGCTATTGGTAAATTAGGAATCAAATTAGCCGACTTGGGAACGATTCAGATGAATGGTAGTTTTAAGAATTATGGTTTTGGAGGAGTTCAGGCCAAAATCTCTGAGCGTAGTCGCGAAAATAATCTGGAATATGGTATTACTGCGAATTTGAATTTGGACAAACTCTTGCCTAAAAAGTGGGGCTTTAAAATTCCGTTCTTTATTACCTACGATCGCCGTAATATTTCACCTGAATTTGATCCTTTTGACCCGGATATTTTTTTACGAAACTCGATTCAGAAATTTAGTTCCGAGGCAAAAAAACAATCCTATCTTACTTTAGTAGAAGATAATACGGAACGTAAAGGGTTTAATTTTTCTAATGTGAAGAAGAGCAGAAATGTCCAGGCTAAGAACAGCTATCCTTGGGATTTCTCTAATTTCACTTTTAGCTACGCGTATGCTGAAATGTTGCGAACGAGTCCATTAATTGCTGAATACAGTCAATTAAGCCATAAAGGTAGTGTTCTTTATGCCTTTACTAGTTCATCACGTTTCCTAGAGCCGTTTAAGAAAGCCAATTTTGATTTAATTAAAGATTTCAATCTGAATCTAGTTCCTTCTTCGTTGATGGTTCGATTAGATATGGATCGCAGTTTTATCAAGACACAAATGCGAAATGCGGAATTTACCACGCTTGGTGTGGCTCCACAATTTGAGAAGTATTGGTTCTTTAATCGCCAATATGCGCTGAATTGGAATTTAACCAAGAGCATGGTACTGAATTATAATGCGCAGGTGAATTCGATCATTGATGAACCGATTGGTGACTTGGATACACAAGAAAAGCGTGATTCGGTGATGATTAGTTTACGCGCTTTAGGTAGAGCAAAAAGTTTTGATCAACAGGCAGGAATGGTTTGGCGATTGCCACTACAGAAATCGGTGCTAACGGATTGGATGAATGCGGATTATACGCATCGGGTTGGGTATAATTATTTTGCCAATTCGTTTGATATCCGAGATTCATTAGGCTTACCATTTGGAAATATTATTAAAAATACGAGAGAACAAGCCATTAATGGAAAGGTAGATTTTGTGGCCTTATATAATCGGGTTAAGGCTTTACGTTGGGCAAATAGTCCTCGTTCCTTTGGTAAAAATGTGGCCCGAAATCCTGGTGACGAAGAGGATATTGTGATTCCTGCCAAAGGTGCGCTTAAATCTATCACCCGTTTATTGTTAACGCTTCGGGGTATTCAAGTGAATTACGCCATCAATGAATCAACCACACTACCTGGTTTTATGCCTAATCCAGGTATGCTTGGAATGAATGCCTTGAATCAGGCTCCAGGATTTGATTTTATCAGTGGGGGACAGGATGATGGGATTCGTTTCAAGGCAGCTGAAAATGGCTGGTTAACTCGAAGTTCGGTTCAGAATACCCCTTTCACTCAATTGCGTACGCAAAAATTAACGTATTCAACTCAATTAGAACCTACGAAAGATTTACGGATTCAAGTAGATGGGAATTATAACAAAGGAGATAATTACCAGGAATTCTACCGACCAGAGGTTGCGAATGGTCCTTTCAAATCCCAAAGTCCAATTCGTTCAGGAAACTACTCGATGTCATTCCTGTCCTTTATGACAGCTTTTTCAAATCCTGAAACGGTTTTCGAAGAGTTTAGATCTAATCGCTCCATCTTATTGTCGCGTCTTAATCGCACTAAATCAACCGAAATAGGAACCTACAACCAGAACTCTCAAGATGTATTAATCCCCGCCTTTTTTGCGGCATATTCTGGTGTTTCGGCAAACACGGTTAAATATTCGCCTTTCTACGATATCCCATTACCAAACTGGAAAGTGGATTATAATGGATTGAATTTATTACCTGGAATTAAGAATAAGTTTGCATCATTTACGATCTCCCATATGTATTCCAGTACGTATAATGTTGGAAATTTTGTCTCATCATTAGAATACGGACAATTTACAACGGACTACATGAATTTAACGTTAAATAGTCTATTGTACCCACTTTCGTCTCGATTTGATCCTGTCACCAATACCTTAATACCGGTATATGTGATGAGTACGATTTCATTTGTAGAACGTTTTTCTCCTTTGATTGGGGTGAATGCCGTGACAAAGAGTAAAATATCCTTACGTTTAGAGTATAACCAAGATCGTAATGTAGGGTTGAATTTAGCAAATTCGCAAGTGGCCGAGTTAGCCAATAAGGATTTTACGGTCGCAGTAGGATTTACTAAATCCAATATGTTGATTCCATTCAAAATTAATGGCCGCGCCGTTCGATTACCTAATGACTTACGCTTCAATATGAATTTAACGATTCGAGATACGCGAACGTTGCAGCGTAAATTAGATGCAGAGACCATCGTGACACAAGGTTTTGTAAATTTCCAATTCCGTCCACAACTGAGTTATAATGTGAATAATAAGTTAACGGTTACAGCTTATTTTGACAAGATGATGAATAACCCCTTGGTTTCTAATTCCTTCTACCGTTCAACCGTGGCAGGTGGTTTCCAGATCCGGTATAGTTTAAGTGAATAATCTAAAATCGTTTGCAAAAAATCGAGATTTTAGTGACCTTTGTAAGCAAATAATAATCATATGAATTTTCCAAGCGAATTAAAATATACTCAAGAACACGAGTGGATTAAAGTAGATGGCGATGTAGCTATCGTAGGTATCACAGACTTCGCTCAAAGTGAGTTAGGAGATATCGTTTTCGTAGAAGTAGAGACGGTAGGTCAGACGATTGCGAAAGACGGTGTTTTTGGAACAGTAGAGGCGGTTAAGACGGTTTCAGATTTGTTCTTGCCAGTCGCTGGTGAAATTGTAGAATTCAACACAGCCTTAAACAACAGTCCAGAATTAATTAACTCGGATCCTTACGGTGATGGTTGGGTTGTGAAAATCAAAGCGGCTGACGCTGGTGATTTATCCCAATTGATGGATGTTGAAACATACAAATCCTTTATCGGACATTGATTTTAAAACCCTGTTAATCAGGGTTTTTTTATAAGCCAAAAACAAATGCGGATCTTATTCAAACAGATTTTAATTCAAGATAGCCGGTCTTCTTTTTACGGAAAGAAAGTGGATTTATTAGCTTCTAATGGTCAGTGGGTAGAAATTGCTCCACAGATTAAAGCTGAGGCTGATTTAGTTATATCTAACAGCGATCTCCAATGGTTCCCTTCTGTAGTCGATCTTCGTGTTCACAACACTTTACCGGGTGGGGAACACAAGGAAGATTGGACTAGTTTACAATCGGCAGCTTGGAAGGGTGGGGTTTTAGACTTTTTGCTTCTTCCTACGGGTGATCCGGTGCCTCAACAACCTGAGGCTATTGAATATATTGTTGAGAAATTAGCAGGATCAGGAGTAAAATGTTATCCCGTGGCGCCACTAACAATTGGGAATAAAGCGGAAAACTTTAGTGATTTGATGGATTTACATCAGGCAGGAGCATCCTGGTTTAGTCATGGAGCAGGCTCATTGCAAGACACAGACTTAATGTTAAAGTGCCTGCAATATTTGCAGCCTTTAGCCGCGAAAGTTATTTCACGTCCAGATGTAAAAGGTTTGTCCTTATTTGGCCAAATACATGAAGGACTTCAAAGTACGCTCTTAGGTTTAAAAGGAATCCCTGTGCTCGCTGAAACGATGCACGTAAAGCGTGATTTGGATTTATTGGCCTATGTGATGCAACATTCATTTGGCCTAGCAAATCCGGATTTCTCCCTCCATTTTTCTTGTATCTCTACTGCTGAATCAGTCCGGTTGATTAGCGATGCTCAGAAAGCGGGATTACCTGTGACCGCTGACGTGGCTATCTACTCTCTTATTTTTACAGAAGATGCGGTATCTGATTTTGATACCATGAAAAAGGTGAACCCTCCACTTAGAACAGAAGCTGATCGCTCCGCTTTATGGCAAGGTTTGAAAGAGGGGACAATTATGGCTGTTGTTTCAGATCATCATCCTGTGGAGGTGGAAAGTAAAGAGTTAGAGTTCGATCAAGCCGCTTTCGGTACGATTGGATTAGAAACGTTAGCATTAACCTTTATTGACGAAGCGAAGAGACAAGGTTTAGCGAATATTGATAAGTATTTATCTCATGGTGCTGCCGCTTTCTTAGGAATTCAGCTGCCTGAGTTGAAGGTAGGTGAAACGATGAAAGGTTTCATTTTGGCACCAGATTCACATGTTTACACAAGCAAAGATATCGTCTCTAAATCAAAGAACTCCATCTTTATTGGATCGACCTTGCAGCATAGATTAGTGGGTGTATTTAACGGTTTAACTTATACTTATGGTCAATAATTGGTTTGCCGAAATAGGACGATTTGTCTTATATGCCTTTCTGTTTATAATCTTTATGGTCTTTTATGGTCTAATTTTACAGCAGTTTGGGATAATTCCTATTGGAGGTAAAAAAGCGCCCACCTATGTTTTCCTATTATTTTTTCAATGGTGGTATGTCACACGTTTCCCAAAACGTAATGGCGATCAAAAGAAGCATTTTTTAGTCTATTTCGCACTTCAATATATGTTGATTTTCGTTACAGCTCTATTTAGTGCCTATTTCTTGTATTTCTTCTTTCAGTCTCCTGCTGGAATTCACCTATTAGATGCCTATATTCAGCAAAGTCTTTTAGAATTGAATTCTTATAAAGAAGTTATTGTCAGTCAAGAAGGAGGGGAATATTACAATAGTTTGCACGCGGGGATAAAGTCGATCGATGCCTACAGTATCGCTAAAGATGATTTTTCCCAAAAGATTGCTTTAGGATTCCTGCCTAATTTATTAATTTCATTGTACTATAAAAAATAAGTATGGAAAACACATCTGAATCAACTGCCTCATCATCTATTATCGCCTTAAAATACGGCTTTATTAATGGATTATTAAGTTTCCTATTTTCAACACTTGTTAACGTAATGGGCTGGGCTGAACAATTTCAAGAATCCATAAGCTGGATTTCTACGGTTTGGTCATTGGTGTTATCGGTTACAATCTCTTATCTCTGCTTACGTGAATATAGAGAGCAAAATGAAGGCTATATCAGTTATGGCCAAGGTTTAGGTTTAGCTACCTTACTGGGTGCGATTAGCGGTTTAGTAGCGGGTGGATTTAATTACATTTATATTCAGTTTATTGATAATACAGTCATTCAGCGCCAAATGGATATCGCCAGAGAGCGTATGGAGGATCAAGGAATGAGTGCAAGTCAAATTCAAAGTGCAGAGGAAATGACAGCTATGTTTATGAATCCAGGAATGCAGTTTGTTATTGTAGTTATCATGAGTGTAATTTTCAATTTCTTATTAGGCCTAATCGTATCCGCTGTTGTGAAGCGTGAAAAACCTATTTTTGAATAAGATGTTCACTCTTTTAAAGAAAGACGTGTTGGCTTTTTTTAGCTCTTGGATGGGCTGGGGAACCATCTCGTCTTTTTTTATTTTAATGGGAGTCTACGTTTGGGTGATAGATGGAAATCTGCTAGATTACGGATTTGCAGAATTAACGGTCTTCTTTGATTTAAGTCCTTGGTTTTTCCTATTCTTTGTTCCTGCACTTTCTATGAATAGTTTCTCAGAAGAAATGGATCGAGGGACTTTTCAGTTATTACGTTCTTTGCCTATAACTAACCATCAGATTCTTCTAGCAAAGTTTGGTGCCTTGGCTTTTATTATTGTTTGTACTTTATTACCGAGTATCCTTTTTATACAATCAATTTCCTTTTTGGGTTTGCCTGAAAATAATTATGATTCTTCCTTGATTATAGGAGGTTTTGTAGCCTTGTTTTTACTGGTTCTTTGTTTTGTGGCAATGGGATTATTTGCCTCAAGTCTAAGTAAAAAGCAGCCTGTGGCTTTTATAATAGGACTTGGAATGAATTTTGTTTGGTGGCAAGGAGCTAAGGAAGTAGGCTTGGACTTTATAGATCTGTCCTCTCATTATAACCGAATGAGCATGGGAGTTATAAGCTTTAGCGATTTATTTTTCTTTGTAGGATTTATTACATTACTAGTAGGTGCGATTCGCCTAAGACTCAGATTTCTTATTTGAAATCTTGAATGGCTATTTTCTCTTCGCAAAAATCAATCTCTCGCGTCTCGTTGGAAGCAACAATGATTAATTTATGTCGCTGTTGTTCAAGTCGATTAAAGAACCAATTTTTAGCTTGATCATCAAAATTTGTTGTCGGTTCATCTAGCAAAAGGACTGGTCTGTCTGAAAGTAGTGCAAATCCGAGTTTGATTTTTTGACGCATACCAGAAGAATAGTTCTTGATTAATTTAAATCTACCTGGCTGTAAGTCAATGAAATCCTCCAGTAATTCTAAGGTGACAGAGGAAGGCAAGTACTTGTTTTTAACCAAAATATCTAAATGTTCCGGTAATGTATATTCTTCGATTAATTCGACGTAGGGAGCTGCATACGTAATATGACTATAAGCTAACTCTGGGTCAATGCCTGTCATTTCAACTGTCCCTGAATTAGGTAAGGTGAATTGTGCAATTAACTGAAGTAAAGTAGATTTACCTGAGCCGTTAGGACCCGTTATCGCATAGGACCGTCCTGATTTGAAGGAATGGGAGAAGGATTTGAGGACAAATTCTTGTCTGAATTTTTTGGAAAGATTTTGAACAAGAATTTCCATCGTTGATTAGCCTTTCATGATACCGCGCTCTGAATTTTTAACGAAATCAAGAATTTCGTTTCGTTCAGGAGTATTAGGCAATTGCGCTTCTATTTCTGCCAAAGCAGCATTTGTATTCAACCCTTTCAAATATAAATACCGATACGCTTCTTGTATGACATTAATTTGTTCATCTGTGTAATTACGGCGGCGTAAGCCTACAGAATTTATTCCGGCATAACTTAAAGGTTCACGTCCTGATTTTGTGAAAGGAGGGACATCTTTTCTTACAAGTGATCCACCTGAAATCATAACGTGTTGCCCGATGGTAGCGAATTGGTGAATAGCAGAGGAACCGCCAATGATGGCAAAATCACCCACTGTTACGTGTCCAGCCATTTGAACGGCATTCGCTAATATACAATTGTCCCCAATGAAACAATCGTGGGCTACGTGCACATAGGCCATGATTAAACAGTTCCTACCGATTACAGTTTTCATTTTATCAGATGTTCCACGATTAATGGTAACACATTCTCGAATGGTGGAATTATCGCCAATTTCTGCTGTTGTTGTTTCTCCTCCAAATTTTAAATCTTGAGGAATAGCTGAAATAACAGCACCCGGAAATATGCGCACATTTTTACCAATGCGTGCCCCTGGGTAAATAGTTACGTTTGATCCTATCCAAGTTCCTTCACCAATTTCTACATCTGAATGAATAGACGAAAATGCATCGATACTAACATTAGCGCCGATTTTAGCTTGAGGGTCAATATGTGTTAATTGATGAATCATAGGTTAAATCTTACGATTTGCGTACTAAACTAGCAGTCATTTCTGCTTCACAAACAACCTGGCCAGCTACATAAGCCTTTCCAGTCATTTTAGCAATTCCTCTACGTATAGGGGCTTGAAGTTCACATTTAAAGATAATGGTATCACCCGGGATAACACTTTTTCTAAAACGACAATTTTCAATTCCTACTAAGTAAGGCCAATAGTTTTCAGGATCTTCTACTGAACTCAATACAAGAATTCCTCCTGTTTGTGCCATAGCTTCCACTTGCATAACACCTGGCATAACCGGATTGTTCGGGAAGTGACCCATAAAATAATTCTCATTCATCGTCACATTTTTTACTCCTACAACACTCGTATCATCCAAGTAAATGATTTTATCAATCATTTGGAATGGATACCGGTGAGGTAAAAGCTCATAAACGCGTTCGTGCGTGAAAATAGGAGGTTGCTTTGGTTCGTACGTAGGAACTTTATTCTTTTCCGCGTCTAACATCAATTTCTTGATCTTACGAGCTAATTCTACGTTAGAGGCATGTCCTGGACGTGATGCTAAAATTTGAGCTTTTATAGGTCTTCCCACTAAAGCTAAATCTCCCATTAAATCTAATAACTTGTGGCGAGCCATCTCGTTATTATAATGAAGGTTTGTGTTATTTAAAATGCCAGCTTCTTTCGAAACAGAGATTTTGGGTTTACCTAATACTTCCGCTAAATGGGCTAATTCAGTCTCGGAATAATCTTTGTCTGCGATGACAATCGCATTATTTAAGTCACCTCCTTTGATTAATCCTGCTTTATAAAGCACTTCTAATTCATGAACAAAACAGAAGGTTCTGCACATAGAGAAGTCTTTTTCAAACTGAGAAACGTGGCTTAAGTTAGCGTGTTGGCTGGATAAGAATTTTGAATTATAATCCACCATCACGGCCATACGGTAGTCATTCAGAGGTAATGCCGCTAATTCAATCCCATTTTCGAGATCTTTATAGCGTACTTCTTCCGTTAGTTCGAAGAATTTACGGTGTGCATCCTGTTCTACAAGAACTGCGTCTTTTAAAGCTTCTACAAATTTGATAGAACTACCATCCATAATAGGAGGTTCTGGACCATCTAATTGAATTAAAATATTATCTACTTCTAGACCTACAAGAGCTGCTAATACGTGTTCTACTGTATTAATTCTTGCTCCGTTATGCTCAATGGTAGTTCCGCGTGAGGTATCTACTACATAGTCTACATCTGCATCAGCGATAGGCTGACCTGGCAAATCAACACGTTGGAATTTGATCCCGTGGTTTGCAGGAGCAGGTAAAAAAGTGAGGTTGGCAACTACGCCAGTATGTAATCCTACACCAGATAGGGTTACAGCATTGGTAATAGTATGTTGCTTATTGTTCATACGCGTTCTAAGATTCTAATCGTTTTAATAAGTCCGGTAATTGACGTAATAACGCATTACGTTTTAAATATTCACTGTTAGGGGAGGCCGGTGTTCCACCTAAAATTTGTCCTTCTTTTCGGACGGTTTTGGTAACCCCAGATTGAGCGGTTACAATCGTTTTATCTGCAATAGTTATGTGTCCTGCTACGCCCACTTGACCTCCAATTAAACAGTTTTGGCCAATTTTAGTAGAACCAGAAACTCCAGTTTGTGCTGCGATAGCGGTATTAGCTCCCACCTCTACATTGTGGGCAATTTGGACTAAATTATCAATTTTTACCCCTTTTTTTATTAAAGTAGAACCCATGGTGGCTCTATCAATCGTGGTATTGGCACCAACGCTTACACCATCTTCTAATACCACATTTCCTAATTGAGGAATTGTGGTGAAAGTTCCATCTGCTTGAGGAGCGAAACCAAATCCATCCGAACCAATGACTGCATTTGCGTGTATAGTACAATTATTGCCAATGATTGTATCATTATAGATGACTACGCCTGGATAAATCACACAATTATCGCCAATGGAAACTTTGTTTCCGATGGTTACATGTGCTGAAATATAGGTGTCATTCCCAATCGTTGAACTTTTTCCTATACTTGAAAATTGGCCTAGATAGAGATTTATGCCTGTTTTTGCATCTTCTGCAATAAAACTAGGTTGCTGTATGCCTGTTTCCTTAACACTTGTAAACTCTTGGTATTTTTGAAGTAATATTGTGAAAGCAGAGTAGGGGTCTTTAACTTTGATTAAAGTCGCTAGAGGCTTTTCTTTTAAGACTAAATCGTTTGCTACAATGATGGCTGTTGCCTTAGATTGATACAAATAGGATTCGTATTTAGGGTTTGCTAAAAAAGAAATACTTCCTGCTTTTCCTTCTTCTATTTTATTAAACGCCGTTATACTTGCTGATCCATCGCCATCTACTGTACCTTGTATTAATTGGGCTATTTGGTCAACAGTAAATTTCATTCGGTCACACGTTGTTTAATAAAGGCAAAGAGAATTTCCATTAGCTCAATTCTCCTTGCAAATATACGCTCTTTGGACAACAAAAATAGTATTTTTTTACAATCTTACTTAAAGCTTGTATGGTCGGTAAATCGGAAGCTTCGAGTAACTCGACCACTTGACCTTGTTTGTCGACCATCTTGATGGTATTGTCTCCCTGTACGTAGGCAGCATTCGAGGTGGAACCTTCTACGACAAAGTAGGACAATTCTTCATCCGTAATGCCATATTCTCGTTTGATATTCTCCTCTATTTCAACTCTTTTCGCCTTTGGGATTGGCTGAGAGCCTAATTTACAAGTGAATAATTTTCTGGCCAAAAAGTGTGTACACAAATGCTTTAGAATTTTATCACTCGCATTTTTCCATTCTTTAATGGCTGCCCACACATCGTGGTCATCTAATTCGGTAAAGGCTATTAATAGACTGTCTTTGGTAGAAAATTCCTCCCACGTATAGGTACTTTTTAGGAATGTTTTTAATGGAGTTGAACAAGGTAATTTTTGCCCCTCTGAAATTAAGAATTTAGCACGACGCAATATTTGAATTAACATCGTCTCAGCTGCGATGGCGGTTTTGTGTAAATACACTTGCCAATACATTAAACGACGCGCCATCAAGAAGTTTTCGGTGGAATAAATTCCTTTTTCCTCAATGACTAATTGTTCATTATTCAAATCCATCATACTTAAAAGACGCTCAGAGCCGATAAATCCTTCCCGCACACCTGTGTAGAATGAATCTCTGCTTAAATAATCTAATCGATCCACATCTAATTGAGAGGAGACTAATTGATGGAAGAATTTACGATGGTATTTATTTTCAAATATTTCAATGGCTAAGTTTAATTTCCCGTTGAAGTGTTGATTTAATTTGCCCATCAAAAGAGTGGAGACATCTTCGTGTTTAACCTCATTCAATAGGGTGTATTCTAACACATGAGAAAAGGGCCCATGGCCTATATCATGCAATAGTATGGCAATTTCTGCCGCTTCGCGTTCCTCTGGGGATATGGAATAACCTTTTGCTTTCAAGTTATCTAAAACTTGATCCATCAAATGCATGGCCCCTAAAGCGTGATGAAAACGCGTATGATGTGCACCCGGATAAACAAATTCAGCTAATCCTAATTGTTTAATACGCTTAAGTCGTTGAAAATAAGGATGATCAATTAGTTCAAGAATTAATGGATTATTGATTTTAATAAAACCATAAATCGGATCATTAATAATTTTAGTCGGGTACATGGGAGATTCTTTTCCGAAATTTAGCTAAAAAGGTTAGTATTCCTTAATTTTGTGTCACATTGAATTCCTTTAATGGATGTACAATGCGGACTTGTAGCTCAGTTGGTTAGAGCATCTGACTCATAATCAGGGGGTCCATGGTTCGAGCCCATGCTGGTCCACTCTTTTTTTTACCATACTCTTGATAAGGGAGTATGGTTTTTTTTATACAATAAATTCCAAATAAAGAAGAGCTCCGGCTGCTGCTGTCATAATGACCAATGCAGCTAAACCTAATAGGTTGGATAATCGTGAATTGATGTTTTCCCCCATAATTTCTTTATTGTTAGAAATATGTAAGATGATGGCAATTAGAACGGGTGCCGTCATGCCATACAAAATGGCCGTATAAATTAAGGCGTCAATAGGGGAAATTCCGATATAGTTTAACGAAAGGCCTACTAATAGGGAGAAAGCAATAATGGAGTAGAAACCTTTGGCCTCATGAAACTTCTTATTTAATCCCTGTTCCCAACCAAAGGTTTCGGTAAATATATAAGACAAAGAACCACTTAAAACGGGTATCGCTATCAGCCCTGTACCTATGATACCAGTAGCAAATAAAATATACGCCATATCACCAGCCAAGGGTTTTAGCGCTAAAGCTGCCTGTTCAACAGTATCAATTTGATGAATTCCACTCTTGTATAATACAGTACCTGTGGTTAAAATGATGAAATACATCACAAATCCTGAAAATCCCATCCCAAAATCGACATCCTGTTCCATCTCCTGAATAATTCTTTTATTCACCATTACTCTTTTATGAACATTCATTTCTTCTACCTCCACAGATGCCTGCCAAAAGAATAAATAAGGTGAAATAGTAGTGCCTAAAATACCCACTAATATGGCAATGTATTCTTTGTTAAACTGGATATCAGGTATAAGTGTAGCTATGAGTATTTCTTTGAAATCTTGTTTGTATAAAAATGGTACGATGAAATAGACCAACATAACTATACACATGTATTTTAAGACGGCCGCAATTTTTGCATACGGTAAATAGATAATCAATCCGATTAATGCGAGGGTGAAAAATACACTAAAATAACTTTGGTCGATGGCAGGAAATAATAGGTTCCCTACAGCTCCCATACCTGCGATATCAGCTCCTATATTCATGACAATCGCTGGAAAACTAAAAATGAGCATGAGGTATAAAACAGGTTTCGGATAATGTTTTTTTAACGTGCCCGTTAATCCTTGCTTTGTCACTAATCCTATTCTAGCACACATTTGTTGAATGGCCGCCATTAATGGAAAGGCAATTAAAGCCGTCCATAAGGTGGAAAGGCCAAGTCCTGCTCCCGCTTGAGAGTAGGTAGCTATTCCGGATGGATCATCATCACTAGCACCAGTAACTAGTCCAGGGCCTAGGAGTTTCCAAAAGCGAGTTAACCTATTTTTGAATTTCATCGTATTTATCAATAGAGTGGTAATTTACGAAGTATTGATTTTCATTCATTATATTTTTGTATATTACAATTATATCTAACCACTTTATAATGCAGTTTCTATTTCAATCGATTTTTGTCATGACACTATTTACAAGTTTTATGACGCCTTCGATCATTTTCTTGAAATCGCGAGGATCCTTATTTGCGAATCCTAATATTTATTTAGCTCTTTTGTTTTTCATCTCAGGTATATACTGTTTGACTGTTTATTCTATGTCATTGGGTCATAGTTTATTATTTACAGTTTTATTATATGGTAACTTTTCTTCTATCTATTTTTTGATTGGCCCACTTCTCTACTTTTATTTAAGAAGTTTGAGAACGGGATCTACCAATTTGACTAAAAAAGATTATTGGCATTTTATCCCCTTTTTTCTGGTTTTTATTGATACGATCCCCTATTATCTAGCACCTTATTCTTACAAAGTGGAAGTGGTTAGGCAGGTATTTAGTGATTGGACCTCCATGTTTAACATACGCTTAGGTTATGTGTTTAATGCGGCCCATTTGTATGTATTACGTCCTTTATTACTAACCATGTATACATTATGGGGATTTAATTATTTGAGGAATAATCAGGTTTATTTTTTTAAGGCTACACACTTAGGTAAGTGGTTAAAATTATTTTTGTTTTTCCAATGGATGGTGTTTGTAGGTATGAGTTCGGTCTTTTTTGGTGTTTGGCTAGAGAATTCGTTGGGCTTGACTTTTTTAAATCATCCCAGTGAAATAAAGTATTTGTCATTAGTGGCTTACATGATAATGGTTTGTACACTTTATTTTTTTCCGGAGATTATTTATTTAAATGCTGATCGCTTTAAGCGTACATTGAATCCACAAGAGGCCTATTGGTGGAAGATGGATCAAGCGGTGAATGATTGTTACATATTTAAAAAGCCATTTTTGAATCCAAATTTGACTTTGGATCAATTCGGGGAATTAGTCCAAAAGGATAGGAAAGAATTGCGTGATTTTTTTGACCTTTATCTTTTCACTAGCTTTACAAATGAAATGAATCGCCTTAGGGTTCAATTTGCGAAGCAATTAATAAGGCAAGGATGTTTACAAAAATCGTGTTTATCTACGTTATATGTGGAGTCAGGATTTAATTGTGAAGCGGATTTAGAACATTTATTTTATGATTTTGAAGGGATGAGTATTAAAGAGTTTATTGATAAAATTAAAATATAGGGTAATGAAGAAGCTATTATTAAGTCTGACTTTGGTGTTGACGGCTCATCTGGTTTTAGCACAGAAAGTAATTAGTTCAGCTATTGGTTCTGGGGGGACAACCACAACGGTAGATGGAAAGTATTATTCTCAAATTATTGGCCAACAAAGTGCCGTGACTGGAACGTCTACTAATGGTGGTGTTGTAGTTCGACAAGGTTTTAAGCAGCCTTCTTTATTAGAAAGAAGTATTGCGGCTTCTGGAATTAAGTTAAATGTTCAGGAAGAAAATCCCATTACTTACACAACGTATCCTAATCCATTTGTAGATAAATTAACGATTGGATTCTCTGTTCCAAGCACAAAACCTACCTTTGTTGCTATTTATGATCAATTAGGATCGGTTATTTACCAGCATACCTATGAGGCTCCTATTAAGGAGATTGTGTTTACCGACTTCTCGGGTATCAGAGTGGGAAAATACGTTTTGCACGTAATCTCATCTGGAAAGCCTTTTGCAACTACGATTGTAAAAGAATAATTAGAGGCTGAAGGCGATGTATTTATTGCCTTTAGGAGTGCCTAATTTCGTTCCTCCACAAGCGATGACGATATATTGTTTGCCATTCACTGCATACGTGGATGGTGTCGCGAAAGCTACTGCTGGCAAGGTAATTGTCCGTAGCAGCTTTCCTGTTTTACTAGCATAGATGCGTAATTTGCCGTCTTTTGCAGCTCCTATAATCAATAAGCCACTGGCAGTTACAATAGGACCGCCATAATTTTCAGCACCTGTTCCAGTTATTCCTTTTAGGGCCAAGGATGGCTCATCACCAAAGGGTATTTTCCAAAGGTATTTTCCGGTATTTAAATCGATTGCATTTAGGGTTCCCCAAGGAGGGCTAAGAGCTGGTAGGCCCTTTGAATCTAAGAATTTGTTGTATCCTGTCATTTGGAAAGGGGATACGTAGCTAGCAGCATTTGATGAAGCTACTTCTTTAGGTAATTCATCGTTTATAAAAGATAGAATATTATCTTTTTCCTGTTTAGAAAGATGGTTGAACCCCGGCATCTTACCTTTTCCATTGTTGATGAATTGTTGGATATAGGCTTTTGATCTTTTGGTTGAAATAGCTGATAGGGATGGATATCCACTCAATGGATTCCCTTTTCTGTCTGCACCGTGACATGATTGGCAATGGGTTTGGTAGGCTTTTTCGCCTGGATTTAGACTACTGGTTTTGGATGGATTCATCTTTTGTATCCAGCCCATCTCGTTGCTATTCACGTAGAGAATACCATCAGGGTCTGCTGCGGCGCCACCCCATTCTCCACCTCCATCAAATCCAGGCAAAATGAGATTCCCTTTTTCACTTGGTGCATCGTGCCAGCCCTTGTTTAAAGAGGTTAAGGTTTGAATGAGCTCTTCTTTGTTTTCGGCATAGGGATTGACATCATTGTTTTTAATTTCAGATGATAATCGAGCGTATGGTTTGGGAATGGTCGGATAGGGTTGTGTTAACCAGGCTTTTTCCCCTTTCAATAAAGAACCTTGTACTTTCTTTTCGATGATGGGGAATAAGGGTTTTCCGCTGACACGATCAAATAGAAATACGAAGCCCTGTTTTGTGATTTGAGCCACTGCAGGAATCTTTTTTCCGCGATGGGTAACGTTGACTAAATTAGGTGGGGCAGGTAAATCACGGTCCCAAAGGTCGTGATGTGTCGTTTGAAAATGCCAAAGACGCTTCCCTGTTTTCGCATCCAAGGCGATCAAGCAATTCGCAAAAAGATTAGATCCTTTTCGGTTCCCTCCATAGAAATCATATCCGGCGGAACCAGTAGGAACAAAAAGTATTCCTCTTTCGTTGTCCACCGCCATTCCGGCCCAATTATTTGCTGCTCCTGTGTGGGTATTTAAATGGGCGTCATGGGGCCAGGTAGTGTATCCAAATTCCCCTGGATATGGAATCGTATGAAAGGTCCAAACTAATTTGCCTGTAATCACATCGAATGCACGGATATCGCCAGGAGCGGCATCAGCACCCTCAGATAGGCGAATTGGCATAATAATAAGGTTGTGGTATATGGTGCCGGGAGTATTTGAAATGATGAATTTATTGGCAGCAATAGGGGGTAATCCCAAGTGTAAATCGATTTTTCCCTGATTGCCAAAACTAGGAATCGGTTTTCCCGTCGCGGCGTCTAAAGCCCAAAGATTAGGCCCTGCTGTATATAAAATGCGTTTCTCTATTCCATTAGTCCAATAGCTCACCCCTCTGGAAGTACTTGCCCAGTTTTTTAATGGATCACCGAAGCGCCAAATTTCTTTACCCGTAGCTGCATCCAAGGCAAAGGCTTGAACAGTAGAACTAACCCCATACAGTACTCCCTTTATGATCAGTGGATTGACCTGCATTTGGCCCGAATCTGGAAGATTGTATTCCCAAGCCACTTTGAGCTGATCGATATTAGTCGCATTAATTTGCGTCAGAGTGGAATAGTGGTTGCGGTCAGAACCACCTAAGTATTCCGCCCAATCATCTGAAGAAGCGAATGCAAAGGCAACGATTGAAAACAGGAATAGCTTTTTATACATAATTTTCAAAATATAATACTAGTTTAGTGTGATTTTAGCTCTAAACCTTATCAAAATGAAATTATTTGCTTTCATAGGACTATTGTTGCCTTTTAGCTTGCTATCTCAAGTCTCCATTCAGTCTATTTCTGTTGAAAACCAACAAAATCCAATTGCCATTGGTGTATCGAATCCTCGCTTTTCTTGGAAGATGAGTTCGGTGAATCGCAATGAATCACAATCTGCTTATACTATTCAAGTGTTGGAAGGTAAGAAGCCGGTGTGGAATTCAGGAAAAGTAATTTCATCTGCTTCGTTGTTTATTCCTTACGCTGGAGAACCATTAAAGTCTAATACAAAATACCAAGTTAGATTACAGGTTTGGAATGCAAATGGAAAGGCGAGCAAAGAGGCGACGACTTCCTTTACCACTGCTTTATTAAATCAAAAGGATTGGAAGGCGAAATGGATTAGTTCAGGTTTGCCAGCTGATACGGTAAATGGACGAGTTCCTTTTTTTGCGAATCAATTTCTTATTAAAAAACCGGTGAGTTCTGTAAGTGCTTTTGTGACAGCTAAAGGATCATATGAAGCCCAAATCAATGGTTCTCGAGTAGGGGATTCCTATTTAAATCCAGGTTGGACGAGTTATAATAAGCATTTACAATACCAGATGTATGATTTGACGAAGCAGGTTAAGCAAGGTACGAATGAAATTCAAGTACAATTAGGTAGCGGTTGGTATCGTACACGTTTAGGCTGGCAGAATAACCAGAATTACTATGGATCTCAGACGGCATTGCTTTGGCAATTAGAAATAACCTATCAAGATGGTTCAAAGGAAACCGTTATCTCAGATGATAAGTGGCAAACGGGATATAGCTCTATCGTTTCCTCGGAGATTTATGATGGGGAACATATCGATTCACGAATTCAGTCTAAAATAATCGGTCATGCGATTGAAGTAGCTGGAAATTATGCTGTATTAGAAGCACAGATCAATGAACCGATAAAGAAGCAAGAGGTTTTAGGGGTAAAGCGTGTTCTGACAAGTCCAAAGGGATATAAGATCTTAGATTTTGGCCAAAATATAGTAGGCTGGGTAAAAGTAAATGTCAAAGGAAATTCAGGTCAACTATTGGTGTTAAGGCACGTAGAAATGTTGGATAAAAAGGGAGAGCCCTATTTTGAAAATCTGCGTTCGGCTAAGGCATTAGCTTCTTACGTATTGAATGGAGAGCAGCAAGCGATAGAGCCTCATTTTACCTTCTTTGGGTTTCGCTATGTTCAAGTGGAAGGTATTGAGGTGAATCCAGGGGATTACCAGGCGATTGCTTTGCATTCCGATATGGCTTCTACTGGTTCATTTGAGACGAGCAACCCACTCTTAAATCAATTGCAATCGAATATTCGCTGGGGTCAAAAAGGGAATTTCTTAGATGTACCTACGGATTGTCCGCAACGCGATGAGCGTTTAGGATGGACCGGAGATGCCGAGGTTTTCTCTAGAACAGCTTCATTTAATTTTAATGTAAATCAGTTTTTTGCTAAATGGTTGAAAGATGTCAAAGCGGATCAATTCCCAAATGGGGCAGTTCCATTTGTCATTCCTGACATTTTAAATAAGCCTAATGCTGGACCGGAGGCTCAAAATGGAGCGGCAGGATGGTCTGATGCGAGCATTATTATACCATATAATATTTACACAACTTATGGTGATAAACAGGTTTTAGAGAATCAATACGAGAGTATGAAAGCGTATTTGAATTACGTACGCGGTGTGGCTAAAAATGATCTATGGAATACCGGTTTTCAATTTGCAGATTGGTTATCTTATCGAGTAGACGATTCAAAAGGGATGATTGGGCAAAAATCTGCTGTGACAGATAATTATTTAGTGGCGCAATGTTTCTTTGCTTATAACGCCGAATTGATGGTAAAGACCGCTCGTATTTTAGGGAAAACGGAGGATTACAGAGAGTTTGAAAAGTTGCAGGATCGTATCAAACTACAGTTTCAAAAGGAATTTATGACGGCCAATGGACGCTTAATTTCAGATACACAGACGGCCTATATTTTAGCCTTGCAGTTTGATATGATTCCGGGAAATCTAAGAGCAGCTGCTTTAGAGCGTTTGGTGAATAATATTAAAAGTTATAAGTACCACTTAACGACTGGTTTTTTGGGTACGCCATTCTTGAATCCGGTATTAAGTCGTTTTGGTCGTAATGATGTGGCTTATTCCTTGTTATTACAGGATACGTACCCTTCGTGGTTATATCCGGTGAAGGCCCACGGCGCCACGACTATTTGGGAACGTTGGGATTCGATGAAGCCTGATAGTACGTTTCAGGATCCAGGTATGACGTCATTTAATCACTATGCCTACGGTGCAATAGGAGATTGGATGTACCGAACGATTGGAGGAATTGACACGGAGGAATTTGATGGGGCAGGTTATAAGCAAATGGTGATTAAGCCTGAACTTGGAGGAAAATTAACGTATGCCAAAACCTCGCTTGACACCCCCTATGGAAAAGTTTCTACTGATTGGACAGTAAATTCAACAGGTTTTACACTTAAAGTAGATGTGCCAGTTAATACAACTGCGACGGTACTTTTGCCTGCTTTTGGAACCAACAAGCGATTCTATGATGGAGTAGAACTAACAGGAGATCGCGTTCGTATAGGTAGTGGTTCTTATACATTTACAATTAATTAATCGATAATGGGTTCAATTTTAGGTCTTTTCTTTCATTCATTAGGCGGTTTCGCCTCGGGTAGTTTTTATATCCCTTATCGCAAGATTCAAGTGTGGTCTTGGGAAAGCGCTTGGATTGTAGGAGGTGTCTTTTCTTGGTTAATTGTGCCTGTTTTGGCAGCATGGTTAACTATTCCTGATTTTATGGGCATCATTCAAACGATTGACTCAGACACCTTTTTCTGGACTTTTGTTTTTGGTGTATTGTGGGGAATTGGTGGATTGACGTTTGGTTTAGCCATGCGCTATTTAGGGATGTCCTTAGGAATGTCGATTGCCTTAAGTTTGTGCAGTATTTTTGGTGCTTTAGTACCACCTATTTATAGAGAAATCGCTGGAGTAAATGGCGACACTATATCACATATTGTAGGAAGTACGGGAGGCCAAGTGGTTTTATTGGGGATTTTGGTCTGTGTATTTGGAATTTTTCTTTGTGGAAAAGCGGGGATGATGAAGGAGGGAGAGTTATCTCAAGAGCAAAAGCAAGAGACCATCAAAGAGTTTAGTTTAACTAAAGGTTTAATTGTTGCGACAATCTCCGGTTTATGTTCCGCTTGTTTTAATTTCGGGATTGAAGCGGGGAAAGATATGGCAGATGTGGCGGTAGCGAAAGGGTGTGATCCCTTGTTTCAAAACAATGTCATCTTTATTGTGGTATTATGGGGCGGCTTTCTAACAAATTTTGTGTATTGCATGTATTTAAACTTCTCGAATAAGACATTTGGAGATTATTTGAATGCTGCTGCGCCTTTAAGAATGAATTACCTATTTGCTGCTATAGCCGGTACTACTTGGTTCCTGCAATTTTTTTTCTATGGTATGGGAGAAAGTAAATTAGGGAATGGAGCTAGTTCATGGATATTGCACATGGCCACTATTATTATTACGTCTAATTTCTGGGGACTTTACTTCAAAGAATGGAAAGGAGTTTCATCTAAAACAATGCGTACCGTTATCGGTGGTATTATAGTTATTCTGATCTCAGTTATTATCGTAGGTATTGGTAATTCTATTCATTAATGTTCTGTCTGATTCAAATAGATGAATTTTCTTCCACGCCCAAATACCGACAATTAGCGAATGCGATTATTGAAGGAATTCAGCAAGGGAAAATAAAAAAGGGAGAATTATTGCCCTCAATTAACGAAGTGAGTTTTGAGCATTATATGGCTCGAATAACCGTTGAAAAGGGGTATAATTACCTCAAGCAACAGGGTATCATAGATTCCGTTCGCGGAAAGGGATTCTACATTAAAGTAGAGGAAGTCCCTCGAAACCTTCGCATATTTCTTCTTTTCAATAAATTAAGTGTTCACAAGAAGATCATTTACGATGCCTTTGTTAAAGCGATAGGCGACCAAGGTGCTATCGATTTTTACATTTATAACAATGATTTTAATCTCTTCAAGAAAATCGTAGATAGTCGTGATCGGGATTATACGCACATGGTCTTGATTCCTCATTTTATGGAAGGAGAGGAGATGGCGGTGGATTTGATTAATTCATTGCCTAAAGAGAAGTTGATATTATTGGATAAGTTGTTGCCCGGGATTCAAGGGAAGTTTGGGGCGGTGTATGAAGATTTTGAACATGATATTTACCAAAGTCTACAACAGGCTAAGGAATCCTTAACAGCCTACCAGCAAATTCGACTTGTTTTTCCTGCGCAGAGTTATTATCCTAAAGAAATCGTTCAAGGATTTATTAATTTTTGCCGGGATTATGCTTTTGAATATGAGGTGGTAGAATCGGTAGGTGATGTGACATTAAGTATAGGACAAGTTTATATTACCGTAATGGAAGACGATTTGCTGATTTTGCTAGAGCGGATTCGCAACGAATCGTTACAATTAGGGAAAGAAATAGGAATTATCTCGTACAATGAAACTCCCATCAAGCGTTTGTTATTTGACGGTATTTCTACGATTTCCACGGATTTTGAAACATTAGGTCGAAAAGCAGCCGAATTGGTGCTTTCTAATGAGCGGGCTAAATGGCAAAACCCCTTCGTTTTTATTTCCCGCGCATCCCTTTGACTTGCATAATATTTGGCAAAATTCTACTTTAACAGCCTATTTGCTTTGCATTTTTGCAAAAAAAACGCCATTTTTGTAGCTTAATTATAATAAAAGCGCCTTAAAACTAATTGATATAATGAGCAATTCCCCAACAACCTTATTTGATAAAGTATGGGACTCACATGTCGTTCGTAAAATTGCTGATGGTCCAGATGTATTTTTCATTGACCGTCACTTTATTCACGAAGTGACGTCTCCTGTAGCCTTCTTAGGTCTTGAAACACGTGGTATTGGTGTATTATTCCCAGAGCGTACGTTTGCTACTGCGGATCATAACACGCCTACGATTAACCAACACCTACCTGTTGAAGACCCTCTTTCTGCGAATCAATTATTACAATTAGAGAAGAATACAGCAAAATATGGTATTTCTCACTGGGGTTTAGGTAATCCTAAGAATGGTATTGTTCACGTGGTTGGACCAGAAAATGGGATTACATTGCCAGGAATGACAATTGTATGTGGAGATTCTCATACGTCTACTCACGGCGCTTTTGGAGCGATTGCTTTTGGTATCGGTACTTCTGAAGTAGAGATGGTGCTTTCATCTCAGTGCATTATGCAGCCTAAGCCTAAGAAAATGCGTATTAACGTAAATGGAGCTTTAGGAAAAGGAGTGACGCCTAAGGATGTTGCTTTATACATTATTTCTAAATTAACAACCTCTGGTGCTACGGGTTATTTCGTAGAGTATGCAGGAGATGTGTTCGAAAAAATGTCAATGGAGGGCCGCATGACAGTTTGTAATTTATCTATTGAGATGGGTGCGCGTGGAGGAATGATTGCTCCAGATCAAACAACATTTGACTATATCGAAGGTCGTGAATTAGCACCTAAAGGCGCAGATTGGGATAAACAATTAGCTTATTGGAAAACGTTGAAGACAGATTCGGGCGCTACGTTTGATGAAGAAATCACTTTCTTAGCTTCAGATATTGAACCGATGATCACTTACGGCACAAACCCTGGAATGGGAATGGGTATCTCTAAGCAAATTCCGAATGCGGATGACGTAGAGGGAGGAGTAGCGACGTATGAGAAGTCTTTGGAATATATGGGCTTTGCTCAAAACGATTCGATGATTGGAAAGAAAGTGGATTACGTATTCATTGGTTCTTGTACGAATGGTCGTATTGAAGATTTCCGTGCTTTTGCATCTATTGTCAAAGGACGGAAGAAGGCGGATCACGTGACGGCTTGGGTAGTACCAGGTTCTCACATAGTGGAAGCGCAAATTAGAGAAGAAGGTATTTATGATATTTTGACAGAAGCAGGTTTTGCCCTTCGTCAACCAGGATGTTCTGCTTGTTTAGCGATGAATGACGACAAGATTCCAGCTGGTAAATATGCTGTGAGTACGTCTAATCGTAACTTCGAAGGTCGTCAAGGACCGGGTTCTCGTACCTTATTAGCGAGTCCTTTAGTCGCTGCGGCGGCTGCAATCACGGGTGTGGTAACAGACCCTAGAGAATTTTTATAAGATCGATTAAATAAAAGCAATATGGCTTACGATAGTTTTAACATATTAAAAAGTTCTGCAGTACCTCTTCCGATTGAGAATGTGGATACAGACCAAATCATCCCAGCTCGTTTCTTGAAAGCGACGGAACGTACGGGTTTTGGTGATAATTTATTTAGAGATTGGCGTTATGATAAAAACGATGCTCCTAAGGCAGATTTCGTTTTAAATAACCCGACTTATTCTGGTAAGATTTTAGTAGGAGGAAAGAACTTTGGTTCTGGTTCTTCACGTGAGCACGCTGCTTGGGCGATTTACGATTATGGCTTCCGTTGTGTGGTTTCTTCTTTCTTTGCGGATATCTTCCGTGGAAATGCAATTAACGTAGGGGTGTTACCGGTTCAAGTTAGCCCGGAATTTTTACATCAAATATTCACCGCAATAGAGGCTGATCCGAAAGCGGAATTAGAGGTTAGTTTACCTGAGCAAACGATTACGATTGTAGCGACTGGCGCGTCTGAAAAGTTCGCCATTAACGGATACAAGAAAAATAATTTATTGAATGGATTCGATGACATCGATTATTTACAAGCGATGAAGTCGGAGATCAGTACGTTTGCAGAAAACCGCTAGTCTTTTGAAACGCCACATAGAAATAATGGATACGACCCTTCGCGATGGGGAACAAACCAGCGGAGTATCGTTTTCAGCCTCAGAGAAGTTAACCATAGCTCAATTACTTTTGACCGAATTAAAGGTCGATCGTATTGAGATTGCGTCAGCGCGTGTTTCTGAGGGTGAATTTCAAGCGGTGAAGAAGATTACCTCTTGGGCTGCTGCGAATGGATTTCTTGATAAAGTGGAGGTATTAACCTTTGTCGATGGCGGAACCTCTGTTCAATGGATGCTAGATGCAGGTGCTAAAGTGATGAATTTATTGACCAAAGGATCTTTAAATCATTTGCAACATCAGCTTAAGAAGACGCCAGAACAACATTTCAAGGAAATTTCAGAGACCATCACCTTAGCTAAGTCGAACGGCTTATCGGTGAACGTATATTTAGAAGATTGGAGCAATGGGATGCGTAATAGCGCAAACTATGTGTTTCAATACTTAGATTTTCTGTCTACACAACCCGTGGATCGTGTTTTATTACCAGATACCTTAGGGATTTTAACTCCTTACGAAGTATCGGATTTCATTAAACAGTTAATCTTAAAGTATCCGAACACGCATTTTGATTTTCACGCCCACAATGATTATGACTTAGGAACTGCGAATGCCTTGGAAGCAGTTCGTTGTGGCGTTCATGGTTTACACTTAACCGTTAATGGTATGGGTGAACGGGCCGGAAATGCTCCTTTAGCTAGTGTTATTGCGGTGTTGAATGATTACCAAACCGATGTTAAAACGTCTGTGTGTGAAAAGTCTTTATACCGTGTTAGTAAACTAGTTGAAACTTTTTCTGGTTTTCGTATTCCAGTTAATAAGCCAGTGGTAGGAGAGAATGTCTTTACACAAACGGCAGGTATCCACGCGGATGGAGACAAAAAGAATAATCTTTATCATAATGATTTGATGCCAGAGCGTTTTGGCCGTGAGCGTAAATACGCTCTGGGAAAGACATCAGGTAAAGCTAATATCGAGAATAATTTAGCTGCTTTAGGCATTCAATTGTCTGATCAAGATCTAAAGATTGTTACGCAGCGAATTATTGAATTAGGCGATCGCAAAGAGGTTGTCACTCAAAATGATCTTCCTTACATCATTTCCGATGTATTAGATAGTAATACGATTGAAGAGCGAGTTCAAGTTTTGAACTATGTCTTGACTCATTCTAAGGATTTACGCCCTTCTGTTACCTTAAAGATTTCGATCGATGGTGACGTATTTGAAGAACACGCACAAGGGGATGGTCAATATGATGCCTTTATGAAAGCGCTAGGAATCATCTTTGAAAAGCACGGCAAGATTCTTCCGGTATTGAAGGATTATGCGGTACGCATTCCACCTGGAGGTGATTCTGATGCGCTTTGTGAGACGATTATTACGTGGTCTGATGGAGGTAAGGAGTTAATTACGAGAGGTTTGGATTCTGACCAAACGGTTTCAGCGATCAAGGCCACTCAGAAAATGTTGAATTTGATATAATAAAAATAATAATGGCGAAGAAGCATATTTTAATTGTTCCAGGTGATGGAATCGGTCAAGAAGTAACCGAAGTAGGAAAGAAAGTATTAGAGAAAATTGCGGCTAAGTTTGGTCACGATTTCACCTATGACGAAGCATTAATTGGTCACGTAGCGATTGAAGCGACAGGCGATCCGTTGCCAGCTGAAACGTTGGATAAGATGAAAGTGTCTGATGCAGTACTTTTTGGAGCGGTAGGTCACCCGAAATACGATAACGATCCATCTGCAAAAGTTCGTCCAGAGCAAGGATTGTTAAAAATGCGTAAGGAATTAGGTCTATACGCGAATCTTCGTCCGATCAAGTTATTTGATGAGTTATTAAGTGCGTCTAGCATTAAGCCTGAGATTTTAAAAGGAGCGGACATTTTGTTCTTCCGTGAATTAACTGGTGATATCTATTTTGGTGAAAAAGGTCGCAAAAACAATGGCGATACAGCCTATGACGTGGCAGAGTATAGTCGTTACGAAGTTGAACGCATTGGTCGCAAGGCATTTGAAGCAGCACGTACACGTAAGAAGCATTTAGTTTCTGTCGATAAGGCAAACGTGTTAGAGTCGTCACGTTTATGGCGTGAAGAGATCCAAAAATTAGCTTTGGAATATCCAGATGTGACGGTTGAATACCAATTCGTAGATGCGACAGCGATGTTGTTGATCAAAGATCCGAAGCGTTTTGACGTAGTGGTAACTGCAAACTTATTCGGTGATATTTTAACAGATGAAGCATCTCAAATCGCTGGTTCGATGGGTATGTTAGCTTCTGCATCTATTGGAGATGGAACAGGTGTTTACGAGCCAATTCACGGTTCTGCACACGATATCACGGGTAAAGGCTTAGCAAATCCAATGGCGTCCGTTTTATCTGCTGCTCTTTTATTAGACATTTCTTTCGGAATGAAAGCGGAGTCAGAAGTAGTTATCAACGCGGTAGACCAAGTATTAAAGAAAGGTTTCCGTACAGGCGATATCGCTGATGCGACGACAGATAAATCGATGATTTTAGGAACGGAAGCGATCGGAGAGGAAATCTTGAAATTGATTTAATCGAATTAACTCGTATTTTTATGCTCAGTGTCTTCGGATGCTGAGCATTTTTTATACCTAGACATTTCATCTATGAAACACCTATTATTCGTACTACTTTCATTTTCTTTAGTAGCCCAAAACCCTAAGGAAAAAATCCATGTCACTGATTTGTTGAAAATTAAGATAGCTGGAAAACCCCTAGTTTCACCTAAAGGAAATCAATTTATCTACACCGTGACCTCGATTGTTGATGATGCGGATAAAAAGAATGATTTTGTCTACCAGACTCATTTGTATCTTGGTAATCTGCAATCGGGTGAATCACGCGCATTAACCTCCGGAAAGAATTCTATTTCTTCACCCACGTGGAGTCCAGATGGGAGCAAAATTGCTTTCACTCGCGATATGGGTGCTAAATCTCAAGTCTATGTGTTGGATTTAGCAGGAGGGGAACCACAAGCGATTACCAATTTACCTTTCGCCGTTTCCAATCCGGTTTGGTCTGCTTCGGGTCTGGAAATCTATTTCCAATCTTCATTTACCCTGAAGGAATTCCTGGTGGATTCGGTCTATAATAAGAAAGGATTGTTGCCCTCTTGGACTTTGGAAAAACCCATGCTTTCTGGTATAGCCAAGAAATCTAAGGCTAATCCAAACGGAAATTTAGACGAAGTAAGAGCTTATCTATTTCAGAATGAAGTAGATAAGAAGGCCAAAGTCATCAATCGCTTGAATTTCCAAGAAGAAAGTACAACCACTTCAGAAATCTCTTTACCAGCTTATTTTAAGACGAGTCTGACCGGAAAGCCTGTTTTATTGAACAACCCATTCCAGCGTTGGTCTGATGTCGAATTTGCCTCAAATGGTATCTACGCAGTAGTTCCGGCTGATTCATTGGCCCATCCTGATAAGGTGTTGGATTCGTATATTGGTTTTGGGTCAAAATTGATTTACCAAAAAGCGGGATATAAAATGTCCAATTTGACCTTATCACCTGCTGAAAAATGGTTAGCCTTCCAAGAAGCTAAATCAACTGGTGTACAAAATGCGGTGCTACAAATTATATCTGTGGCAAATCCTTCTCAAATCACGAAGGTACCCATCGATCGCGTGATTACACAGGTGAAATGGTCTTCTGATGAGACCAAGCTTTATTTTACTGCTCAAAATCAGGGTGGAGCGCCTCTTTATGTATTTGATCTTTCTAGTAAACAGGTAAAGCAATTAACGGATAACACTACAGGTATTTTGGGTTTCGATGTAACTAATTCAGGTTTTGTGTATGCCAAAACAGGAATCGAAAACCCATCTGAAATTTACCTACAATCCGCAGAAACAGAGAAAACCTTTACTTCTATAAATACTGGTTGGTTAGCTTCTAAAAGTATCGTTCGTCCTGATAAGCATTCCTTCACAAATAGCAAAGGTCAAAAAGTGGATTATTGGGTAATGAAACCTACAGATTTTGAAGCTGGGAAGAAATATCCAGTCGTATTAAATATTCACGGTGGACCTTCAGCGATGTGGGGAACAGGTGAAGCAAGTATGTGGCACGAATTTCAATATTATGCTGCCAAAGGAATGGGCGTAGTCTATGCAAATCCTCGCGGATCTGGTGGTTATGGCTCAGAATTTTTAGCGGCTAATGTGAAAGATTGGGGTGCAGGCCCCACGTCAGATGTTCTGAAGGCTTTGGATTTAGCGATTGCCGAAGGTTGGGCAGATACCACTCAGCAGGCAGTTACTGGTGGTTCATATGCGGGATACTTAGTTTCTTGGATTGTAGGCCATACAAATCGCTTTAAAGTAGCTTGTGCACAACGCGGAGTTTATGAACTTTCTACCTTTATGGGCGAAGGAAATGCTTGGCGTTTAGTGCCTAATTATTTTGGTGGTTATCCTTGGGAAAAAGCAACTAAGACTATCTTAGAACGCGAATCACCTTATTCGTATGTGCAAAACATTAAAACACCTTTATTGATATTTCACGGAGAGAATGATCTAAGAACAGGAGTGATTCAAAGTGAAATGTTATACAAAAGTCTAAAAGTATTAGGTCGTGACGTGGAATATGTTCGTCATCCTGGTGGAACTCACGAATTAACGCGTTCAGGTAATAACCGCCAACGTATTGATCAGATGTTGAGGACGTATGAGTTTTTTGCGAGGTATTTGAAAATACAGTAGGCAGTAGGTAGTTGACAGTAATCAGTAATCAGTAATCAGTAATCAGTAGACAGTAGACAGTAATCAGTTTCACAAAAAAGAGTAGAAAAAATTCACATTCTCTACTCTCTATTCTCTAATCTATTATCTACTTTATACTGGCTACTGACTACTAGATACTGTATGTTAATTAAAATATCTCCAATCCTCTCCACCCTTCACCTTCAACAAGCATTGGTAAATAAGGTCGATCACTGCATTCATATCGTCTTTTGCAATCGTTTCTACCGTGGTGTGCATATACTTTAACGGTAGACTAATTAAGGAAGATGCGACGCCTTCTGTAGCATACGCAAATGAATCAGTATCGGTTCCAGTAGAGCGTGACACGGCCTGTCTTTGAAAATCAATCTTATTTTCTTCTGCAACGTCTATAATGAAATCGCGCACATTATTCTGAACCGCAGGTCCATAACAGATAACGGGACCTTTTCCACAAGCCATATCGCCCTGTGTTTTTTTATTGTACATAGGCGATTGCGTATCGTGTGTTACATCAGTTATGAATGCTAAATCTGGCTTCAAACGACGAACAATCATTTCCGCCCCACGTAAGCCAATCTCCTCTTGAACAGAGTTGACGACATATAGCGTGTAGGGTAGGGTAATGTTATTTTCTTTCAGTCTTCTAGCCACTTCGGCAATCATATAACCACCGATTCTGTTATCTAAGGCACGGCCTACTAAATATTTGCCGTTCAACTCCATTAATCCATCTTCGAAAGTAACTACCGTACCCACGTGGATACCCATTTCTTCCACTTCCTTTTTATTCGAAGCACCACAATCAATGAATATGTCAGAAATGCCTGGAGCTTTGTCTTTGGCAATATCTCTTACGTGAATCGCTGGCCACCCAAAAATTCCTTTTACCACTTTATCTTTTGTGTGAATATTCGCCCGCATAGAGGGAGCAATTAAGGCATCTGATCCGCCATTGCGACGTAAAAACAGATATCCATTATCATCGATATAGTTCACAAACCAAGAAATTTCATCGGCATGGGCTTCGATTACCACTTTGTAAGGTTGACCAGGATTGATTACGCCCACAGCAGTTCCATACGTATCAATGATCTTTTCGTCGATGAAAGGTTGAATATAATCTAACCAAATTTTTTGTCCACTCGCCTCAAATCCAGTGGGTGAGGCATTATTTAAATAGGAGTACAAAAATTCGTTTGCGTTCATAGGTGCTTTGATTTAATATGAATAGGTCTCAAATTTACGTTTTTATTGCATTTTTAATACCAAAATTCGAGGTAAAAACAGAGAAACATTGTATTTTTGAAAGAATAAAGAGTCTAAGAATTTATACGATACAAGAGATGAAGAAAATAGCTGTATTTACGTCAGGTGGAGATGCCCCAGGAATGAATGCTTGTATTAGAGCAATTGTTCGTGGTGCTGCATACCATGGAGTGGAAGTGTTTGGGATTGTAAGAGGTTATAATGGAATGATTAAAGGAGATATTATTCCTTTAAATTCTCAATCTGTTAGTAATATTATACAGCGGGGTGGTACCATTTTAAAGTCAGCCCGTTCGAAGGAGTTTATGACAGCAGAAGGTCGTCAAAAGGCTTACGATAAATTACAAGAATTAGGCATTGAAGGTTTAGTGGCGATAGGTGGAAATGGTACCTTTACAGGTGCTGAGATCTTTTATAATGAGTTTAAGATTCCAACGGTAGGTGCCCCAGGAACGATTGATAATGATCTTTATGGAACTGATTACACGATTGGTTTTGATACAGCTGTAAATACTGCCTTAGATGCAGTGGATAAAATTCGTGATACGGCTGATTCACACGACCGCGTATTCTTTATTGAAGTGATGGGTCGTGATTCAGGTTATATAGCTATTCAATGTGCTATTGCAGGTGGAGCTGAGTCAGTGATGATTCCAGAGAATTTGACGTCAGTTGATGAAATATCAACTATTCTTCAAAAAGGATTTGACAAGAAGAAATCTTCTTCAATTGTCATTGTTGCAGAGGGTGATGAAGAAGGGAATGCACAGATTGTGGCTAAGAAAATCAAGGACAAAATGGGCGAGAATTTAGATATTCGCGTTACTACATTGGGTCACATTCAACGGGGTGGTATTCCAACCGCTTATGACCGTATATTAGCGAGTAGACTTGGGCTTGGAGCTTTAGAAGGTTTATTGCGCGGAGAGAAAAACGTGATGGCAGGTGTAGTTAATAATCAGTTGATTTATACGCCATTCCACGATACGATTACAAAGAAGAAACCAGTTTCAGAGGATTTGATCCGTATGGTTGAGATTTTGTCTACCTAGGCAAAACCTACAATTTTGTAAATGACGTAACCGGCCATTTCCCTGATTAATTCAGCGAATTTACTGAGGTTGCGTTCATGAGGAATAACGAGATCGAGGATACCTGAAGGGGTATCCTTTTTCTTTATGTCAGCAGGGAAGTCATCCACGATAAATCCTTCCTTTATATAGCACGCTTTGGCTCTTGGCATATGCATGGCAGAAGTAACTAATACCATTCTTTCTCTTAAATACGGTTTAAGCATCTGTTTGGTATAGACTGCATTTTCGTGTGTATTTCGAGCACTTTCTTCTAAAACGATATCTTCTGGTTTTACACCCATAGCAATGAGTACTTCCTCCACTTTCTTGCCTTCTTGCGTTTCGTCGATTTTTAGACCTTTAATATTGACATTTCCACCTGTAATAAGGAGCTTTTTTACGATGCCTTTTTTATACAATAAAAGAGGTTGAACAAATCGATCGGCCGTTTCGCCTGTTCGATAGCCTTCTCCTGCACGCATCATACCACCACCTAAGATGATGCACCATTGGTAGCTTCGGGACAATTTGACTTGAGGACTTTCATAGGCCAAATAACACTGGTTGACAAACCAGCCATTACTACAGAGAATAAGGGTGCCTATAATGATTAAAATGTAGCGTTTCGTGTACTTGCTAAAATAGGCGACCCCTAGCAGGATAAATATCCAACAAAGTGGTTGAAGGAAAAAGTCGATAATTTTAGATAGGATGAAAAACATTGTAAATTTGAGGATTGAGACACAAATTTATTCTAATCTTATGAAAGTAGTCGGTACTCTTCTTTTTATTTTTCTGTTTGTCTTTATTTCTAATGCGCAATATGAAATTAAGGGTAAAATAAAAGGTCTCTCTAAATCTGAGGTGTATTTAGCGCACTACTTTGGCTATAATCAACAAGTCATCAAAGATACGGTGCTGGCGAATGAGGATGGAGAGTTTGAATTTAAAGGTGCTGAAGTACTGCCAAAGGGATTATACCTGATATCCTTTCTTAAATCCAAATACATTGATGTGGTGATAGAGGATCCAAATTTCTCTTTCTCCTTAGACACGACCGATATAATAAAGACTATTACGTTCTCGAATTCTTCAGAAAATACTGCTTTTTATGCCTTTCAGCGTAAGATGAATGAGCTATATACCCAGTTAAATCAACCTTCACTTTCACCAGTTGCAAGAAAAAATGCACAATTAGAAGTGCAGCAATTTCAACAGCAATGGAAAAAGGCTAATGCCACTTTGTTCGTTTCTAAACTCATTGAATCTTCCTTTGATCCAGAAATACCTGCCTATAGAGGAGAATTACGTTCTAAATCGGATACGACTAAAATGCAGATGTACCAGTACCAATACTATAAAAAGCATTATTTTGATGGGATGGATTTAGGAGATGAGCGCATGGTTCGCACTCCTTTTTTACAACGTAAATTAGAACGTTTCTTTAAAGATTTAGTCGTTCAGGATCCAGATTCCATTTCAAGGGAATCAGATTTAATTCTACAGAAAGCCAAGGATACCGAGGTGCGTCGCTACATCATCTATAAAATTGCGAGTACATACGAGAACAATCCTATTTTAGGAACGGAAGGAGCATTTGTTCATTTAGCAGAGAAATACTACATAGGTGAACCTGCTTTGTGGGATACGAGTACGGTAAGGAGAATGAAAGAACGATTAGCGATTATTAAACCATTGCTGGTGGGTAAATCATTTCCTAAGATGCATTTAACTGATATTGCAGGAAAGGAAATTAATATGGCTTCATTACCTTTTAAATATACAGTTGTCTTTATTTATGATCCCGAGTGTAGTCATTGCAAACAAGAAGCACCTAAATTAGCTGCTTTGAATGATTATTTTAAAAGTAAAAATATTGGAGTTGTGGCAAGTTCTATCGTACGCGATAAAGCTGCTTGGAAAAAGTTCATATCGGAATTTAAAATAGGTTCTTGGATCAATGGAATTGATATTCACTTAAATCCACAAACCGGTAAAGAAGAATACTACACTGATTTTAGAAATACATTTGATGTCTACTCCACACCCGTGGTTTATGTGCTTGATCAGCAAAAGAAGATTGTGGGTAAACGAATACCGGTGGAAAATTTAAAGGACTTTATTCAGTACTTAGAGACAAGACGTAAATAAGTTTATCGTTTTAAGTACTTCTTATTGATGTACTTTTTATGTTTGACGTTCTTCTTCATTTTATAATGCGTCTTGTATTTTAGACGTGATTTTTGGTAGAAGTTTCGGCTGAATTTTGGTGTGCTAACTAAGGATAATTTTTGATAGGGGATGAGCATTAATTCATTCTCGAATCCTACGATTTTAATCTTTACCTTAACTAAACCAATTTTCTTTAGGTTTAATTTTTTAGCAGCTGCTTCAGATAAATCTATGACGCGTCCTTTTTTGTACGGCCCACGATCATTAATACGAACAATGACGCTTTTGCGATTAGCGAGGTTAGTCACTTCCACTAACGTATTGAATGGAAAACGTTTATGAGCAGCCGTTAATAAGGTCTTTTTCAGTTTCTCTCCACTAGCCGTTTTTTTGCCATAAAACGAGTTGGCATAGAATGAGGCAATTCCTACTTTTTCATATCCTAAATCCTGTGAGTAAGCATTTAGAGATAAAAATGTGCAAATCAATAGTATTATTGATGGTATTTTTATCATTAAAAAGTTATATGATGATTGTAAAGATGTAGGTTTAAATTGGGAATTAAAAATCTATAGGTTTATAGGCGCTTCTTAATTCTATTGATTTTTTTTGAGTGAATGAGAATAAATAGTAGATTTACACATTGTGAAACCATAATTTAAATACCAGTGGAAGAAAGAGATAGAGAAGAATTATTTTCTAAACGTATTCGGGCAGGAAAGAGAACGTATTTTTTTGATGTGAAGTCAACCCGCTCTCAAGATTATTACATTACAATCACAGAAAGTCGCCGTCACCAGAAAGAGGATGGCTTCGTTTATGAGAAACATAAGATGTTTTTGTACAAAGAAGATTTCGATAAATTTGTAGAAGGATTAAATGAGGCGGTTAATCACGTGAAGACAGAATTAATGCCTGATGTAGATTTCTCTTCATTTAATCGCGATGAAGATGAATTTGGGAACAGTGAGTTGAAATGGGAGTAATTATCCTTAAAATATTCGAAAAAGCCTCTGAGAAATCAGAGGCTTTTTGATTTTTAACCGTACTTTTGTGCTTTCATTTTTAAAATTACTATGGGATTAACTTGTGGAATTGTCGGATTGCCTAATGTGGGTAAATCAACTTTGTTTAGTGCTATTTCTTCTAATAAGGCGGAAGCAGCGAATTATCCATTTTGTACAATTGAGCCGAATGTGGGAATTGTAACTGTGCCAGATAATCGTTTGAACGTTTTAGCTGAATTAGTTAATCCAAACCGCATTTTGCCTACTGTAATCGAATTTACTGACATTGCGGGTTTAGTGAAGGGGGCTTCAACTGGGGCTGGTTTGGGAAACAAATTCTTAGCTAATATCCGGGAAGTAGATGCGATTATTCACGTCGTTCGTTGTTTTGAAGATGAAAATATCGTTCACGTAGAGGGCCGTGTAAATCCAGTAAGTGATAAAGAGATTATCGATTTAGAATTGCAAATTAAAGATTTGGATTCAGTAGATAAGAAGATTTCTAAGACAGAACGCGCTGCTAAGGCAGGTGATGCTAAGGCAAAAGCAGAATTGGCTGCGTTGCAACAGTTCAAAGCAACCTTAGAAGAAGGTAAATCCGCTCGTACGGTTGTAATGGATGATGAGCTTCGTCAAACGGCTATAGGTGATTTATATTTATTGACTGATAAGCCCGTAATATACGTGGCTAATGTGGATGAAGCATCGATTGCAGCGGGTGGAAACCAATACGTAGATCAATTGAAGGCAAATGTGGCTCCTGAAAATGCAGAAGTAGTGGTAGTTTGTGCTGCATTAGAAGCTCAAATTGCTGAAATGGAAGACTTAGACGATCGTACCATGTTCTTAGAGGAATATGGTTTAAAAGAATCTGGTTTAGATAAATTAATTCGTAGTTCGTACCACTTATTAAATTTAATCACCTATTTCACTGCGGGTGTACAAGAAGTACGCGCCTGGACTATTCAAAAAGGATGGAAGGCACCAGCAGCTGCGGGTGTAATTCACACTGATTTTGAACGTGGATTTATCCGTGCTGAAGTTATTAAGTTAGCAGACTATGTGGCTTATAAAACCGAAGCAGGATGTAAAGAAGCAGGTAAGTTAAGTGTTGAAGGCAAGGAATATGTGGTGCAAGATGGAGACATTATGCACTTCCGCTTTAACGTATAAACACTGACTACTGTCCACTGACCACGGTAGTATACCCCACCAGCGAATCATATCGTGTTCCTGGTTTTTGATAATAAACGAGTAACTCGTAGAGGTTTTCGGTTTGAGCATAATTTCCCTCTAATGTTACATTAGGGGGATTTTTGCATTTAAACTGGTAGTTATAAACGCCCTGTTTTAGCATTTGGGTATTTTCAAGAAAGCCAGTTGATGGGTTTAAGTGTAAGGGAGCATTTAACTTAAAATCATTAAATCCTCCTACCACATAGGCATCTTGTATTGACTCTGATGGCTTTAATCGAAAGGTACATTCCACATAGTCAGCCTGTAATGGATTCTCTCTATTTTCATACGATTCAACCACATAAGCGCCATTTAGGTCATTTCTTTGAACGTATGGAAATAATCCTTGTGCTTGCTCCACTTGTACTTTAAGCACGTTGATTTTATCTCCTGTGATGATTTGATCTACGAAAGAAAGTTTTTGTTGGGAACTGCGAAGATCAATAAGTCTGAATTCATTAGAGCCAGCAAAGGCGTTTTCTTGGCCAAAGAAGGGGAATGTTAGGCTATTTTCTTGAAGATTATACTGCCCAATGGGTAATTTTTTTAATAAGTTATCTGATTGGTGATTTTGCCGAACTTGGATACTTAGCTGTTCGTCGCCCGCAAAATTCAAGCTTGGGGGAATGTGTAGTTTGAAATCAATGACTTGATGGCTGGCTCGTAAGGTATTGGTTTTGGCAAATGAAACAGAAGTCTGCACTTTTACCAATTGTTCTGCCACTGAGAATCGAACACAAAGAACAGTATCCCGCTTATTGCGTTTATTATATACCATTGCTATGTAATTCCCACTGACTTTTAAGCTTGGAATAGGCACGGCGTAATGTAAATAGGGCACTTTAGTGCCTATTGAAGATTCAGGATTTCGAAGGGGAATGTCGTTGAAATCTGCTAAATATTCTATGTCAGAAAGTGGGGATGGTTTCCAATCCGCTTGGCAATGGATTACTCGGAAATAATAGGAGGGATAGGTGAGTGCTAAGTCATCAAATTGTAAGGTAGCCTCAGGTGAAGAACCTAAATTCAGTACGACATTTGGATGTAGGTATTTATTAGCTGATTGAATAAATGCCGTTTGAATGTTCGAATGATGTATGCGAGAAGCAATTTGGGAGAAAATGGAAAAAGGAAGACCTAGAAAAAGCAACAGCGAGATATAGGTCTTCATTTTTTTAAATTAATGCTTCCCACGCTGTGGTTATTTCAGATAAATTTGCTTTTTCAGCTGCGAGTGACGCTTCTAATTGCTTTAGGCCTGCGTAGTCAGCTTGATTCGCTAAATCGACCATTTGGGCTTCAATAGCTGCAATTCGATTTTCGATTTCCATAATTTCAGCCTCTAGCTTTTCTATTTGCTTAGCTTGATTAGGTGTTTTAGCTTCTACTGGAGCTAACTCTGGCTTTGCTTTAACCGCTGCCTTCACAGAAACAGGTTTGGATGTTTCTCGCGTAGCCATCCAAGTTTCATATTCATCAAATGAGCCTGGATATTCTTTGATTTCGTGATCCTCTATGTACCAAATCTTGTTTGCGATATTACTAACGAAATAACGGTCGTGGGAAACGACTACATACGTCCCTTCGTATTGTTGTAAGGCTTGAATCAAGATATTTACTGATTGCATATCCAAGTGATTGGTAGGCTCATCGAGTAAAAGGAAGTTCGCTTCGGAGATTAATACTTTAGCCAAAGCTACACGCGATTTCTCTCCGCCAGAAAGGACCTTGATCTTTTTGAAAACTTCTTCTCCTGAGAACAAGAAACAACCTAATACCGATCGTAATTCCATTTCGGTCTTTGTGGTCCCTGTTCCTTTTAATTCCTCAATTAAGGTATTCTCAACCGTTAAACTCTCTAATTGGTGCTGTGCGAAGAAGGATTCGATCACGTTGTGACCAGTTCTTCTTTCACCTTCGATTTGTTCAGTACCTGAAATGATACGCAATAAAGTCGACTTACCTTTTCCGTTTGCGCCGATTAAGGCAATTTTATCCCCTCTATTGATTGTCGCTGAGGTGTTTTTTAAGATGACTTTCTCTCCAAAAGCTTTGGAAATATGTTCTAAAAACAAGATGAAACGACCCGGTTCTGTTCCAAAGTTAAACTTGAAATTAACCTTTGCCTTTTCATCAATCACATCATCAATGATATCGATTTTATCTAAGGCTTTTACGCGCGATTGTACTTGTCTAGCTTTAGAAGCTTTGGCCTTAAAACGCTCAATGAAGCGTTCAGTTTGGCGAATTTGAGATTGTTGGTTCTCAAATGCTCCTTTTTGAATCTCATTACGAAGTGCCTTTTCTTCCATATAGAAAGAATAGTTACCTGGATATAGGGTGATTTTTGCACCGGAAACTTCGGCAATATTATCAATAGTACGATCTAAGAAATAACGATCGTGGGATACTACCACGATGGAGCCTTCATAATCATGGATGTACTTTTCAACCCATTCGATGGACGGTAAGTCCAAGTGGTTAGTAGGCTCATCCAGTAGGAGTAAGGCCGGTTTTTGTAACAACAACTTCGCTAACATCACCCGCATACGCCATCCTCCAGAAAATAGTTTCAACGGACGATCTAAATCACTCGTGCTAAATCCTAAACCTTCTAAGATCTCTTCGGTACGTGATTGGATCGTATAACCATCCAAACGCTCAAAATCTTCCTGTAGCTTTGCTAATACGTCAATGTCTTTATCTTCATAATTGGTTTCCATTTTATGAAGTACCTTATCAATATCTTTCTGTAGTTCTAATTGCTTTTCAAAAGCCTGCATGGCTACATTCAAGATACTGTCATCCGTTTGATAGGACAATAGATCTTGGTTTAGGAAACCAATGGTGCAATCACCAGACTTTGAAATGGTTCCGCCATCAGGTGTGTATTCACCGGAAATTAAGCGTAATAAAGTAGATTTACCGGTACCATTAGCACCAATTAAACCAATTTTAGTCTTAGGCTTGATGTGTAAACTAGCTCCTTCGTATAAGGCGCGACTTCCGAAATAGAAGTTTAAATTCGATATTGATAACATATTACAAAGATAGCCGTTTTCTTGCATTTAGACCACCTAAATGCGGACATTTGACTAATTCTTCTAATCCGGCATAGGCTGTCTCCGTTTTTGTATATCCCAAAGCCTTAGAAAGTGCCATTGTTCGGTTATTGTCACCCATTGACCATTCGATATCATCCATTGTCATCTGAGTAGGGTGCTCATAACCACAAGCATGCGTAATTTCGGCAATTTCTTTCACCAGGGTATAGTGGTAACGGTAATAGCGCTCACTTTTTAGTGTCACATCTATACCGGACTGTAACCATTTATTAGAGGTAGCAATTCCAGTGGGGCAATGGTTTGTATGGCATTTTTGTGCTTGAATGCAACCAATCGACATCATTGCTTCGCGAGCAATGTGAATACTATCTGCTCCCATGGCAAAGGCCATTAAGGCTTTTTCCGGGAAGCCTAATTTTCCTGAGGCAATGAAGAAGATTTTATCGGTTAGGTTATGACGTTGGAATATTTGGTAGACCTTTGCAAAAGCAAAAGTAAATGGCATAGAAACGTGGTCAGCAAACGCGTGAGGAGCGGCACCTGTTCCTCCTTCACCTCCATCAATGGTTATGAAATCAGGACCTTTACCGTATTTTTCCATGTAAGCGGCTAATTCCTCCCATTGTTCTAATTTACCGATGGCAGATTTGACACCTACCGGTAAGCCTGTTTCTGCAGCCATCGATTCAATGAAATATACCATTTCTGGAACGGTGGAGAATTCCGAGTGAAAAGCGGGCGACATAGCATCTTGATCCATTGGGATATGACGTATTTCGGCTATTTCTTTATTGATTTTTGATTTTGGAAGCATTCCCCCTTTTCCAGGTTTAGCTCCTTGAGAAAGCTTTAATTCGATGGCTTTAATGCATGGATTTTCTTCGACCTTTTCCTTTAATTTATCCATTGAAAAGCGGCCATCTAGTTCTCTGACACCAAAATAGGCAGTACCAATGTTTAACATCACATCAGCACCGTTTTGGTGGTAGGGTGATAAAGATCCTTCTCCTGTATTGTGATAGCAACCAGCTAATAGAGCGCCTTTATTTAATGATTCAACTGCTTTTGCGGATAGAGAACCATATGACATTCCGGAAATATTGACAATGGAATAGGGGCGGAATGGTTTCGCTCTTTTATGGTATAATCCAATGACTTTAGCTGCAGGTAAAACACCCGGGTTTTTATGGTATAAATGATCTTTTGATGGATTAAATCCCATCATGGCATTTTTGATAAAAATATAACCAGGAGAGCTAAAATCCTGATCGGTCCCAAAACCCTGTAAATTATTCTCATTCTTAGAAGATGCATAAATCCAGGAACGCTCTTGGCGATTAAAAGGTAATTCTTCTCGGTTGTTTGCTACGATGTATTGTCTTAATTCAGGTCCTATTTGTTCTAGCCAATACCTAAAATGACCTACGATAGGGAAATTATGTGTGATGGTGTGGCTTTTTTGAATGAAAACATCTCGAATAATAACTAGGATAGCAACAATGGTAATCCAAAACCAGGCGGAGGATATAATGTTCATAGGGTTGATGATTAATGGTTCAAATTTAGGTTCATTTTGGCAATATTATTACCAATAGTTCTATTTATCTTTGTGGTTTAGTTCATACTATGCAGGCAGATTATCATTTACTGAAAAAATATGTAGCTTCTGTTTTTACGGCCATCGGTTGTAGTGACGAAGATGCGGCTCTAGCTTCGGATGTTTTAGTATCCGCTGACGCTCGTGGAATTGATTCACACGGTGTTGCTCGCTTAGCTGGTTATGTTCGTCTCTTCGATAACGGAAGATTAAACACAAAACCCCAGGTAAAAGTTTTACATGAGACCCCTTCAACAGCTACTTTAGATGGAGATCGTGGTTTAGGACTCATTGTGGCGCCAAAGGCGATGGAAATTGCCTGTGAAAAAGCCGCTTTAGCTGGTACCGGTTGGGTAGCAGTTCAGAACTCTAATCACTTTGGAATTGCCGGTTATCATGCGATGAAGGCACTTCCTTCTCAAATGATTGGATGGGCCATGACTCACGCTGCACCCTTAGTTACACCCACTTTTTCGAAAGAAAAATTATTAGGGACTAATCCCATTGCTGTAGCGATTCCTGCGAATGAAGAACCAGCTTTTGTGGCTGATTTCGCATCAACTGCTGTCGCTTATGGTAAATTAGAAATTCTACAAAGAAAGGGATTGGATACACCTGACGGTTGGGTTCAAGATGCTAATGGGGATCCTTGTAACGACGCATTTGCTATTAAAAATGGAGGAGCTTTATTACCACTAGGAGGTGACCGCGAACACGGTTCCCATAAAGGATATGGATTAGGAGCTATTGTTGATATTTTGTCAGGTGTTTTGTCGGGGGCGAATTTTGGTCCTTGGGTACCTCCATTTGCGACCGCTGGTTTTATGCAAGCGGGAGAAACGGTAGGGAATGGAACAGGGCATTTTTTAGGCGCGATGCGTGTGGATGCTTTTAGACCTGCGGAAGATTTTGCAAACGATATGGATAAGTGGATTCGTCGTTTTAGATCTGCCAAAGCCGTGGAAGGAAAGCAAGTACTTATTCCGGGTGATCCAGAACGCGAATTAGAAGCAATTCGTCGTGTAGATGGAATTCCTTTATTAAAACCAGTAGTAGAGGATTTACAATCCTTAGCCTCTCGTTTTCAGTTAGATTTTATATTAGATTAATATGGTTTCGAATAAGCGATTGAAGATTTTTATTTTGGTTTTTAGCTTGGTTTCGGCCATGTTTTCTTACTACGTTTGGCAGGTATTTAAAACACCTAATTTTAGGGTAGAAGCGAATCAACCTTTCGAATTATTCATTCCAGAAAAATCGACCTTTGAATCGGTGTTGGATACGTTAAAAAAGCACGATTTAGTACGGGATCAATTAAGCTTTCGCTTCTTAGCTAAAGTGTTAAACTATCCTGAGAAAATTCGTCCGGGCAGATATATCATTCACAGTGAAATGGGGAACTGGGAATTGCTACGTAAACTAAGAAATGGTCGTCAGGATGCGTATAAAGTGGTAATTAACAATTTCAGATTAAAAGAAGACATAGCTGGGCGTATTGCAAAACAAACAGATTATGATTCAGCCGCAATTTATGCGGTATTAGATTCAACGGAACTCATGCAACAATGGGGATTTACTTCTGAAACAAGTCCTGCCATTTTCATCCCAAATACCTATGAGGTTAATTGGACTACTTCATTTCCGGAATTTTTAGGGAAAATGAATAAGGCCTATGTGAAGTTTTGGACATCAAAACGTAAGGCAGAAGCACAGAAATTAGGGTTGACGCCTATTCAGGTTTCTATTCTAGCCAGCATTGTGTACGGGGAATCTAAAAACCCAAAAGAGCAAGCACGTGTCGCTGGGGTATATTGGAATCGTTTGCAAGCTAATATGCCGCTTCAAGCGGATCCAACCGTGGTTTTTGCTTGGAAAGATTTTACCATTAAGCGAGTTACGAGTAAATATACGGCGCTTAATTCTCCTTACAATACATACAGGAATGCCGGATTGCCACCGGGTCCGATTTCGATTGTTCCCAGTGACGTAATTGACAAGGTCTTAAATTTAGAGCACCATCAGTATATGTATTTCTGTGCCAAAGCTGATTTTTCAGAGAACCACGCTTTTGCAGTTACTTATGAGGAACACATGCAAAATGCGGCGGATTACCAGAAAGCTTTAGATCAAAACAAAATACATTAATATGCTCTCTCACCAGGTTTCGTACCGCGTTTGTTATGCAGATACCGATCAAATGGGTTATGTGTATTATGGTAATTATGCACGTTTCTATGAAATTGCGCGAGTAGAGACTTTACGAAGTATTGGAGTTAGTTATAAGGTACTAGAAGATGCAGGAATTGGTTTGCCGGTATATGAAAATTACTCGAAGTACCACGCCCCAGCTTTATATGATGATTTATTGCGAATTGAATGTACTTTGATCAAAATGCCTTCTGCTCGCATCGAATTTGAATATAAAATTTTCAATCAGAGTGACGATTTATTGCACGAAGGGAAGACTACATTAGTCTTCATGGATTTAGCTACAAAGAAAGTGGTGAAAGCACCCGAATGGTTGATTTCGGCTATTATAGAAAAGAGAACTGATGCTTAGACGGGTTTGGAGAGAAATTAAGGTGTTTTGGAAAGATTGCGAGGATCATTATATCCTGGCTAGAATTTTGACGATTTTATACCAAAAGATATTTCATTTTGATATTGACGTGCGCGCTGCAGCAGTGGCCTATAATTTCACCTTAGCGGTTTTCCCCACGATTATCTTCTTATTCTCTTTATTAGCCTATATTCCGGTAGATAATTTTGATATCAAAATGGTGAACTTTTTGAAGTCATCCATTCCCAAAAATCTCCAAAAAGATTTCACCGAATTGCTGCTTGATTTAATACGTAAGAAATCAGGGGGTGTTTTGTCTTTTGGTTTTTTATTCGCCCTATATGCTTCTACAAGTGGTATTCAGGCTTTGATTCGTTCCTTTAATTTAACGTATAAAACGAAAGAGAATCGCGGGATTTTCAAAGAGCGGGTGATCGCAGTCTCCTTGAATTTCTTGTTAACCTTTGTGTTAATTACTGCATTTTCTGTCTTTATTGTGGGTAAATTAATTATCGGTTATTTGAAAGGGAAGGGCTTAATTGATTATGATTTCAATTTCTACATGTTGAATATTTTAACCTACTTCCTGATATTCGCCATCTTCTTTTTAACCATTTCCATTATCTATTATTACGCTCCAGCCATTACTAAGCGTTGGAAGTTCTTTAACGCTGGCTCCATCACTGCTTCTATTTTAACCATTTTAGTGACGAATTTATTTTCCTATTATTTAGTCAACTTTGCTAGTTATAATAAGGTCTATGGTTCGATTGGGTCGTTGATTGCCTTGATGGTTTGGTTGTATTTTATTGCCTTAATCTTACTAGTTGGTTTTGAAATCAATGCGAGTATTGATCAGGTAAAAGAAGAACAAGAGGAGTCAGAAACAGATTATTTCTTCGAATAATATGGCAGAACTCATTCGTCTGTATGATAAGAATAACAGCCAGGCCACTTTGGATCTGATAGTGAAAGCCTTGGAAAAGGATGCTGTGATAATTTATAAGACGGATACGATGTATGCCTTAGGTTGCCATATTGGTTCGACTAAGGCTGTTAATCGGATCTGTGAAATCAAAGGCATTCAAGCCTCTAAGAACCGTTTCTCCTTTATTTGCGCCGATTTAAGTTCGATTGCGAATTATGCCAAAGTATCTGATTTTGCCTTCAAAACGTTGAAAAGATATTTACCAGGTGCATTTACTTTTGTACTACCAGCTAGCTCTAAAGTACCATCTGTGTTAGTGCAAGGAAAGAAAACGGTAGGGATACGTATACCAGATTATGAGCCTGTATTATCCATTGTTTCCCTTTTAGGTTCCCCTCTTTTAACTACGTCTTTACCTCATGATGATTTAGAGGTAGAAGAGTATACGGATCCTAGTCTAATTATGGATCGGTGGGGCCACGCTGTAGACTTAGTATTAGATGGAGGGTTTGGTGGTTATATACCTTCCAGTGTGATTGAAATTTCAGAAGATTCCTTTGAAATTATTCGCGAAGGGGCAGGTGATTGTTCAGCTTTTAATTAAGACCACTTCAGGCTTAATTTTTCAGGTTTACTGTGTTTCCAGCGTCGGTGAGACCACAAGTATTGTTCTGGGTAGGCATTGATGGATTTTTCCAAACGACGAGCAAAGCGTTCAATAATTTCACCTGGAGCTAATTCATCAAAAGGGACATTCGCTAATAATTCGTAGGTCATCGTATATTTTCCTCTCTTTTTTCGAATCAATTCTGCGAACACAACTGGGTATTGATAATCTCTCGCGAAACGCTCCATTCCGGTAAAGAAGGCCGTATCTTGGTGTAAAAAGTTCGTCCAATAAGCGCTTTCAGGTTTCTGTGGAGCCTGGTCAGCTGCTAAACAAATGACTCGAGGAATATCTTTACGTTCTCTTGTAAGTAAAACTGATTCTCTTTTTTCTAACAATACTACGTGCCCAAAGCGCGAACGTACTTGCTTCGTAAATTCATTAAAAGTAGGATTATTTAGCTTTTGGTAAATCACATCGTGCGGATTCTTACTCAGCGCTAAACGGTGTATAGCCCATTCCCAATTTCCTTGATGTCCAGCTACTAATATGACGGGAATTCCTTTTTTAATAAAGTCAGTCACAACGTCTTCATTTTTGATCTCAAATCGATCAAGCATTTCATCTTTGCTGATAGAAACCCCTTTAAAAAATTCGACTAATTGATCTGTTAAATACCCATAAAATTGGTACGTAAGTTTGCCTAATTCTTTGTCAGAAAGAGTTGGGAAGGACTTTTTCATATTGCCCTGAATCACCTTTTTTCTGTAGGGAATGAGGTAATAAAATAAGAAGGTGCAAAAAGAGGCGAATCCATAAAGTACCGGTAGAGGTAATCTTCCAATAAGTTTGTACAGAAACAGGGGAGACGCTTTCATTCTTATTATCTTTGTTCTTTCGTTTTACAAATATCCGATTTATTTTTGGTAATGCACATTGAGACTCATTATTTGCCTAGTCTAGAATACATGACGGTTTTGCTTCAGCATCCGGCTATACTTTTCGAGGTGGAGGAAAATTTCCCTAAACAGACATTTCGGAATCGTTGTATGATTTTAGGAGCGAATGGTGTGGAGCGATTAACGGTTCCGGTGATTCATACTTCTGGTGTGAAAACAAAAACGAAGGATACCAAGATTAATTATTCCCAAAATTGGATGAAGCAACACCAAGGAGCTATTCAAGCTGCCTATGGAAATGCACCTTATTACGAATATTTTGAGCCATATTTACATCAAATCTTTGCAAAAAAAAGGTTTTTTTTAGTAGATTTAAATATTGATCTCTTGAGCTTTGTATACCGTATTTTAGATGAGCCTTTGGTATTTGACAAGACGGAAGAATTCGGAGTTTTTAGTGGATCAAGTGAATATGATACTATAAGTGCAAAAAAAGACTGGACAACGCGTTCAATCTATCAAAATAGATCTTATCGACAGTGTTTTGGTACGCAATTTGTTCCGAACTTGTCGATTTTGGATTTATTGATGAATCACGGAAAGGAGTCTTTGACTTTTTTAAAATAAAAAGGGAACAATTTAGGGGCATACGTGGTTGATGCAGGTAAGTTGTACGAAATAAATAGAACAATATGGAGGCTAAATTTTCGAATAAAGTGAAGGAAGTCATCTCGTTAGCGCGAGAAGAGGCATTGCGTTTAGGTCACGATTATATTGGGACTGAACACTTGATGTTAGGGATGATTCGAGATGGACAGGGTCCAGGTATTGATTTATTGTTGCGTTCAGGAGTTTCTTTGGATTCTTTACGCCAAAGCATCGAACATTCTACTGCTTCCACTACTCGTTCTTCTTTTGATCGGGAGAATATGTTAAATATTCCGTTGACTAAACAAGCTGAAAAAGTGTTGCGTTTGACGTATTTAGAGGCTAAATACTTTAAAACAAATGTCGTAGAAACGGATCATTTATTAATGGCCGTTTTACGTGATGAAGATAATGTGGCGACACAGATTTTGGAAAAATACCAAGTTTATTACGATTTAATTAAGGAAATGGTAGAATTCCAATCAGGAAATGGTCAAGGTTCTAATCCTAAGGCCAGCTCGGATACAGACGATAATGACGATGATTCTCGTTTATACAGTGCTGGATCCGGTTCTACAGGTGGTGCTGGTGCAGGTAATGCAACTGGTTCTAAACCAGGAGAAAAAAGTAAAACACCTGTTTTAGATAATTTCGGTCGTGATCTGACTAAGGTAGCTGAAAATGGAAAACTTGATCCGATTGTAGGTCGCGAGAAAGAGATTGAACGTGTGGCTCAGATTTTATCTCGCCGCAAGAAAAATAACCCTATTTTGATCGGTGAACCCGGTGTGGGTAAAACAGCTATTGCGGAAGGCTTAGCCTTGCGCATTGTGCAGAAGAAAGTATCCCGTGTACTTTTTGGCAAACGTGTTGTTACGCTTGATATCGCGTCTTTAGTGGCTGGTACGAAATACCGTGGTCAGTTCGAAGAGCGTATGAAAGCGGTGATGAATGAACTAGAGAAATCGACAGACGTTATTTTGTTTATTGATGAGTTGCATACGATTGTAGGCGCTGGTGGTGCTTCGGGTTCTTTAGATGCTTCGAATATGTTCAAGCCTGCGTTAGCGCGTGGAGATATACAAGTTATCGGAGCAACTACCTTAGATGAATACCGTCAGTACATTGAGAAAGATGGTGCTTTAGCTCGTCGTTTCCAAACCGTAATGGTGGATGCTACGACAGTCGAAGAAACCATTGAAATCTTACATAATATCAAAGATAAATACGAGGACCACCACCACGTGATTTATACAGATGAATCGATCATTTCTGCGGTTAAATTATCAGATCGCTATATTTCAGATCGTTTCTTGCCAGATAAGGCGATTGATGTGTTAGATGAAGTAGGCGCGAGAGTGCACATTTCTAATATCAATGTACCAGAAGATATTGTGGCATTAGAAGGCCAAATCGAAATCGTGAAGAAAGAGAAAAACCAAGTGGTGAAGTCTCAGAAATACGAAGAGGCGGCTCAATTGCGTGATCGCGAGAAGAAATTAATCGATCAATTGGAACAATCGAAAGCGGCTTGGGAAGAGGATTCGAAGAAACAGAAATTTACGGTCACAGAAGAAAATGTGGCGGAGGTAATTGCTCAGATGACAGGTATTCCAGTCAATCGTGTAGCGGCGAAAGAAGGCGAGAAATTATTGCAGATGGAGGAACAACTTTCGAAGCAAGTAATAGGTCAGCCGGATGCCATCAAAAAATTAGTTAAGGCCATTCAGCGTACACGCGTAGGTTTAAAAGATCCTAAGAAGCCTATTGGTTCATTTATCTTCCTAGGACCTACGGGAGTAGGAAAGACAGAGATGGCTAAAGTATTAGCTACCTATTTATTCGATAAAGAAGACGCTTTAGTGCGTATCGATATGAGTGAGTACATGGAGAAATTCAGTGTATCTCGTTTAGTAGGAGCGCCTCCGGGATACGTGGGTTACGAAGAAGGTGGTCAGTTGACTGAAAAGATTCGTCGTAAGCCTTATGCGGTAGTTTTATTAGATGAGATTGAAAAGGCGCATCCTGATGTGTTTAACTTGTTATTGCAAGTATTAGATGATGGTATTTTGACAGATGGTTTAGGTCGTCGTGTTGATTTTAGAAATACGATTATCATTATGACTTCTAATATTGGGGCACGTGATTTGAAAGATTTTGGATCAGGTATCGGATTCTCTACGAAGTCCAAAGTGGATAACTTGGATGAATATGCGAAGACAACCATTCAAAATGCGTTGAAAAAAGCTTTCGCACCTGAGTTCATTAACCGTTTAGATGATATCATCGTATTTAATTCGTTAGAGCGTCCTGCCATCCACCAAATCATTGATTTGATGTTAACGAAGTTGAAAACGCGTTTAGCTAACCTTGGATTTGAAGTGGAATTAACGGAGAAAGCAAAAGACTTCATGGCGGACAAAGGCTATGATCCCCAATATGGTGCGAGACCGTTAAATCGCGCGATTCAGAAATACTTAGAAGACGCTTTAGCGGAAGAGATTTTGAAAGGCGCTTTAGCAGAAGGTGAATATATTGTGGCTGATTTTGAAGAGGGGGCTGATGCCTTGACTTTGGCCAGAAAAATAAGAAAAGAATTAACCAAACAAAAAAAATAATATGTCATTAGTACAAAACAAGGTCGTTTTAGTGACAGGTGCCTCTCGCGGTATCGGTCGGGCTATTGCGACAACTTTTGCCAAATCTGGCGCCAATGTTGCTTTCACTTATTTGTCTTCAGTAGAGAAGGGTCAAGCATTAGAACAAGAATTAGCTGCTTTTGGAATTACAGCTAAGGGTTATCGTTCAGATGCCTCTTCTTACACAGAGTCTGAGAAATTAGTAGAAGATGTGTTAGCTGATTTTGGGACGATTGATATATTAATTAATAATGCTGGGATTACGCGTGATGGATTACTAATGCGTATGTCAGAAGACCAATGGGATGAGGTGATTCGTGTGAATTTGAAATCTATTTTCAATTTAACGAAAGCGGTAACGAAGCCTATGATGAAAGCGAAGTCTGGTTCTATCATTAATATGACTTCCATTGTAGGGATTAAAGGAAATGCAGGTCAATCTAATTATGCAGCTTCGAAAGCGGGTATTATTGGTTTTACAAAATCTGTCGCCTTGGAATTAGGTTCTCGTAATATTCGTTGCAATGCAATTGCACCTGGATTTATAGAAACCGAGATGACAGAGGAATTAAATGAGGCAGCTATTGAAGAATGGACAAAATCCATCCCAATGAAAAGGGGAGGTCAAGCAACGGAAGTGGCTGATGTTTGTTTGTTCTTAGGTTCTGATATGTCTTCTTATGTAACAGGTCAAGTTATTTCAGTAAACGGTGGATTATTAACCTAGTTTATTATGTAAACATAATTAGGCCTCAGTCTTTTCGTTTAAGATTGAGGTCTCTTTTTTTATGCGCATTTATCTATTTCTACTTCTTGTCTTTATCAGCTCTTGTGCTAAAACACTAGTTCCCGCTCCCATTGCTGAAAAGTCAGTTTATGTGGATCGTTTTCCTGCTATCAAGCCTGGACTAACTACGATTGATTTTTCCCTTTCTTATGATAGTTTATTTGCTTTAAGTCAATTAAAGCCGGGTTCTGTACTTTACCAAAATTCGGCTGGTTCTTCTACGATTGATTTCCCTTTAGATGTTCGTTTATTAGCCCCTATTCAATTGCACGCCATTCAAAAGGATCACATAAGTCTATCTTTGCCAGTGAGGATGGTGGCGAAACCGGAACTTGCAGGAATATCTGCCGGAACCGTTTCGGGTGATTTAGCGATGAAAGTGCAATTGAAATGGAATCTAGCGAGCATTAACTCCTTGCAGGTGAAAGAAGTGGCCTATGACTATCAGTGGATCCAAAAGCCTTCTGTGAAAGTGATGGGTTTTCCGGTAAACGTTTCAGGAGTGGTGGATCAACTCTTAAATCAAAAGAAGGCATTGATTTTAGCCCAAATGCAAGATCAGTTAAATGCTGCAATCAAGAAAATAGCTACTAAGCCTTTTGCTTTCCAATCTTTTTTTACGGATTCGCCATCAGGATACCGAATAGAACCTGCGGCTAGTTCTGCCTTGGATTTGCGTGATTTGAGTTTTGATCAAAGCAGCATCAAAGGTCAATTACGGTATATGGGTGGATTTAAGGTGGTTTCAGGTCAAAGCAATCCGACGACTTTGTTAATTCCAGTGAAGGATTTACCTGGTGCTGGAAAGCCGATACTTCCATTTCAATTTCAACTATCGGGGCCTGAATTAATGGCAGCCATTAAGGAGAGTAATCCTTCTTGGAAGGGTAATGGGGCATTTGTGTTCCAAAAAGAGGGTTTAAGCTTTCAACTAGGTCAATTTAAAGGTAAATCATCCAAATTAGCTGTTAATTTTGATTTTGTGATTTATCCTGATAATTCGGTCGGAATCCAAGTAAAGGAAACGCAACTTCAAGGTTTATCTTTTCCCGCTTCTTTATTTAGGGGACGGATTCAAAAGAAATTGCAGTCGCAGGCGGCAGCTTTCCATTTTCAGTCGAAGCAAATTCTTAATCGTCTTCCTAGTTCGATTACTCTGGCAAATAATGGACGAGTTCGTTTTCAAAAGATCTATTTCGATAGTAGCTCTGTGTTATTTGAGGGTGCTTTTGAGGGGAATTGGTCTTTGGCCAAATAAAATCTTACCTTTGCATCAGAGAAAATAGACTATCCTATCGCTTTTTAAAGAGGAAAGTCCGAACAACATAGAGCGGCGTGCTTCCTAACTGGAAGGGGAATCTTCGGATTCAACAGCAAGTGCCACAGAAAATTACCGCCTTCGGGTAAGGGTGAAAAGGTGGGGTAAGAGCCCACCGCTGGTTTGGTGACAAAACAGGCTTAGGTAAACCTCACGCGTTGCAAGATCAAATAGGCTAGCTGTCGCAAGGCAAAAGGGTGGCTCGTCCGATGCTAGTGGGTAGATTGCTACAGGTAAACAGTGATGTTTATCGAAGATAAATGATAGGACGGTGGGTAACCATTGACAGAATTCGGCTTATCGGTTTATTTTCTCTATTTCTTTGTTTGAAATGAATGCAAAATAGTTTAATTTTGCAGACTATTTATAAACCCGGGGGACGAGATCCCTCACAAACCCATATCAAATGGCTGTTAAAATCAGATTAGCGCGTCGCGGACGCAAAAAGTTAGCAATGTTCGATGTAGTAGTTGCGGATGCTCGTGCACCACGTGACGGACGTTTTGTTGAAAAAATCGGAACATACAATCCTAACACCAACCCAGCAACTGTCGTTTTAAACGAGAAACAAGCAATCCAATGGGTATTGAACGGTGCTCAACCAACTGACACTGTTCGTGCGATCCTTTCACACAAAGGAATTATGTACGCGAAACACTTACAAGTAGGTGTGAACAAAGGTGCTATCACGCAAGAACAAGCTGATGCGAAGTTCGAGGCTTGGAAAGCAGAGAAAGAGGTATCTAATCAAACGAAAGCGACTACTTTACAACAGTCTAAAGCGAAGTCTAAAGCGGCTCGTTTAGAAGCTGAAGCTAAAGTATCTAGCGCTCGTGCTGAAAATATTGCTGCAAAAAACAAAGTAGCTGAAGAAGCTTTAGTAGCTAGCGTAGTAGAAGCTATCAATGAAGCGGAAGAAGAAGCTACAGGTGTAGAAGTAGACGAAGTAGTAGCTGAGGCTCCTGCAGCAGTTGAAGAAGCGCCAGCAGTTGAAGAAGCAGTAGCAGAAGAAGCTTCTGCAGTAGAAGCAGCGGAGGAAGCTCCTGCAGCTGAAGAAGCAGCAGAAGAGGCTCCAGCAGCTGAATAATTTTTGATTTTATTTAAAATCATACAAATTTGTTCTCAAGTTTGTATGATTTTTTTTTGTACCTATGGCAAAGACTGAATATTTTGAATTAGGAACCCTTTCTAAACCGCATGGTTTAAAAGGTGCGTTTCACCTTTATTTAGATGTAGATGATCCGTATGAATATGAGGATTTAGATGCGATCTTTTTACAGCAAGGAAACGAGATGGTTCCCTACTTTGTGGAGGATATCCAGATTCGAGATAATTTAAATTTGATTACTTTGGAGGGGATTAACTCTCTAGATGCTACGAAGGATTTAGTAGGCTTAAAGGTATTTTTACCTCTTTCCGCTTTGCCTAAATTAAAAGATGATCAGTTTTATTACCATGAGGTAATCGGTTATCAGGTAGTAGATAAAAATTTAGGAGACTTAGGTACGGTGAAGGAGATTTACAGTACGGGGGCACAAGATGTGGTGGTGATGATTTACCAAAGCCATGAGGTGCTTATTCCTTTAATTGATGCGATTATCCCAAAAGTGGATAAGAAGAACCAAATTGTACACAGTATATTGCCTGATGGTTTATTAGAAGTTTATACTCAAGAAGATGCGGATTGATATCATTTCAGTAGTTCCGGCCTTAATGAATAGCTTTTTTGAGCATTCTATCTGTGCGCGCGCCGCTAAGGCTGGGCTAGTTGAGGTGGTATTTCACGATTTACATGACTTTTCTGAGAAGAAGCATAAACAAGTGGATGATTATCCTTTTGGCGGTGGTGCAGGTATGGTGATGGCCGTGGAGCCTTTATCTAAATGTATAGAATTTTTAAAGTCGCAACGTGTATATGATGAGATCATCTATTTTAGTCCGGATGGTATCGTCTTAAAACAAGGTTTAGTGAATCAATTAAGTCTAGGCGAAAACCTATTATTTATTTGTGGTCATTATAAAGGCATCGATGAGCGTATACGGGTGAAGTATGTGACAAAAGAGATTTCGATTGGTGATTATGTGTTGTCTGGTGGAGAATTAGCGGCTGCCGTTACCGCTGATGCCATTATTCGTTTGATTCCAGGAGCGATAGGGGATGAGAGTTCAGCCTTAACTGATTCATTTCAGGATGGCTTATTAGCCCCCCCTGTATATACACGTCCAGCCAGTTTTGATGGGATGGGTGTACCTGAAGTGTTGTTGTCTGGCCATGAAAAGAAAATTGAAGAGTGGCGTCACGAGCAAGCTGTTTTGCGAACGCAGACTAGAAGACCTGATTTATTAGATTAACATGAACAAAAAGGAATCCATATCGCTGGTGACGATGTTAGCGCTTGGAGGCCTATATCTAATTTGGGGGAGCACTTTTCTGAGTGTTCGGATCCTATTAGAATTTCTTCCCCCTTTAGTTATCTCCTTTTCGAGAAATTTAGTTGCTGGTTTACTCTTTTTAGCGTGGTCAATACTGGGAGGACATTGGCAAAAATTGTCTCTTCAGCATTGGAGAGTTCATCTTTTAGCTGGTGTTTTATTAATTACCTTGGGTAATGGTTTTATGGCTTTAGCTGGTCAAACCATACCCTCCGGATTATCTTCCGTTTTTATGGCTGTGGGGCCACTTTTGTTGATTATTTTCTTTTGGATTTCAGGTCGTAAACCCACAAATCGTAAACTGTTAGGAACCTTAATTGGTTTTGTGGGAATCATCTTGTTAGCCTCTCAAAAGAATTTAGCGATTCCTGGAAAAGAAATTGACTTTTACCGAGGAATGGGCTTTTTATTCATTGCAGTTGTTGCGTGGAATTTAGGCGTCTTTTATATTCAGTTTCTGAAAGCCAATACCTATCATTTTACCCAGGTTTGCGGGATTCAGATGACGACTGGTGGACTCATATTGCTTGGTATAGCTTTATTTCGTGGTGACGCGCAATCTGTCATTGTTTCGGAATTGCCTTTGAAAGCAATCTATGTATTTATCTATTTAGCGTTGATTGGTTCGATGGTAGGTTTTGGATTATTTGGTTATTTGTCCAAAGCCCTTGATGCCACGTTGGTCTCCACTTATACCTATGTAAATCCAATTATTGCGTTGTTTTTGGGTAATATTATTCTTGGTGAGTCTTTAAGTAGTATATTGTTATTCGCAAGTAGTTTGATTTTATCAGCTGTCTTGTTAATTACTACTGAAAAGACCTCATCCAAATGAAAAAGTTAGTCCTCTTTCTTCTTTTTGCCTCACCGATTATGGCACAAGATTTCCTTCCTCTATATCCTGCTAGTATTCCTAATTCAAAGCCTGTAGCAAATAAAGAAAAAGCAACAAAAGGCGCAGATGGTATCGAGCGAATTTCAGATGTGACTGTTCCTAGTTATCGTTTTTTTCCTGCACCTGGTTCTACTAAACCGACAAGTTGCGTGGTTATTTGCCCAGGTGGAGGTTATCGAATATTAGCCTCATCTCACGAGGGATATGACATTGCCGCTAAATTCAATGAGATAGGGGTTTCTGCTTTGGTGTTGTATTATCGTTTACCTACTGATTCTGCACAAGTAGAGAAAAAATACGCACCTTTACAAGATGCTCAATCAGCTATTGCTTTAGTTCGTTCGAATGCCGTAAAATGGAATGTGGATCCTGCCAAAGTTGGTATCATGGGTTTCTCCGCAGGAGGGCATTTAGCCGCTACGGCATCAACGCACTTTACTAAAGACTATACAGGTGTACTTGCTGGTGCTAATCTTAGACCTGATTTTTCGATTTTAGTATATCCAGTCATCTCTGTTCGTTCCTTTGGACACGGTGGGTCTTCTCAAAATCTCCTAGGAAAGAATCCTAGCGAAGCGGATTTAGCACTTTTCTCAAACGAAGAACAAGTAACAGCACAAACGCCTAAAGCCTTTATGGTGCATGCTGCAGACGATAATGCCGTTCCTTTGAAAAACTCATTACTATACGCTGAGAAATTAACTGCTAATAAAGTACCTGTCGATTTACATATATATGCGAAAGGTGGTCACGGCTTTGGACTAAACAATAAAACCACAAGTGGGGACTTGTGGTTCGATCGTTTAACTACCTGGTTGAAAGCTAATCAATTGCTCTGAGTTTTCTTCATCACAAAGTAAAACGGAATACCTAAAAGCACAATTCCTAAACCAATGGAAGAGGAGAGTGTTTTCACCCACAATAGGTTTCCAGCGATTCCTACTAATAATAGTAAGTAGCCACTGAAAAGCAATTTTTGCAAAAGGGGCAGTTCTTTCTGCATGATTCTTGTTTTGAAAACAGACGCTACCGTAAGAAAGTAGAATAGTAAGATAGCAAATACCGTAAAGTCTAATAGCGCCCCATAAGATCCTGAGAAGCATAGCAAGATGGCCCAAATCCCTTGAATTCCTAAAGAATACACAGGTACATCTTTATCGTTTGTTTCTGCCGCTTTCTTAAAGAATAAACGGTCGTTTGCCATTGCTTGGAATAAACGTCCTCCTGCTAAGATGATTCCATTGTTACATCCAAACGTAGAGATCATAATAAACACCGCCATCACTAAAGCACCGATACCGCCTAAAACGGTCTCTAAAGCGGCTGCTCCAAGACGATCCTGTGTAGCAAACATAATCCCGCGTGCATAACTATTGATACCATCTGATTCTCCTTGTAAAGGTAAAATGCTCAGGTAGGCCATATTTGTTAGTAAATACAATAGACATACGAGCGCAGATCCATAGACTAAACCTTTCGCAATGGTCTTCTTAGGGTCTTCAAAATCAGCACTCGCAAAAGTGACATTATTCCAAGCTGAAGATGAGAATAAGGGCCCAATCATGGCTACTCCGAACAATGAAGCTAATTCCCATCCCCCGATGGAATGAGAGGAATTAGTCGTCGTATCAATGGTGAATGGCTCCGCAAAGAATCCTTCAAAGTGAATCCAATCATTTTGAACCCCTACATACAAACCAATAATGATAAGGATGACGATGGCCCCGATTTTGGTAATGGTAAAGATATTTTGAACTAAAGAGGCAAATTGTACGCCTCGGCTATTTATAAAGGTTAGAAACGCGATGAGTGTTGCCGCTAAAATTTGTTGTGTTGTAATATAATCACCTACTAATGGTGTATCATTCAGAATTCCAGGGAAGATAAAGCCGGCATACCTTGCAAAGGCAACAGCCACCGCTGCGATAGTACCTGTTTGAATCACTAAGAAGGTAGTCCAGCCAAAGAGAAAACCAATTAATGAATTATAGGATTCTTTTAGATAGATGTATTGTCCACCCGTTTTAGGAAAGACAGAACTTAATTTACCGTAAGCAAAAGCACCAGTTATGGTTAAAAATGCAGTTAATAACCAGGTTCCAATCCAATAAATAGGGGAGCCCACCGATCTAGCCACTTCTGAACTTACGAGGAAGATACCTGATCCTATCATCGATCCCATGACTAACATCGAGGCATCCAGGGTGTTTAATTTTTTATTCATAGAGGTGTTTATTGATTAAATACAATTCCTGATTTACATCAGAAATTCAAAGAAACGATTAAAATTTCTGATTTGAAGGATGTCAAATGAACTTTTTTTGATTGTAAACGTTTCCGTAAACGTTTACGGAAAAAAATTAAATATTTTCTTTGATTTTTTATACAATTATCTTCTATATTCCCTGTGTAGTATATGTCAAATGATAATACATATCACTATTGTACAATTTTAGATCGATTTATGAAGAAGTCCATTAATGAAGTTGAAGTTTGGGATCAGTTCAGAGCAGGGGATCAACAGGCGTTTTCCGTGTTGTATTCGCATTTTGTTCAACCACTATATACTTATTGTATGGGTATTACAAGTGATAAGGACTTAATCAAAGATTGTCTACATGATCTATTCGTTGAAATTTGGAAGAATCATGCTAGTCTAGGCCCTACAACTAGTGTAAAATTTTATTTGATGGCTTCGATCAAACGTAAAATTGTACGCTCTTTAGAAACGCAATTGAAGAATTTGAATCACCACGATGCCTATCAATACCAGTTTATGGAGGATATGCCGTCCCCTGAAAGACAATTAGTCATGGTGGAAGAAGAAAAGATATCTCATATTTCTATGTATCAGAGCCTTAATAAGTTAAGTAAGCGCCAAAGGGAGGCAATTACCTTAAAGTATTTTGAGAATATGGATACGGATCAAATTTCAGAACAGATGAATATCAATCCTCAATCTGTATATAATTTATTATTTGGTGCTTTACGTGTGATGAAAGAACAGATGACAATGAAAGCCTATGCTTGTTAATATTGAATAATTATAAGATATATTTGAGTATATCGTATAGTTTTTGTGCTTTTCGGGATAAGAAATCTTAATAAGATTGACATGTTATCGAAAAGAATGAGCTGGATAAAGAGATTAAAAATAGTAAATAAGTACCCAATTAAACCCTTAAGACTATCCCAACAAGAATGCAAAGCCTTGTGGGAAAGGATCCAAATGACTTTGCAAACAACTTAATTTCAATTAACCTATGAGAAAAAAATTACTTTCCAAGGTGCTCCTTAGCGGTATAATGCTGTTATTGAGTATTCAAATTTTTGCCCAAGATCGGACGGTCTCAGGTAAAGTAACTTCATCTGATGATGGTTCTGGTATTCCTGGAGCTAGTGTTGCTGTTAAAGGTACCTCTAAAGGAACTTCGACAGATATGGATGGAAATTATAAAATTACTGTTGGTAATTCAGCAGTTTTAGTGTTTTCAGCTGTTGGAACAAACTCACAAGAAGTTTCAGTAGGTTCTAAAACCCAAATTAATGTGGCTTTAAGTGCTGATACTAAATCATTGCAAGAAGTAGTGGTAGTAGGTTATGGTACTCAAAAGAAAAGCCAATTAACGGGTGCCATTTCTTCTGTAACGGCTAAGCAAATCACAGAGATGCCTATTACGAACTTAGGTCAAGCGATGCAAGGTCGTGTAGCTGGGGTAGACGTAGCGCAATCTGGTTCTAAGCCAGGTACGGTGCCACGTGTTTTAATTCGTGGTCGTCGTTCATTTAATGCGGGTAATGATCCATTATACGTAGTAGATGGTATTCCTCTTTCAGGAGGTTATGAAGATATGAACCCGAATGATGTGGCTTCAATGGAAATCCTTAAAGATGCAACTGCAACAGCTATCTACGGTGCTCGTGGAGCGAATGGTGTTGTTTTGATTACTACGAAGCGTGGATCTAAGGATGGTAAAACAGTTATCTCTTATGATTCATATGTAGGTTCTACACAATCCTTAGATAAGATTCAATTGTTCTCAGGTGCTGAATATGCAGAAATGAAGCGTGAGTCTCGTCGTACGATTGGTACTTATAAAGATGCGAATGGTAATATAGTTCCTACGGGAGTTATTGATGCTTTCGCTGATTCTAAGTTATTTACTCCTATTGAACTAGATGGTATCGCTAAAGGACGTTCACTTGATTACCAAGATATGATGGTCAGAAAAGGCGTACAGCAAAACCATGCAATTGGTGTTCAAGGTGGTAATGATAAGACTCAGTTCTCAATTAACGCGGGTTATTTCCAAGATAACGGTATTATTCAAGGTTTAGATTTTACGCGCTATTCTTTTAGAGCTAGTGTGGATCACCAAGTGAACAAGCGTTTAAAAGTGGGTGCATCCTCTTATTTGATGTATGCGGTAACTAATGGAGCTAATATTAACCCTTATGGTTTCTTATTATCACAAAACCCATTAGCAAGAGCGTATGATGACAGTGGTAACTTAATTTTCCAACAAACGGATGATGCCTTATTGACGAATCCTTTGAATGAGATTGTTCCAGGTGCTGTAATCGATGAGACAAAGAAATACCGTATGTTCAATAGTATCTATGCTGAATTGGAATTAGCAAAAGGCTTGAAATACCGTGTGAATTTTGGTCCTGACTTTACGATTTCTCGTAATGGTCGTTTTTATGGGGCTTTGACGAATAACATTAAAGGTGGTAACCCAACGGCTACAACCGATAACCGTCAAGGATTTAACTATACGATTGAAAATATCTTAACGTATAATAAGCAATTTAAGGATCACAATTTAGGGGTTACTTTATTGCAATCAATGCAACGTGATAACTTTGAGCAATATACACAAAGTGTATTGGGTGTTCCAGTAGAGACTCAGCAGTTTTACAATGTGGGTAATGCATCTTCTATTCAAGGGGTAGGTTCTAACTTAATCCAATGGACGATTGCTTCCTACATGGCTCGTATTAACTACGATTACAAAGGAAAGTACTTATTAACAGTTACTGCGCGTCGTGATGGCTCATCTCGTTTTGGGGAAAACTCGAAATGGGGTAACTTCCCAGGTGTGGCTCTAGGTTGGAATTTACATCAAGAAAACTTCATGAAGGATTTGACTTGGTTAGATGAATTAAAGGTTCGTGCATCTTATGCGCAAGTAGGTAACCAGGGTCTTTCTCCTTACCAAACAGTAGGTTTAGAGGGTCGTACTTCTTATGCTTGGAATAACACAGCTGCTTACGGGTATCGTCCAAATACAATTGGTAATGCCGATTTGAAGTGGGAAACTTCAACGTCACAGAACGTAGGGGTGGATTTCTCAATCTGGAGAGGTCGCGTTTCTGGTTCTGCTGAATACTACCAAACAAATACAACGGATTTGTTATTGTCTGATCAATTGCCTACTTCAACTGGTTTCGCTTCCGTTACTCGTAACGTAGGGGAGACGATGAACCGTGGTATTGAACTTTCATTAACGACGAATAACATCGATGCAGCCAATGGTTTTAAATGGAGCACGGATTTCGTATTTTACAAAAATCAAGAGGAGATTGTTTCACTTTATAATGGAGCAAAAGATGACGTAGGTAACCGTTGGTTTATTGGTAAACCATTGAACTCGTATTTTGATTATGAATATGCTGGTATCTGGCAAACAGCTGAAGCTGCAGAAGCAAAAGCGAAAGGATTTACCGTAGGTCAAATTAAAGTAAAAGATGCAAATGGAGATGGTAAAATTACGGCTGATGACCGTGTGTTATTAGGCTCTGATGTTCCATCTTGGACCGGTGGTATTACTAACCGTTTTTCTTATAAAGGATTCGATTTGTCATTCTTCATCTTTACACGTCAAGGTCAGATGATTGTATCTAAATTCCACCAAAATTCTAACTACCTTCAAGGTCGTTACAACCAAATCAAGGTGGATTACTGGACTCCAAATAATCCAGGTGCTAGATATCCGCGTCCGAACTTTAACCAAGAGTTCCCTGCATACAATACAGCAATTATGTACTATGATGGTTCATTTATCAAGGTGCGTAATATTAACGTAGGATATACTTTCCCAGCTAAAACAGCTCAGAAATTAGGATTGTCTTCTTTACGTTTATATGCTAGTATTCAACAACCATTTATCTTCTCGAACTACCGTTCTAAAGAAAATGGTGTGGATCCAGAAACATCTAATGGAAACGTAGAAAACAGCGTAACTCCGGCTACATCTGTTTCTACGTTCGGTTTAAATATTAAATTTTAATCCCTGAAATAATGAAAAGTTTATATATCAAAAATTCATTAAAATCATTAGGTATTGCTTCAGCGATTATGTTGGGTACTGCCTCATGTAGTGATCTACTGAAAGAGACAGTAGTTTCTCAGATCAGTAACGATTATATTGCTACGACTCCAGGATTCGTAGCTGCAACAAATGCAGCTTATACTCCACTTCGTTCGTTCTATGCAACAGAACGTGGTTTAACCATGTCAGAGTATGGTACGGATATTTACAGCGCAGGTGCTGATGGATCATACAAAGGTTTTCACTTTTATGATTCTCAATTAACTTCTTCTGTAGATATCTTAGCTCAATTGTGGGATGAGACCTACAAAGGTATCAACACCATTAACGCGGTAATTGATCGTGCTCCAGCTGTAACTGGTATTACAGATGCAGTTAAGAATACGCGTGTGGCTGAAATGAAGTACTTGCGTGCGCATTATTACTTTATTTTAGTTCAGCAGTTTGGTCCATTAGATTTACGTTTAAAGGAAACGACTGGTCCTACTAAAACAGCTGTTCGTGCGTCTGAGCAAGCAGTTTATAAGCAAATAGAAACAGATTTATTAGCAGCAATTCCGGTTTTACCTGCAACGAAAGCAGCAGGAGATTATGGTCGTGCTACTAAGGCTGCTGCTGAGAATTTGTTAGCAAAAGTGTATTTAACACGTGCTTCATCGAAATTTGCGGAATCTACTGATTACGCAAATGCGGCTACTTTATGTAATAATGTAATTGCTAACTATGGCTTTAAATTATTACCTGATTTTGCTTCTGTATTTGATCAATCGAATCAAATTAATGATGAGGTTATTTTTGCAGTACAGTATACTCAAGATCCATTAACAAATGGTTTTGTGGATAACCAAGGTAACAAGCTTCACTTGTATTTCGGTATGCAATATGATACACAACCTGGTATGCAACGTGACGTTGTGAATGGTCGTCCATTCAAACGTTTGAAACCAACACCTTATTTGTTAAATACGGTATTTGCTGATCGTGTAAACGATACTCGTTACAAGAAAACATTTAAAGATACATGGTATTCAAACAAGCCATCTGCTACACCTATCAATACAAGTTTCGATGCTTCTAAAGCGACATTAACTTATAAGGCAGGTGATACGGCTATCTTTATTCCAGGGTATGAAATGTCATTAGCTGAGCGTGCTACTAAGAAATACCAAGTATTGGTTCCTAGTTTGTACAATTTTGCTTTGTTTCCTACCTTACAGAAATTCTTTGATCCACTTCGTCCTGATATGACGTATGAAAATGGTTCTCGTGATTATTTTGTACATCGTTTAGCGGATACTTATTTGATGTTAGCGGAAGCTCAATTCAAATTAGGCAAGCAAGCTGAGTCGGTAGCAGCTATTAATATGGTACGTGTTCGTGCAGCAGCTAAGGGTAAAGAAGACGCGATGAAAGTTACTTCTGTAGATATGAACTTAATCATGGAAGAGCGTGCTCGTGAACTTGCTGGTGAGCAAACACGTTGGATGGACTTAAAGCGTTGGAATAACTTAGTAGAGCGCGTTAAGCTTTACAACACAGACGGTGCTGTAGGTGTTAAGGATATTCACTATGTACGTCCTATTCCACAAAAGCAAGTTGACTTATCTGAAAATGGAGGTTTCCCTCAAAATTCAGGTTACTAAGATTGATTTGATTTCTTACTTTAGATTCCGAAGGTCTTCTGGCCTTCGGAATTTTATTTAATAAGCACTATGAAAAAGTTATTCACTTTGTTTTTAGGTCTTTGCAGTTTTGCAACCCTTGCACAAAACCTGCCTGTTTCTTTCAAGAATGGAAAGACTTCCATTGATGTTTTGGTAGGAGGGAAACCATTTACTTCCTATTTCTTTCCAGGTCAGGATGTTTTAAAGAAAGCAGTTTTGTTTCCGTTAATTTCCGCTCAAGGAACAACGATTACTCGTGGTTATCCGATGGCACCTCGTGCAGGAGAGCGGGTAGATCATCCACATCACGTAGGTATGTGGTTGAATTATGAGGATGTCAATGGTTTTGACTATTGGAACAACTCCACTAACATAATTTCTTCTTTGCAGAATCATAAAATGGGAACAATTGTTCATACATCGGTTGTAAAACAAGATGCAAAGAAAGGCTTGTTAGTAGTCTCAGCTGATTGGATAGACAATGATGGTAAAGGTCAAAAGGTATTGGAAGAAAAGACAACGTATGTTTTTTCTGGTACGGCTGATTCAAGAACAGTAGATCGTATTACAACATTAACCGCTGTAGCAGACAAAGTCCTATTTAGAGATGTGAAAGATGGTATGTTTGCTATCCGTGTGGCACGTCAGTTAGAAATTCCATCGAATAAACCGGATGTATTTACAGATGCACATGGCGTTGAAACTAAAGTGCCTGTCATGGATAATGCGGGTGTAAATGGTGACTATTGGAGCTCTGAGGGAGTGAAAGGGGAGGCAGTTTGGAGCACTCGTGCTAAATGGATGAATTTGCATGGGGAGATGGACAATCATGCTATCTCAGTCACTATTTTTGACCATCCAACTAATGTGTCTTATCCAAGTTATTGGCATGCACGTGGTTATGGGTTATTTGCGGTTAACCCCTTAGGCGCCAAAGTATTTAGTAATGGCAAGGATGAACGTAATTTGACTTTAAAAAAAGGAGAATCTGTTACGTTTAGATACCGTACTTTGATTTCTGATCGATTTAATTCGAAAGAGGAATTAGACAAAATTCAAGCGGAATTCGCTTCAGTGAAGTAATTTTTAAGAAAATACTCTTATTTTTGTAAGGTAAAGGGGGCTCTTGTAGCCCCTATTTTCTTTATTCTATGCAATTATCCTTTTTAGGAGCCGCTAGACAAGTGACAGGCAGTATGTTCTTGTTACAATTAGGAGACGGCTATCAAATATTAATCGATTGTGGAACGGACATGGAGCGAAAAATCGACTTCGAAGAGCCGGTAGAGCAAAAGTCTTTTTTTCCTTTCGATGCTTCTCTCATTAATTTAGTTATTCTTACGCATGCTCACATAGATCACTCTGGTAACATTCCTATGTTATACCGAGAAGGATATGAGGGCCAAATCCTTTGTACACCTCCAACGGCTGATTTAGCAGAGTTGTTATTGATGGATTCTGCTAGTTTACATTTACGTCGATTGAAAGCAGCACAAGGCGAGAGTCGGAAGAAACACAAGCAAATGGATCGATTACTTCGAAAAGGGGATCTTTATCTTCAGAAAGATGTGGAGAATGCGATGGATAACTTTGTGACTTTGCAATTTAATCGGAAGTTCGTTGTTTTTCCTGGTTTAGAGATTACGTTTGTGCCAGCTGGTCATTTATTAGGTGCTGCTCATGTATTGATATCAGTTAAAGAGAATGGGGAGACGAAAACCATTGGTTTTAGCGGTGATATAGGAAGAACTAATTATCCTTTACATATCGATCCTCAACCTTTTCCAGAGGTGGATTACTTAGTTTGTGAGACAACCTATGGCAATCGTATCCATGCTGACAAGGATAGTCCGATGGATGCTTTGGGAAAAGTCATTCAAGAAACCTGCATTGATCGTCCAGGCCGTTTAGTTATTCCAGCTTTTTCTGTAGGTAGAACGCAAGCGGTTTTGTATACGCTTAATAAATTGATAGAAGAACGTAATTTTCCAGCGGTTCGGGTATTTACGGATAGCCCGATGGGTAGAAGTTCCACAAAGATTTATTCTAAATATTTATCCTATTTAAATCCGGAAGCTCGTGAGTTCCATAAAGAGAATGACGAACTGTTTGATGTAGATAATTTGATATTCCTTCAAACAGAGAAAGAGAGTAAGGCTATTAAAGATTACCGAGAGCCTTGTATTATTATTTCATCTTCAGGTATGATTTCTGGGGGGCGTGTAGAGCAGCATATCGCTGATAATATTTCAAATACCTACGCTACGATTCTATTGATTGGTTATACAGCTGAAGGAACTCTAGGACGTCAACTTTTAGCGGGGACTGATAGGATAGTGGTAAAGGATCGCGAGTATAAAGTGAATGCGCAAATTCGCAAGATTGACGTATTCTCTGGACATGCAGATCAGACCGGGCTCTTAAATTTTGTTAAACAGCAGAAGCCTAGTAAATTAAAAAAGATATTCCTGTCCCATGGGGAAGAAGAAAGTATGCTAGAGTTTTCTTCCATATTAAATGGATTAGGATTTAGTGACGTTATTTTGCCTCAAAAGGAAGAGACTTTCGAGCTTTAATTTTATTTTTGTATTAAAATTTACGCCTTATGAAAACATTATTGGAATTTGAAAAGCCAATTGCTGAATTAGAAGATAAACTGATTGAAATGCGTAAGCTTGCTTTAGAGAATAATGTCGATGTGACAGCTGCAGTAGCCTCTTTGACTGATAAGATTTTAGAATTGAAAAAGGAAACATTTTCGAATTTGACGCGCTGGCAGCGTGTTCAACTTTCCCGTCATCCAGATCGTCCATATACTTTTGATTACATTGAACATTTGTGTGAGGAATTTATTGAAATCCACGGTGATCGTAATGTAGGTGATGATAAAGCCATGGTAGGTGGTTTTGGTACTATTGATGGAGAAATGTCTGTCATGTTTATTGGACAACAAAAAGGGCGTAATACGAAGGAACGTCAGTTCCGTAATTTTGGAATGCCTAATCCAGAAGGATATAGAAAAGCGCTTCGCTTAATGAAAATGGCGGAGAAGTTTAATAAGCCTATTGTATGCCTAATTGATACTCCGGGAGCATTTCCTGGTTTAGAAGCGGAGGAAAGAGGTCAAGGAGAGGCTATCGCACGTAATATTCGCGATATGTTTATGCTTAAGGTACCTGTTATTTGCGTGATTATTGGTGAAGGAGCCTCTGGTGGTGCTTTAGGTATTGCTGTAGGTGATCGCGTCTTAATGATGGAAAATACGTGGTATTCGGTTATTTCTCCAGAATCTTGTTCTTCGATTTTATGGAGAAGTTGGAATTATAAAGAACAAGCGGCTGAAGCCTTGAAATTAACAGCTAACGATATGTTAGCGAATAAATTAATTGATGGTATCATTCCTGAGCCTTTAGGTGGGGCACATCTTAATCCAGAAGAAGCTGCTATGACCTTGAAAGAAGTGCTTAAAAAGGAATTAGCTATTCTATCAGCTTTAGACCCTGCTACGCGTATTTCACAGCGTATCGATAAGTTTGGAGCGATGGGAGAGGTGATTGAATAAGATGGCTGCTCCCAAAGCGATCCTTTTTGATTTAGGTAATGTTTTATTAACCATCGATTTATCTTTGACATATGAGGCATTTTCAACTTATTCTTCTTTAAGTTCGTCAGAAATAGCTTCTGTCATCATGGAACATCAGTTATGGGTTCCCTACGAAGCAGGTAAGCAAAATGATGCAGAATTTCGAGATTTTCTGCGTGAACGTCTTGATTTAACGATATCTGATACTGACTTTGATAATTCCTTTTCTGCGCTATTATTAGACTTTCATGCGGGAGTATACGAGTGGATAGCTTCACTTAAATCTCAGTTTTACCTAATTCTTTTAAGCAATACTAGTTCTATACATGCTGAACGATTTACAAAAGTCGCTTTAGGGCCTGAAGGGCAAAATCTTTTCAGTCTATTTGATCAGGTATATTATTCTTTCGAAATGGGTTTAGTGAAGCCTGATACAGCTATTTATCAACAGGTTTTGAACGAACAAGGATTTGTTCCGGAAGAGGTATTGTTTTTTGATGATAATGTCGCTAATATTAATTCCGCTAAATCAATGGGGATTCAGTCCTATTTAATTGATCCAAGCCGTTCCTACAATCAAATTCAAGAAATTTTAGATACTTATGTTAGTTAGTAGTCCCATTTTTGATGTATTATTTAAGTTAGCTGGATGGAAATTAGTGGGCGAGGTACCGCGTGATTTAAAGAAAGCATTGGTGATTGTTTGTCCTCATGCTACATGGAAGGATTTTCCTATAGGTTTAGGAGCTCGTTCTTTGCTTAAAATCCCTATTTTGTTCTGGGGAAAGAAGGAGCTTTTTGAAGGACCTTTTGGAGGAATATTTTCGTGGTTAGGAGGTTATCCAGTTAATCGGGGTACAAAATCTAATTTAGTAGACGCGATAGTAGACATTTACAATTCCAAGGAATCCTTTTATGCGGTATTAGCACCGGAAGGAACACGTAAAGATGTCCAAGAGTTAAAAACAGGGTTTTATTATATTGCTGATGGAGCTAAAGTTCCATTGATTATGATTGGTTTTGACTTTGTGAATAAGGAGATAAAAATCAGAGAACCCTATTATACAACCGGTGATTTTCAAAAAGATAAATTGGATATTGCACGCTATTATCAAACGATTCCAGGTGTACAGAAATCTTGGATTAAGAATTATTTAGCGGAAGCTGCTGAATAGAGTAATTCGGCTGTTTTTTTCGATGCACCCGCATTTCCTACTAGCTCTTGCAAGATTTTATAATCTTCCTTTTGTTGTTGATAGGTTTTTCCCTTTGTTAATAGGTCACGCATCCAGGCCGTCATATGTTCTACAGAAAATTTAGCTTGGATTAATTCAGGTACAGCTACTTTATCAAGAATTATGTTGACCAGGGAGATGTATTTTATCTGGATGACGATTTTTGCCAAAGAATAAAAGACCCAATCCGTTTTATAAACCACAATTTGGGGTGTATTTAATAAGGCTGTTTCTAAGGTTGCCGTTCCAGAGGTAACAATAGCCATTTCTGCTTGTTGAACAATATCATAGGTCTGATCAAATAAAACCGGAATCTTAGTCTGGTATAATTCTTTCCAATCCGATATGCCAGCAATCACAAATGATAAATCAGGATTAGCTTTAGCTAATTGTTCAAATAGGGGTAAGGCTGTTTTGATTTCTTGCTTTCGGCTTCCGGCTAGCAAGGCAATATATTTTTGACCCTTTAAGCTGAATTGTTCATTGGGGGCAAAGGCTTGAATGGCATCTTGTAGCGGATTTCCAACATATTCAGTAGCTATTCCTGCTTCTCTAAACAACTTTAATTCAAATGGAAAAATCACATAAAGATGATCAATCCATTTCTTAAGTTCTCCCACTCGACCTTTATTCCAAGCCCAGACTTTAGGGGCAATATAAAAATGGGTTTGAAAACCTTTCTTCTTCGCAATTTTAGCTGCCTTTAAATTGAATCCACCGTAATCAATAAAGATGACAGCATCCGGTTGAAAGGCTTCTATTTGTTCGCCAAAGGTTTTGAATAGCCCTTTTAGACGTTGAATATTTTGTATAACCCCTAAAATGCCCATAATCGCTAGTTGATTATGGTGTATCAGTATTTCAGCTCCTTGGCTTTCCATTGAATCTCCACCCCAGGCTTGAATTAGAGCATCATTATCCAGTTTTTTGATTTCCTGAATAAGATTTGATCCATGAAGATCCCCTGATTTTTCTCCTGCTAGGATAAAGTATTTCATACTTATTCTCCGAAGTATTCGACCGAATTTTTATTCGTTTCGATTAAGTGTATTTTATGTAATTTAGCGGAAGAAGAGGTAGCTGCTATTTTAGGAGCTAAGATTTTCCAAAATTCCATCACTAGTATTTCACAACTAGCCAGTTTTCCAAACATAAAATCTACATCTAAATTAAGGTTTTTATGATCTACTTTATCGATAATTTCCGCTTTAATGAGATCGCCTAATTGCTTTAGATCATAAACAAATCCGGTATCGGGATCGGGCATTCCTTTCACTGTGACGATTAGTTCAAAGTTATGTCCATGCCAATTATTATTGGCACAAGGTCCAAATACTTCGTGAT
>NZ_CP049834.1:0-212500 GCF_019916085.1 Aquirufa lenticrescens | reverse complement strand
CGGAATCATATCGTGTAACATCCCTCTCCAACGTAATTCTTTAATGAAATTTGTCATAAATTATTCTTTTTTGCAAAAGTACTAAATATCCTTCTTTTTAAATAATAGGGACGAATCGCCATAACTAAGGAAGCGGTAATCATTTGCCAAAGCCGCGTCATACACCCGCTTCCAATCATCCCCAATCAAGGAGGCAATCAATACCAATAACGTAGATTTAGGCTGGTGGAAATTTGTAACGATGCCGTCACAGAAATGCAAGGTGTAGCCCGGCATGATTAATAATTCAGTTTCAGCCACCCAGTAATTTCTATTCTCCTCTTTTAAAAACTGTAATACGGCATCTAGTGCGACTTGAACAGATGGGATATGGGAGCGTTCTTCATAGGCAAATTCTTTAGGCAATACGAGTACACCGTTTTCAATAGGTCGTTTTTCGATTAACCAAACGCCACTCCAATACAAGCTTTCCAATGCCCGTAAAGAGGTTGTTCCTACCGGGATGAAAGGTCCAAGATGTGCTTTTAAGGTTTCAATTAAGGCAGGGGTGAAGACTATTTGCTCCCGGTGCATGGGGTGCTTGCTGACATCCTCTTCTTTAACAGGTAAGAAGGTGCCTGCGCCCACGTGCAAGGTGAGATAGGCTTTTTGTAAGTTGATTTGGTCTAAATCTGCTAATACCTCATCTGAAAAGTGTAAGCTGGCAGTAGGAGCCGCCACGGCACCTGGTTTTTCTGAAAACAAGGTTTGGTAACGTTCTGCATCAGAAACTTGCGCATCTCTCTCCATATAAGGAGGAAGAGGGATTTTACCGATTTCTTCCAAAACCTGGGCGAAACTTTTGTCCGTGTCCCAAGTGATCTTTATCTGATTTCTTTCGCGATCAATCCACGAGAAAACTAAATCCCCTTTATAAAGGACATCATCTTCTTTCCAGCGCTTCTTGTTTCCCACTAAACATTCCCAGCTGGTTTCGCCCTGGCTTTCCATAAGTTGTTCTGTAGGAATCGAATCTGAGAGAGGATGCAATAAGAAAAGCTCAATGGCCACGCCATTCTCTTTAAAGAGAGGTATGCGGGCTGGGATGACTTTGGTATTATTGAAAATTAATAAAGCATTCTCCGGAAGTTGATGTGCTAATTGCCGGAAAGCTTCGTGCTTGATTACACCATCTTGATAGACTAAAAGCTTCGAATCGTGGCGATTAGCTAAGGGGAATTGAGCAATTTTCGATTCAGGTAAGGGGTAATCAAAGGCCTGAATGGAAATATTCGGCATTTGAATGCTCATACCTCTTCCACAAATTTAGGGCTCGCGAATAAACGAACAGGCAAGTAGATCAACCAAACAAGCAAGAATACGATTCCTAGCATAGGAATGTAGCTATAATCACTTTGGTAGGTTCTTTCATCATTTAACATTAATAACGCTCTCATCACTAGGATTAAGTAGGTATTAATGATTGCTGGAAAGAAATGTAGCCAGTTTATAAAGGTATTTTTGATCGTTTCATTTCCTTTTTCTGCGAAAACAGGTAGGAAAGTGCCCCATTTTTCTGTAGGAATTTTATCAATTGCCTTGATTAATGACAAGGCTAATACGTTTAAAACCGTGATGATCCCGGCCACTAGATAGAATACTTCTTCTTTGGGTAAAAATCCATCTCCACGTCCCGTTTCTCCAAAATGCACTGCCGTAGGATCAGGAAGCCCTCGGTAAATAAATAACAAGGAGATTCCGAACGCCACCATGGACAAAATTCGCCAAACTCGAGATGCAAAATGGTCTATCGACATAGTTGATTAAAATGTCTGCAAAATTAGTTTTGAAAATCATACCGACCTAATCTTTATTTCTATTATTTTTGTAGATAACCCCAATAGAATGGCAATTTATACGAAGAATGGAGATGGTGGATTTACCCGCTTAGCGGATGGAAAGGGAGTGTCTAAATCCAACGTTCGGATGGACGCGATAGGGGATATCGATGAATTGAATTGCCACATTGGTGCGTTAGTTTGTCAAATAGAAGGGCCGCTGGCTGAAAAGTTGCAATCTATCCAATCGAGTTTATTCGTGTTGGGGGCTCACGTGGCAAGTGATTCCAAAGAATATTTAGGCAATATGAAACTCATTTCCTTACACGATATCGTAGCTATAGAGGAAATGATTGATGAAATTGATGGTAAAATAGCCCCGATGCGCTTCTTTATTTTACCAGGAGGACATCCCATTATTGCTGCAGCCCAAATTACCCGCACCGTTTGCCGTCGTGCTGAACGCAGTTTGATTCGTTGGGTGCAGGAAGAAGAAAAAGAAGATTATGCGACTGCGATCGCATATTTGAATAGATTATCCGATTACTTATTTATGATGTGCCGTTATTTGCACCATTCATTGGATATCCCTGAGATACCATGGAATTCCGGCAAGTAGAAACTAAAACTTATGCAAATTACCATTCAAAAAACGCCTACATCTCGCTTAAGCGAGGTTGATTTTGACAATTTGGCTTTTGGCCGCAGCTTTGCTGATCACATGCTCGTCGCAGAATATGCTGATGGAGCTTGGAAATCCGTCCAAATTCAACCTTACGGCCCTCTGTCTTATCAGCCAGCGATGATGTCGATCCATTATGGTCAGGCCATTTTTGAAGGAATGAAAGCATATCGTTCCAAGAAAGGCGAGGTATTAGTTTTTCGTCCAGAGGAGAATATGAAGCGTTTCAATAAGTCTGCGCTTCGTATGTGCATGCCAGAGGTGCCTGAAGAGATTTTCTTGGGGGGATTGAAGCAGTTGATTCAATTGGATAATGCGTGGGTTCCAGAAAAAGAGGGTTGCTCTTTGTATATCCGTCCATTTATGTTTGCGACAGACGAATACGTGGGGGTTTCTCCATCAACAACCTATAAGTTTATCATTTTCCTTTGCCCAGTAGGTTCGTATTATTCGAAGCCGTTGCGTGTTCGCGTGGAGACCGAATTTATCCGTGCTGCGAAAGGTGGGGTAGGTTTTGCGAAGAATGCCGGTAATTATGGTGGTTCCTTGTATCCTACGATTGAAGCGAATAAAGCAGGGTACGATCAGATCATTTGGACGGATGCGGCGACTCATCAATATGTGGAAGAAGCGGGAACAATGAATTTGATGTTTATCATCAATGGAGCTTTAGTAACGGCACCTACAGGAGACACGATCTTAGATGGTGTGACACGTAAGTCGGTTATTCAGATTGCCAAAGACTGGGGTGTGGAAGTTCAAGAGCGTCTTTTATCCGTGAAGGAATTAGTAGAAGGCATTAGCTCAGGAGCGGTGACAGAAGCTTTTGGTGCAGGAACGGCTGCGGTAATTGCACCTATTCAGACGATTGGTTTTGAGGGTAAAGATTACGAATTACCAGCGCGTAAAGAGACTGATTTTTCAGCTAAAGTATTTACCGAAATCAGCCAGATTCGTTTAGGTGAAATTGCTGATACGCGTGGCTGGATTTATAAAATTTAATGAGCGGCTTTAAAGCTGATTTTGATACCCGGATCTTTGGGAGTACTCACGTTCTCTAAAAGGATTCGGGTATTTTTGTCTTTCGTCCACAGAATCTGTTTGCCTTTAATTTCTGAAGGACCAAATTTGGCATCTAAATAAACCTTCCAATGATCCATTAAAGGTTGTACCTCTTCTCCTGACTCAACAAATATATCAAAGTCAATTTCTTGTAATTTATTCTGATCATTAGGAATGTAGGTAATATCACTGAAGTTCAAATCGGTATCATCGAAATAGAGTGTGTACGATTTGCCTTTCTCCGGTTGAGATTCCGCTAATTCTAGTGTATCCTTTAGACTTTCCATATCCTGTCCCCAAGCGGCATTACGAATCACTTGATTAGGACTTAGGCTTAGTTTTTGAACCCATTCCCCACTTTCATTCCAGGCAGACAAGACTGCTTCTTGTGGTGTACTCACTTCATTTTCACTTTTCTGCTCTTGATTGCAAGAGACGACAAAAAATAATAATGCGAATAAAGGAACGATTAGTTTATTTAACGGTTTCTTCATACAATTACGGGTAGAGCGAAGGTTTTTTATTTGTCAAAAATAAATGAATTTCGCCATTGATAATAAAAAATGTTATTTTTGGAAAAATTATGCATTAAAAGGCTTTGGCCTTAACGATATATAAGATTATTAGTGGTTAGGTATTTTTAAAATGAGCCGGTCTTTGATCGGCTTTTTTTTGGCTAAAACTCTCTGCCAATACTTACCACAAGGCCAGATCTGCCACTTCCTACTACTGGTACTCCTATTTTACAAACGAAATTATAGTAGGTAACAATATCGAAGCCTAGACCCATTCCATAGATCCAGCGATTGGAAAAACGACTAGCTGTTAATTCCGGGTAGGGCTGGTATACATAGGCAAAATCAAAGAATACCGTGGGGTAAAGAGCGACTGGCATTTGATTAAATTGCTTATAAGGGATAAACCGGATAGGAATGATTTTGTTGAATAATTGGTATTTAAAAGTGTTTTTAGAGAGTAAATAATTAGTCCCATCGATCACATTTAACTCATAGCCACGAACGTTATCATTCCCATAACCGAGTGCCTGTAAATTAGCATAGGGGATATTTTTGTTCTCTTGTGTTATTTTAGCCTTCCATTGTGTAGTGATAAAGAAATTGGATCCTAAATCGAAAAAATAGGCTATAGAAGCTCTCAAGTCCCAATAATTTAAGGCGTCCTGTGCCAAAATCCCCACATAGTTATACGCAAAATCCAGTTTTTTGCCGCGCAACGGGTAAGGGGCAAAATCTCTAAAATCGTAGGAGTAGGCGTAAGTTAGTTGTAAGAAGTTTTGTTCGTTCGATCCCTTATAGTAGTAATTGGGGTTTAACTGCCTTATGGTGTCTGCCACAACCGAATGGCTGTAGCGAATTTCCGCGAAATGGAAATCGTAAAACTTTACTCTTTTACGAAGGCTTAATGCACCGCTCCAGCGTTCCCTTAAAACCTTTTCGCCACTCAATATATTTAACGTATCATTGATGGTTCTAAAGGCTAGATTTTTATTTGTTGTGTAGGATAAAGAGGCTCCTAATCCAATCGTTTTTTTACGATCTAAATAGGGGTTTGAATAGCCTAGTTCAAGTCGTTGGGTAAAGCCTGTTTCTGCTTTGAAGCTTACCTTTTCATTCCTTCCCATAAAGTTATTATGGATGAAATGGGCTCCGTAAATCGTGCGTTCCATCGAGTGACCTCGGGACCACCAATCGTTTAAATTACGGTCAGCTAATTGAAATATAGGGTAACCTAATAAATACCACTGCTCAAGGAATTCGTAGGTGATAACGATGTGTTCGGGCTTATTTTGATGGTAATCACCTTTTACCCAGATAAACAAATTAGTATTAGTTAATTTTCGACGATTAAACTCGAGGCGTTTATCGAGTGTCGAAACTTGAATGGTGTCACCTAATGAAAAATCTAATTCCCTACTCAGGATATTGTCCCTAGTTTTTTCATTCCCTTTGAAAATAACACTGTCCACTATTACATACTGAGCTTGAGCTGCTTCTTGCATAAAAAAGCAGGCTAGTAGTAAGAGATATAGGCGGTAGTTTTTCACCTCGCAAGGTAAAAATTTTAATCCATTAGTTCATATACAATAGTCTCTGGATGAGCATACCAATGTTCAAAGTTCGCTTGGTACTTTTGCTCAATAGAGGGCCTTTTAATCTTCATTGTGGGAGTTAAACACTCATTCTCAATGGTCCAATCTTCATTTACGATGACCATTTTGCGTAAATGTTCATAATTTTTTAATGCAGGATTTACTTCATTGCGAAGTGCTTCAAAAGCTGTCTGAATTTCAGCCTGCTCCATCGATTTACCAAGAGCACTCAATACTATTAAAACAATGGGTTGTGGCAAATTAACTCCCACCACACAAACCTGTTCAATGTATTCGTGTGTATTTATTTTATTTTCTATGGGGGCGGGGGCTACATAGTGGCCTTTTGCGGTTTTGAAATTATCTTTTACACGTCCTATAATGGCGACAAATCCTTCAGCATCTAATTTACCTTGATCTCCTGTTTTTAACCAACCATCTTTTGTAAATAATTCTTGGGTTAATGCAGGCTCTTTAAAGTACCCGACACTATTGTAGGGCGCCCGCATTTGGATTTCTTGCGTTTCAGGATCGATGCGCGTTTCGCAGTCTGGATGTATTCGGCCTACAGAACCTAGTTTTATTTGGTTGCGGGGCATTACGGCATTCAGTCCCATATTCTCTGTCATTCCATAAGCTTCTTGGATAAAGATTCCCAGTTTTTGGAACCAAATCATCAGTTCAGCTGAGATAGGTGCAGCTCCGGTGACGGCTAAGGTGGTTTGGTCTAGTCCGAGTCCTTTTTGAATCTTTTTCTGAATCAGTTTATTGACAATAGGGATACTTAAAAGTAAACTTAGTTTCTTTTGGCCTCCTATTTTTTGTAAAATTCCTTCTTGGAATTTCGCCCAAATACGTGGCACAGCGAGGAAATGGGTAGGTCTAGCGCTAGCTAAATTTTTAGAGAAGGTATCTAGATTTTCAACAAAGTGAATCGTTCCACCAGCTGCCGTTGCCGCAAATTCCACAAAATTTCTTTCTGCAATGTGGCACAAGGGTAAGTAGGAGATGAACCGCGTATTAGGTTGGTCTAGTAAAGCGATTTCACGCGCCATATTTATCCCTGCCTCAATGCCACCATAGGTAATCATAACCCCTTTAGGCATTCCCGTTGTACCAGAGGTGTAGACAATTGTTGCGATGTCTTCTGGTTTTGGTTTCGGCAAAGACTTAATTTCCTCCGTATTTTTTAGGATATCACTCCATTGTGTTCCTGTTCTTTCCGAACTCTCCGGTGTATGAATTAATTGAATGTGCTCTGGAATTCCGTCTTTTATTTTCTCCCAATGATCTAATTTACCCACGATTAAAATTTGGCATTCCGAATGAACCAAAACCTGATGTAACTGATCTTTCGTTAATGTGGCATAAAAAGGAACAGATATTCCACCTGCCGCTGCAATGGCTAAGTCTGCCATCATCCAATGGGCTGAGTTTTTAGATAGAATACCTACATTTTTAGATCCCTCATTTAGGGTATTCTGAATGAATTGGGCTATTTTTTTTACCTCAGCGGCAGCCGCAGAATAAGAGTAGTCAATGTATTGGTATCCAATGGGTTGTCTTAAATAGAGGTGCTGAGGAGTATGCTGGGCCCAATGAAGGAAATTCTCCAAATTGCTTTGGTAATGGGAGATCATAAAGGAGGTTTAGAGGTAAATTAGGAAGGGAAAATAAAACTTATTTCCTTTAAATCATAGGATTCTACCGTGAATTCTTTTTCAATTTCTAATAAGCCCTGTTCATTTACGCCTATAATTTTACCTTCAAACTTTTCGTTTGCGGCCTCGTACAACGCCCATTGCGCACGTCTGAACAAGCGTTCGTGATAGATTTCGTCTATTTTTTTGAATTCCTCACGGGTGAAAAGATCATAGGACTCTTCAATGCCTTGTGAGATGTAGTTGTATATTTCTTCTAAAGGGATCTCTTGGCTAAGCTGAAGATAAGAACGAAGTGAGGTTCCTCTAATAGTGTCAAATTGTTTTTGATTGATGTTTAGTCCTATGCCAATAATAGCGAAACTCCATTGACCTGCTTGAAAATTATTTTCAATTAGGATGCCCCCCATTTTGATTCCATCAAGGTAGATGTCGTTCGGCCATTTTATTTCAAAGTTGAAATTTTCACCTTGGGTGGCCCTAGACCAAGCTTCCAATCCAGCTAAAATCCCATTTGCTATCGCCTTACTTAAATAAAATTGTTTTTCTACTAATTGATGCGGAGGTCGTAGCAAATAGGAGAGGGTTAGATTTTGATTAGGTTCTGCATTCCAGGTATTACCACGCTGGCCTCTTCCAGCTGTTTGATGACCCGCAATCCAGGCAAAGCCCTCTGGTAAATCGCCGTTTAAAGCCTCAGAAAAGGCTAAAGAATTAGTGGATGGACAAATGTCTAGATATTTACTGTTTTTGCCGACGAAGCGGGTAGGAGCGTGGTAATTGTTCAATTATTATTTGTAATTTTAGGGTTACAAGAACAAATTTAGATTTTTATTCGTTATTGGTTTCTTGTTACACAAATTAATACAGAAAAAACATTTATGAGTAAAACTCTTAAGAAAGCCGCTAAGCAAGTCGATGCGTCTGAGGAAATAGTGAGCTGGGTGGTAAAAGGCATGCAGGATAAAAAAGCGCAGGAAATAACCGTGCTAGATTTGCGCAAAGTTGATAATGCTTTCACAGATTTTTTTGTGATATGTTCGGGTACCTCTGATACTCAAATTGATGCAATCGCAGATTCAGTGGATAAGGAAGTGTGGGAGTCAGGTAAAATTCACGTACACGCAGTAGAGGGTAAGGCAAATCGGGAGTGGATTTTGATGGACTATTATGATGTCATCGTACACGTTTTTCTAAAAGAAAAGCGCTCTTTCTTTAAATTAGAGGAGTTATGGGGAGATGCTAAGTTTACTGTCATCCCGGATTAATATATTTTAGATTTATAGAACCTTTGCACCTAACAAGGTGTTTAATGCCCAACAATAAAATTCAAAATGGCGAAACAAGGGAACAATTTTAAAAATGCGAAGCGCTCTGGCTTACAACCAAGAATGCCTAAAAAACCAGCAGGGGGATTCCAAAGTTGGATGGTGGTGGGTTTAGTTATCGCCGTTATTAGTATGTTTTTCTTTTCGAAGGAAACGACTTTACAGCCGATAACCATCAAGCAGTTTGAGTCTATGTTGATTCAAAAAGAGGTGGAGAAGGTCGTGATTGTTAATGATAAAATAGTAGAGGTAAGCCTGAAGCCTACTTTTATTCCAAAGTATTTCAAGAAAAGTACGACGCAGAAATTAGTTCCTGCGGCTCAAGTTCCACACTTTGAATTTGAAATTAATTCGAAAGAAAGTTTCGAGCGTTTCCTGGAAGATCGCCAAAAAGCTTTCCCACGAAACGAACAAATAATGGCTTCTCCTGAGACGAGAACGGGTCCTTTGGATTGGTTAGGTACTTGGGGATTCTTTATTTTGATGGGCCTAAGTTTCTATTTCTTATTCTTTAGAATGGGTGGAGGAGCTGGCGGTGGTGGCCAAATTTTCAATATTGGTCGTTCTCGCGCTACATTGATCGAAGGCGAGTCTAAAGTAAAGATTACATTCAATGATGTAGCAGGTTTAGATGAAGCGAAAGAAGAAATTCAAGAGATTGTTGAGTTCTTAAAATTCCCTAAAAAGTTCACTGATTTAGGGGGTAAAATACCGAAGGGTGCCTTATTGGTAGGCCCTCCAGGTACAGGTAAAACCTTGCTAGCCAAAGCGGTGGCAGGGGAAGCTGGCGTTCCGTTTTTCTCTTTATCAGGTTCTGATTTTGTAGAAATGTTTGTGGGCGTAGGTGCAGCGCGTGTACGTGATTTGTTCAAGCAAGCAAAGGAAAAAGCACCTTGTATTATCTTTATTGATGAGATTGATGCAGTAGGTCGTTCGCGTGGTCGTGGCTCTATGCCAGGTGGTAATGATGAACGTGAAAATACCTTGAACTCTCTATTAGTAGAGATGGATGGTTTTGCGACAGATTCAGGAATCATCATAATGGCGGCTACAAACCGTCCGGATGTATTGGATCCAGCGTTATTGCGTCCAGGTCGTTTTGATCGTCAAATCTCGATTGATAAACCCGATATCATCGGTCGTGAAGCTATTTTCAAGGTGCACTTAAAGCCATTGAAATTAGCGGCTGATACAGACCCTAAAGAATTAGCGGCTCAAACTCCAGGTTTTGCCGGTGCTGAGATTGCTAATGTATGTAATGAAGCAGCCTTGATCGCCGCACGTCGTTCGAAGACTGCAGTAGATATGAATGACTTCCAAGAAGCGATGGATCGTGTGATTGGTGGTTTAGAGAAGAAAAACAAGTTGATCTCTCCAGAAGAGAAGAAAATAGTTGCGTTCCACGAAGCAGGGCATGCGATTGCAGGCTGGTTCTTAGAGCATGCAAACCCATTAGTGAAAGTGTCGATTGTCCCTCGTGGGGTGGCAGCATTAGGTTACGCACAATATTTGCCTAAAGAGCAATTCTTGTACCGTACGGAGCAATTGATGGATGAGATGTGTGTGACTTTAGGTGGCCGTGCGGCAGAGGAGATTGTCTTTGGCAAAATCTCAACGGGAGCACAAAACGACTTAGAGCGTATCACGAAATTAGCCTACTCGATGGTGACCATTTATGGTATGAACGATAAACTAGGGAACATCTCGTATTACGACTCCAAAGGTTCAGAATACCAATTCAATAAACCGTATTCAGAAACGACAGCGCGTGAAATTGATGAGGAGGTTCGTAAAATCATTAAGGAGGCGTATGATCGCACGAAGAAATTGTTGAAATCGAAGCAAGATAAATTGACGATTTTAGCCGAGCAATTATTGCAAAAAGAAGTGTTGTTTCAAAGTGATTTAGAGGCGCTAGTAGGTCCTCGTCCATTCGAGCAATTAACCTCTTACCAAGAGTTTATCAAGGGTGAGACCGAGAAAAAACGCAAGGTGGCTAAAGATGAGCGAGACTTAGCAGAAGAGAAAAAGAATGCGCCTAAGAAAGCTCCTGTAGCTAAAAAGGCGGAGGTGGTAGCGAAAGCGCCAGCTAAAAAGCCTGTCGCTAAAAAGGCGCCAGCTAAAAAGCCGGCAGCTGCTAAAGACGTGGCGGCTAAGCCTCGAGCAAGAAAGCCGAAATCAACAGGTACTGATAGTTAATTAATTGGGGCGCCTAACAATCGCCCCATTTTTTTGATATGATTCACATTAATCTGACATCCGGGAAAAAAGTGTATTTCGCATCTGATTTTCATTTGGGTTTTCCCGATGAAAAGACATCCCGAGAGCGAGAGAAAGCCTTGGTTTCTTGGTTAGATCAGGTTGAGTCAGATGCCCAAGATTTATTTCTGATGGGTGATTTATTCGATTTTTGGTTTGAATACAAAACGGCAGTCCCTCGTGGTTTTGTGCGTTTTTTGGGCAAATTATCTGCACTAGCTGATCAAGGTATTAAAATTCATATTTTTGTGGGAAATCATGATTTGTGGATGTGGGATTATCTAGAACGCGAGTTAGGTGCTAAGATTTACAGAGAGCCGAGTGATTTGAAAATCAGCACAACTAACAAAGCCTTTCAATTACACATCGGTCACGGTGATGGTTTAGGGCCTGGTGATACAGGATATAAGGTTTTAAAGAAGTTATTTACAAACCGATTAGCGCAATGGTTGTTTGGGTTCTTGCATCCTAATGTAGGCATAAGTTTGGCGAATTTTTGGTCATCAACTCGTAAGGAAAGCACGATGACAAAAGGCGAGCAAGCCTTTGATCCGGAGACCGATTATATTTTATCCTATGTGAGCGAAACGGCTGCGTCGAAGCCAGTTGTTGAGGCATTCGTTTTTGGCCATCGACATCATCCTATTGCATATTCGCTACCATCTGGGGCGACTTATTACAACCTGGGGGATTGGTTTAATCCTCACTTTAAAAATGCTTATTATCTCCAAATTGATGAAAATAAAATCAACTTTATTCATTTTAACGCTTCTAGCGTTTAATACGTTAGCACAACAATCGACGGAACAATGGCGTCCTGCCATCCACTTTACTCCCAAGAAAAATTGGACAAATGACCCCAATGGTTTAATCTTCATTAACGGGAATTACCACCTCTTTTATCAGCATAATCCTAAAGGAAACGAATGGGGAAACATGAGTTGGGGGCATGCGAAAAGCAAAGACTTGTTGCATTGGGAGGAATTGCCGGTTGCGATTCCCCATGGTAAAGAATATATCTTCTCAGGATGTGTGGTATATGATAAGGATCATGTATCAGGCTTAGGGGATCCGAATAAGCCATTATTAATTGCTATTTACACGGCTGATTACCCTAATACGCTACAAGAACAGCATTTGGCCTTTTCGAATGACGAAGGTTTGACATGGACGAAATATGCCCAAAATCCGGTTTTAAGCATTAATCTAAAAGATTTTAGAGATCCGAATATTATTTACCACGAACCATCGAAGCAATTTGTGATGACGGTCGTCAAGCCTTGGGAATATACGGCTCAGTTTTATGGTTCTACGGATTTGATTCATTGGAAATTGTTGAGTGAATTTGGGCCACAGGGTGATGTGGATATGATTTGGGAATGTCCATCTTTGTTAGAATTGCCGGTAGAAAATTCAAAAGAAACCAAGTGGGTCTTAGCTTTATCAAGCCAAGGGCCTTACAAGAAAACAGTGGGGATGCAGTATTTTGTGGGAAATTTTGATGGAAAGACCTTTACGAATGATGCCCCGAAAGAGAGGGTAAATTATGTTGACTATGGTCGTGATTTTTATGCGGCTATTCCTTTTTACAATACAGTTAACAAAGAGGCTTTTTGGTTAGGTTGGATGTTGAGTTGGTCTTATGGTAAGGAACAACCTACTTTTCCTTGGAAAGGTCAGATGTCCTTAGCGAGAACACTTTCATTAGAACAGACTTCGCAAGGTTTAAAATTAAAACAAGTATTGAAGCCTGATTTGACGAAACAAAAACCGAGCTATGAAGCGAAAAATTTGGTTCTCAAAGGCAGCAAAACCTTATCGGGAATGAAATTTCTTCAGGGCAAAACCTATGTCATTGAGCTGAAAGTAGATGCCACGAATGCAAAACAATGGGGTGTTGAACTAGGTGATGAGGCCAAGGAGAATCCAGAATTAACACGCATTGGTTTCGATGAGAAAAGCCAAGATTGGTTTATAGATCGCCGATTGAGTGGTGTAGTGCCAGCCCCTGGCTTTGATATGATTCAGTCTGCCCCTTTTATCCCAGGTGAAGACAAAGTGATGCAATTAGTGGTAGATCGCTCGACGGTAGAATTATTAGCTCAGGATGGCGTAGTGGCCATCAGCTCTTTACGTTTTCCAAAGAAAAAAGAATCGGTTCGTTTAGTTTCATTGGGAGGGGAGCTCAGGATAAAGGAATTGCGTATTTGGGAGGTTAAATAGGGATTTTTTACTATCTTCGAGTGCTAAAATTTTAACCAAAAAACCAATGTCGCAATTTCATACACGCTTAGAGGTCATGACTGAATTGGCCAAAAATATGGACTCCTATGTGAAGGATTATTTAGTCCCGATCGAGACCAATTGGCAGCCAGCAGACATGTTACCTGATTCCACGAAGGATTCTTTCTTTGCTGATGTGAAAGCTTTGCAAGAGGCGGCGAATGAATTGCCTTACGATTATTGGGCTGTATTAGTGGGGGATACGATTACAGAGGAAGCTTTGCCTACGTATGAATCTTGGTTATTAGCAATGGATACGGTTAATCAGGTAGACCAAAACGATGGTTGGACTCGTTGGATTCGCAATTGGACCGCAGAGGAAAACCGCCATGGAAACCTTTTAGGAACCTACCTGTATTTATCGGGTAAGGTTGATATGAAAGCAGTGGCTGTTTCCACACAATACTTAATTGCCGATGGATTCGACATCGGAACATCGGCTGACCCGTATCGCAATTTCGTTTATACTTCGTTTCAAGAATTAGCAACTAATATTTCACATCGTCGCACAGCTTCTTTAGCCAAGCAACACGGTAACTCTCTTTTATCTCGTATGTGTGCTCAAATTGCCGCAGATGAGTTACGTCACCACAAGGCATACCGTGCTTTCGTTTCGGAAATCTTTACATTAGATCCGAATGAAATGATGCTTGCCTTTGCAGATATGATGAAAAAGAAGATTGTAATGCCTGCTCATTTCTTGCGGGAGATCAATGGTGCGAAGAGCTCTTTATTCGAACATTTCTCTGATGCGGCACAACGTTTAGGCGTGTATACGACAAACGATTATGTGACGATTATGAAGGGTTTAATCAGCGACTGGAATATTGAAAACATGACAGGTCTGAATGAATCAGCAGAGAAAGCACGTGATTACGTAGCCAATTTGCCAGCCCGTTTAGAAAAATTAGCGGATCGAGTTAAGGTGCCAGAATTAGCGTATCCTTTCTCCTGGATTGCCTAATCAATTATGTCTAAGAAATTATCGATGGATGAGCTGAATAGGCTCGATGTATCCTCTTATAAAAGCACGGAAAAGTTTCCTTATGTCATCGTTCTAGATGACATAAGGAGCATGAACAACATTGGTTCGGCCTTCCGTACAGGCGACGCCTTTAAATGTGCCGCCATTCATTTATGTGGAATCACGGCACAACCTCCGCATAGGGAGATTTCTAAAACAGCTTTAGGGGCGGATGAATCAGTGGACTGGGTCTATTTTGAAGAAAGCGTTTCCAGTCGCAAAGCCTTGCGCGCAGAGGGTTACCAAATTGTTTGTGTAGAACAAGTTCAAGGTTCCATTTCTTTAGAAAAATTCGAGCCAGTAAAGGGAGCTAAGTATGCTTTTGTATTCGGGAATGAGGTTTTTGGAGTAAATGATGAATGGATTCAAGAAGCCGATTTTAGTTTAGAAATACCTCAGTTTGGCACGAAACATTCGTTGAATGTGTCGGTGAGTATGGGAGTCGTCATCTGGGATTTTGTGTCCAAAATCATCGCCTAATATCATTCATCCTTTTTATTTTGCGTTCATCCTTTTACCAGGATTCGAACGCAATTTTTGTTTAAATTCGTCTAGTTAATTCTACTCTATGATATTATCAATTCAGAATGTGGTGAAGCGTTACGCTGATCACACAGCTTTAGCCGGAGTGAGTTTGGAGATTCCGAAGGGTCAAATCTTTGGACTTTTAGGCCCTAATGGCGCCGGTAAAACCTCCCTTATTCGAATCATAAATCAAATCACTGCACCGGATGAGGGGCAAGTGTTGTTTGATGGGGAGCTTTTGCAGCCTAAACATGTGGAACAAATTGGTTATTTGCCGGAAGAGCGCGGATTGTATAAGAAAATGAAGGTAGGTGATCAACTCATGTATTTAGCGCAATTAAAAGGCCTTTCTAAGGCTGAGGCGCAAAGCAGATTGAAAGATTGGTTCATTCGATTAGACATAAAGGATTGGTGGTATAAGCCAGTAGATGATTTGTCCAAAGGCATGCAGCAAAAGACTCAGTTTATTGCGACAGTCGTGCATGAGCCTAAATTATTAATTCTTGATGAGCCATTTTCGGGTTTTGATCCGATTAATGCAAACATGTTGAAGGACGAGATTTTGGCCTTAAAAGAGCGCGGAACAACCATTTTATTCTCTACGCATCGCATGGAATCTGTGGAGGAATTATGTGATAGTATTGCGCTGATTAATCATTCTCAAGTCGTTTTAACGGGCGAAAAAGAGGAGGTCAGGAACCGCTTTAAGCAGCACGCATTCGAGGTGAGTTTTTCAGGAGAATTAGAGGAATCAAAGGCCTATGATATTATATCCATTACACCTGAAAAGAATAAGGCCGTTATTAAGTTAACAGAGCCTAATCAAACAAATAAAGCTATTGCAGCTTTGATCAAGCAGGTCGATTTGTTTGAATTCAAAGAGGTGATTCCCTCGTTTAATGACATATTTATTCAAGTAGTAGCCGAAACGAAATAAGCGATGAACAAGATATTATTAGTGATTCAGCGGGAGTATTTGACCCGCATTCAAAAGAAATCATTTTGGATAGCCTCTTTGCTGGGCCCTATCCTAATTACGGCGATTTATGCGGTACCTATTTGGTTAGCTACCCAGGATAAAGAGGTAAAGCGTATCGAAATTTTGGATGAGAGTGGTTTGTTTCAGACTACGGACTTAATGGATAAAGAAGTGGAATTTAAGCTCGTAAACAAACCCGTTTCTGACTTGAAAGGTTCTTTTTCCAAAGAAGGTTATACCGCATTTGTTCATTTACCTAAGGATTTGTTGACCCATTCAAAAGACATCAAAATCTATTCAGAGAAGAATTTAAGTCTTCCGTTGAAATCTTCGATCGAGCGGGTTATCGAGAAGAAAGTACGCGCTATTTTAATGAAGGACGCAGGTATAGCCTCAGAGGTGTATGAAAAGACCCAAATCGAAGTAAGCAGTGAGACTATAACTGTTTCAGAGAAGGGGGATGAGACAAGTTCTTCTTCGGGTGGTGCGATGATCCTAGCCGGTGTGATGGGAATGTTGCTTTACATCACCTTGTTATTGTATGGATCACAGGTGATGAATGGGGTAATTGAAGAGAAAAGTAGCCGTATTATCGAGGTGATAATCTCCTCCATTAAGCCCTATCAGTTGATGTTGGGCAAGATTTTAGGCGTTGGAATGGTGGGTTTGACACAGTTTTTATTGTGGATTGTATTGACAATAGGACTATCTCAAGTGGCCTCTACTTTCTATGCTGCTAGTCCTGTGAAACAGAAGGTGGAGCAAATTAAAAAAGTGGACCCTGAAGTGGCGAAGAAAATGGATGATGCTTCCCCTATGGCAGAGGTAACGAAAGTGATTGAAAGCACGAATATTCCACTAGTCGTAGGTGGATTTTTATTCTATTTCTTGTTCGGTTACTTGCTATATAGCTCCCTGTTTGCTGCCATTGGTAGTGCGGTGGAAAGCACGGCTGAAGCCCAGCAATTTACTTTTATTGTGATGCTTCCGATTATTTTAGCTTTCATTATGGCGCAATTTACGATGCAGGATCCGGATAGTACCATGGCTTTTTGGGCTTCGATGATCCCTTTTACATCACCTATTAATATGATGGTGCGCTTGCCTTATGGCGTTCCTATGTGGGAATTAGCCACTTCTATGACTTTGTTAGTAGTAGGTTTCTTAGGATGTAGCTGGGTTTCTGCGCGTATCTACCGCGTAGGCATCTTGATGTATGGAAAGAAAATTACGGTCAAAGAGATGGCTAAATGGCTCTTTTATAAAGGGTAATTAAGCAGTTAGCCAAATATCTAATTCTTCTGGTTTGAACCCAGCAAAACATCTGTTATTCAAGACGAAAATCGGTCGCTTGATGGCAGATGTTTTTTCTTGTAGAAAGGTAAATACATCCAATTTAGCCTTCTCTTGGTCGCTTAATTGACGGTAGGTGCTTCCTTGCTTGTTTAATACCGTTTCTTCGCCTAATTGCTCGATGAAATAGCGTAATTGAGCTGCTTCGATACCACTTTTCTTATAATTATGGAAGGTAAAGGGAATCCCTTTTTCGTTTAAATAGTCAAACGCTTTTTTCATCGTATTGCAAGCAGGAATTCCGTAAATAGTAAGCATCTTATTGATTTTGGTGGTATTTTTGTGGACTAGGACAAATTTAATACAAAACATCGTATGGAGTATAGAATTGAAAAAGATACTATGGGTAAGGTGCAAGTGCCTGCTCACGTTTATTGGGGTGCTCAAACGCAACGTTCGATTGAGAATTTCCCGATTGCTCAGGATATTAATAAAATGCCCAAAGAGATCATTAGAGCCTTTGCTTATCTAAAGAAAGCAGCGGCGATCACGAACTTTGAGGCAGGCGTCTTAGAGGAGGCGAAAAAGAACCTAATTGGTCAAGTGTGTGATGAAATCTTGGAAGGTCAATGGGCAGACCAGTTCCCTTTAGTGGTTTGGCAAACAGGTTCTGGTACTCAATCTAATATGAATTGTAATGAGGTAATTGCTTACCGCGCACACGTCCTACAGGGAGGAAATTTGCTAGATGAGCAGAAATTCGTACACCCAAATGACGATGTAAATAAGTCTCAATCGTCGAACGATACGTTCCCTACGGCGATGCACATCGCTGCATATCAATCTTTAGTGGAAGTAACGATTCCAGGTATTACGAAATTGAGAGATACTTTAGCTGCGAAAGCTAAAGCCTTCAAAAACGTGGTCAAAATCGGTCGTACGCACTTTATGGATGCGACTCCTTTGACTTTAGGCCAAGAATTTTCAGGTTACGTTTCACAATTAGATCACGGTTTACGTGCGATTAATAATAGTCTTGCACACCTTTCTGAACTTGCTTTAGGCGGTACTGCGGTAGGAACGGGTATTAATACACCCAAAGGCTATTCAGAGAATGTTGCTAAGCATATCGCTTCTTTGACTGGATTACCATTTATTACAGCTGAAAACAAGTTTGAAGCATTAGCAGCACACGATGCGATTGTAGAGGCTCACGGAGCTTTAAAGACGGTTGCAGTGAGTTTGATGAAGATAGGTAACGACGTTCGAATGCTTTCATCTGGGCCTCGTTCGGGTATCGGTGAGATTTATATTCCTGATAACGAGCCTGGTTCTTCTATTATGCCAGGTAAGGTGAATCCTACGCAATGCGAGGCTATGACAATGGTCGCGGCGCAGGTGATGGGGAATGATGTAGCGATCGGAATAGGTGGTTCAAATGGCCATTTCGAGCTAAACGTATTCAAACCAGTGATGATATACAACTTCTTACATTCAGCTCGTTTAATTGGAGATGTGTGCGTAGCATTTAATGATAAATGTGCGGTAGGTATTGAACCACTTCACGATAACATTAAGAAGCACGTGAATAACTCCTTGATGTTAGTGACTGCTTTAAATACGAAGATCGGATACTACAAAGCAGCAGAGATTGCGCAGACTGCTCATAAAAATGGCTCTACGTTAAAGGAAACGGCGATTTCTTTGGGTTATTTAACAGCCGAAGAATTCGATGCGTGGGTAAAGCCTGAGAATATGGTAGGCGAGATCAATCTATAAGGAGATAAAAAATACGCGATTCTCGTCGCGAATGCACAAAAAAGGCTCATACGTAATGTATGAGCCTTTTTTGTATGGAATTACTTGATCTTTAAGCCATTTCTCTTAATTCTAGACTATAAAACTCGTTAGGGAAGGGAAAACTGGCTGCGATTTCTTCGGCCACCTCTAAGCTTGGTAAAATTAGTGTAACGATCTGAGAAATTTCTCCTCCATCAATTTGTTGGATCAGTCGACTGTCTAATTTTCCGCTCTGATTTAACGCTTGTAATTCACCTGAAAATTTCTGGAAAAGCATGTCCGAATAAGTCGATTTTAAGCCCTTTAACCAAGTGCGAATTTGGTCTAATTCTGCCTCCGATGCTAAGCTAGATTCGCTGGAAATTCCGGCTACCGGACCTCGAATGATGAACACAAATCGCTTCATTATAAATTGTATTATTTTTATATTTTAGAATTCAGACTGAAATTTATCGAAAGGATTTTCTTTCGGTATTTTGGGTGCTGGATTCGATTTTTCTTTTGGTGCAGGCTTCACTTTAGGTAGGAAAGGGGAGAGCCATTCGTCTAATTGACGTAGCGCATCCTTCTCTAATTGGTAGTAAATGAATACCCCATTTCTACGGGTGCTGACTAACCCCGCATCTTTTAATACCGATAAATGCCTGGAGATAGTAGGGGCGGCGTACTCAAATTGATCAAATATAGCCGTAGCAGGAAGTTCTCCTTCCTTTAATAGTTCGATGATTTTCCTTCTGGACTCATCCCCTAAAGCCTTTGCTATGTTCTCTACAGCCATGCTATTATTTGATATTTAGCTAAGTTAATATATTGATTTTAAATCTCCAAATCAGTTTATTGATAGCCTATTTAGCGCGCGCACTAATTAATTAGCTATATGAGCAATTAATAATTAGCAATAATGTTAAGTATACAATTATTATATAGCAAAATTGCTAAGTATTAAGAGTTTTGAGAATAGACACTAAATGGTGAATGGTAAATGGTGAATGGTGAAATGACACACCCCTCCGGACTCGTTCCCTCCGGACTGTTTACTGTTGACTGACTACTAGTTACTGGTTACTGGATACTGATTACTGCGTTACATACACCCTCTTAACTCGCTCACTGATATTTGTCATCAGTTCGTAAGGGATGGTTTCAGCTTGTTTGGCTAATTCGTATAATTGTATTTTTCCGCCAAAGGCTATGGCGGTATCTTCGACAGAAATGTCGGGAAATTGACTGATGTCTACCATACACATATCCATGCAAATAGAACCTACGGTTGGGCATAGATGGCCCTTTATTTCGAAGCTTCCCTTTCCCATTCCGAGAGCTCTAGAATAACCATCTGCATAGCCGATAGCTAGGGTAGCAATTCGACCAGGACCGGCTAATTTACCACGTCTTCCGTATCCAATTGTCTCATCTGGAGCGATGTTTTTGATCTGTGATATAGACGTTTTTAGGGTTAAAACGTTTTCGATCTTATTTTTTACGTTCGGATTACCGGTAATTCCATATAAACTGATGCCCAAACGGACCATATCTAGTCGGGCTGAAGGGAAACTTTGGATAGCTGCAGAGTTTGCGATGTGCTTGATGGTTTGATATCCGATACTTGTTTCTATTTCAGCTGCAGCGGCATTAAAAGATTTTATCTGTTGCTCAGTGAAATCAGCGTGTTGTGGGCTATCTGCTGCGGCTAAATGGCTTAAGATGCTGGCTACCCATAAATGAGGCATTTGAGCTAAATTTTCGCCTAATTCAGCGATTTCTGTTGCTTCAAAGCCAAGGCGTTTCATACCTGTATCTAACTTGATATGGATTTTGATGTTTTTACCCTGTTGAGTTCCATATTCGTCTATGGCTTTGAGTAATTCTAGGCTATAGATTTCCGGTTCTAATCCATTTTCGGTTAGCTTATCGAATTCTTCGATTTGGGGATTCATGACCATGATGGGAACATAAATTCCGTGTTTACGCAAGTAAACTCCTTCGTCAGTGTAGGCTACAGTTAGGTAGTCCACTCCACTATTTTGGAGTAATGTAGCTATTTCAATTGCGCCAGTGCCATAGGCAAAGGCTTTAACCATGACCATTAATTTAGTTTCTGGTCCTATATCCTTTTTAAAGTAGGCTAGATTATGCTGTAAAGCATCAAGGTTCACCTCTAATTGCGTTCTGTGGGTCTTATTTTCTAAGTTGTGAACGAGCTTCTCAAAGTTATACTTTCTAGCCCCTTTTAATAAAATTTGACTTGTATTGATCGTATTTAGGAATCCTGAAGAAATGAGGTCTTCGGTGCTTTGAAATACATCTATTTGGTCGAAAATAGCCTTATTTCGGATGATTTGATCACCTATGCCGATCATTCGATCAATTTTTTGGTGACGAACTAGGGCCGCAATGGTGGTGTATAATTCTTTCTCTGGGATGCCTGTTTCGAGGAAATCACTAAGGATTAAGACACTTTTTTTGTGTTTGTTTTTCTTTAAGAGAGGTAAGGCGAGGCGAAGCCCATCCAGGTCATTGTTATAGGAATCATCGATTAAGGTATTCCCGCGCAAGCCTTCTTTCATTTCTAAGCGCATCGATACGGGTTTTAATGCCCTAGCTTTTAGACTTAGTGTTTCTCGATTAATGCCTAAAATGGAGGCCATTATAAGGCAATGGGTGCTGTTCTCGAGCGATGCTTCATCGTTAAATTCGATGGAGCTATCGATGAAGGTTTCGCTTTGCGCTGCTTTGATAACTTTGATTTGCGCTGTTTTACCTTTTGTTTGCCAAAAAGTGAACAAGCCTTTATCTGGGCTAATCGTATTCCATCCAATTAATTCACAAGAAGGATTAATTTCCTGCATTATTTGCTTGATGGGATCATCTTGCAGATTAGTGACGCGATAGACGAGTTTTTTCGCTCTTTTAAAGAGTTGTAGTTTTTCTCTAAGCTTCTCTTCATCAGAGCTGAAATTAGAGCCGTGTGCCTCGCCAAAATGCGTGAAAATGCCATAGTCTGGTTTCAGCATGGCTTCGATTTTATCCATTTCCCCTTTTTGGGAAATACCAGCCTCGAAAATGCCCAAATTGTGTTTTTCTTGCATCGCCCAGAGGGAGAGTGGAACACCAATTTGGGAATTAAAACTCTTAGGACTTTTAACTACAGTAAACGCATTATTGCAAAGTGTTGCAAGCCATTCTTTACAGATGGTTTTACCATTCGAGCCGGTGATGCCGATAACAGGATATTGAAATTGTTCCCGGTGTTGTTGGGCGATCGATTGTAAGGTGGCAATGCTGTTTTCAACAACATAAATATTGGTTTGCTCCCATTGGGAAGCCTTTTCAGCGATAGGGCCATGCCAAGCTGATTCTTCAACAATAAATTCGCGTACGCCTTTATTGTATAATGATTCCACATATTGATGACCATCGTGGTTTAGCCCGTTTACCGCAAAGAAAGCGGTTTTAGTAGGCTCATAAATTTGGCGACTATCTAAACTTAAGAAGCTGGCACGAAGATGGGCAGGATTTTTATGCTGAATCATACATCTAAAATACAAAAAGGCGAGGAATGTTTCCTCGCCTTCTGCAATTTTATCTGAAATTCCGGTATTTTCTAAGCTTCTAATGCAGCTACACCTGGTAATGTTTTACCTTCCATATATTCTAATAAAGCACCTCCACCAGTCGAAACGTAGCTAACGCGATCTCCGTAACCTGCGTTATTGACTGCTGAAGCTGAATCGCCACCTCCAATAAGTGAGAACGCTCCGTTTTCTTCTGTTGCTTTCACGACAGCATCCGCAATGGCGTTAGTTCCGATTGCGAAGTTTGAGAATTCAAATACGCCCATTGGGCCGTTCCAAAGGATTGTTTTTGATTTCGCGATTGTTTCCTGGAATAAAGCAATCGACTTAGGTCCGATGTCTAAACCTTCCCAACCATCAGGAATCTCACCGCGTTCTACCGTTTGACGGTTTGCGTTGTTATTGAAATCATCTGCACAAACGTTGTCTAAAGGCATAATTAAGTTCACACCTTTCGCTTTCGCTTTTTCGATCAATTGTTTCGCTAATTCTACTTTATCTGGCTCACAGATCGATTTACCGATCTTTCCACCTTCAGCTAGAGAAAACGTATAAGTCATTCCTCCACCGATAATCAAGTTATCTACTTTGTCCAACAGACGTTCGATGATCAAGATTTTATCCGAGATTTTCGATCCACCCATGATCGCCGTAAACGGACGTTCCGAGTATTCAAGGATCTTTTGTGCGTTATCTAATTCCGCCTGCATGACGTATCCACTCACTTTATCAGTGAAGAATTGTCCGATGACAGCGGTAGAAGCGTGTGCACGGTGAGCCGTTCCAAATGCGTCATTTACCCAAACATTACCTAAACGAGCTAGTTTTTGCGCAAAATCAACATCTCCTTTTTCTTCTTCTTTGTAAAAACGAAGGTTTTCTAGAAGCAAGATTTCACCTGATTGTAAACCGTTCGCTAATTCAACAGCCTCATCTGAGATACAATCAGAGGCAAACTTTACTTTCACGCCAAAAACCAATGACAAAGGCGTCACTAGGTGTTTCAACGAATATTTTTCGGTAGGACCATCCTTCGGACGACCTAGGTGAGACATTAACACAACCGATCCACCGTCTTTCAAAATCTTTTGAATCGTAGGAATTGTCGCCTTGATTCGGGTATCATCTGTAATTTCGAAACGCTCATTCAATGGAACGTTGAAATCAACACGTACTAGCGCTTTTTTACCAGCAAAATTGAAATTAGCAACAGTTTGCATATTTTTGTTTTGATTTATGAATAAAAAGATATTCCCCTAAAAAGGTAGACAAAGATAAACAATAATGCCGAATGATCGAAAAAATGAGATAGAATTGTCTGCAACCTATTATTGGGATCATTTTAGCTATATTCTACGCTATATCGACCGGCATTATTTGCCCCTTTTAAAGGAAAAGGAAATAGTATTTTTAAAGGATTTTTCTGATCTCACATTTGCAGCGCAATGCCTTTATTTGCGGTTAGCATCGCGTCGTTCGGTTTGTTTTCGGATCGAGAAATTAAACTATCCTGAAATAGGGGAATTAGCGACTCCTCTGCGAGTTTTGCGCACATCTGGTTTTCTCTCCGATGTTTCGGATGGAGTAGAATCGATATTTACTAAGCAGGAATGTGTTGCTTTGGCCAAAAAACAAGGCATCAAAATCCCCGCTTCAGCCTCAAAAGAAGAGGCTGCGGCACTCGTTTCATCGGCTGATTTAATAGTAGCGTTTTCTTCTGGCGTGGTAGCTCCTGCGAGAGTGGAGGTGTTTGCATTCATTCAGTTTTTGATTTTTGGGACACGATCTCGTGATCTAACTGACTTCGTGGTGCGTGATTTAGGGTACCGTGCCTTCGTGGAAGTGCAAGAGGAGGATTTAAAGCCCTATTTTCAGACCAGGGAAGAGGCAGAACAAAAATGGGCTATTTCGATGTGGAGAGAATGGTTTTATACGACCACCGTTAGTGCTGACGAGATATTAGCTTCCTGGCGAGTGCATATGTTGCCTTTGGCTTCTTCTTTGTTAGAGCCATCTATTAGGGCATTTGAAAAGACCTGTTATGCTTTAGGTCGTTTGTTAGAGCGTGAAAAAGCCTATTTAGAGGCTTTGGAAGTATATGAGGTTTCCTTAACAGGTGCCTCGCTAGAGCGTCGAGTTCGTGTTTTGCAGAAAATGGGGGAGTTAGACGAAGCCATTGCATGGGCTCGGGTGGGATTAGAAGTGTGTGTTTCGCCTACGGAGATTCATTTTTTTGAAGACTTTTTGGCCAAACAAGCCTCTAAAAAATCCATCAAGCAAGTGACTGCCTCGCTAAAGCAGGCTGAATTAATTGAAATTTCACCGGAATACATCGGTCAAGTAGAAGCAGGAGTGGTGGCCCATTTTCAAGCGGAGGGCTATTATGCAGCTTTTACCGAGAACCAGATTTGGCGTAATTTCCTCGGTCTTTTCGCCTGGGATTTGATTTTTGCAGATCGTAAAGAAGGCTTTCATCATCCTTTTCAATGGGCTCCGAGTCATTATGGAAAGGAGAGTTTTGCGGGGGAATTGCCTTTGCATTTATTAGAAGATCGTTCTACGCTTCTTTCACTTTTGCGCTCTCGTGCTGAGGCAAATCAAGGCGCCATGAATCCTTTGGTTGATTGGTATTCTCTCGATTTTGAACTGATGGAGCGGTTTTTGCAAGTGATGCCTCCAGATGGGTTAGCAGCAATATCTCAATACTTATGGGAACATTTAGGTACACATGTCAAGGGCTTCCCTGATTTATTTATCCAAAAAGGCGATGAATTTGCCTTTGTCGAAGTGAAGTCTCCGAATGATCATTTATCCGCTATTCAGCATTTTTGGCACGATTTTATGAGAAGGAATGGGGTGAAGGTGAGGTTGGTACGTTTAAAGTATAAAGCTTAAAGTAGGGATGGTGAATGGTGGAATCGCCTGGGCGATGGTTTTTAAAGCATAGAGCATAAAGAATAAAGATGGAATCGCCTGCGGCGATGAGTATAGTGGTGCGGCCTCCGGCCTCATTTACTGATTACTGACTAGTGTCTACTGACTAAGCGACACAGTTGCGACTAAGCCTCAGGCGACTAGGCAGCGAAGCTGCGACTTTTTTAACAGAATTTATTTGGGCTCCGCCCAAATAAATTCTGTTAAAAACTTGACATCCTTTCAAAAATACAATACGTTTATAACGAATCTAAAACGTTCTTTTTTCTGTCAGCTTTGCTAAGATTCCCAAAGCGTGTTTCACCATTAAATTTTAAGCTTATGAAAGTGCAAGTTCACGCGATCCACTTTACTGCGGACCGCAAATTGGTAGAAAGCATTCAAGAAAAGTTAAACAAGTTAGATACCTTTTATGACCGAATAACCGGAGGTGAGGTGTTCCTGAAAGTGGCGACAAGTCTAGGAAAGGTAAAGGAGAAAATGTTAGAAATTAAGATCACGGTCCCCGGGGCAGTGTTATTTGTCAAAGAAACAGCGAAATCATTTGAAGAGGCATTGGACTTAGCGTTGAATGCCATCGCAGAACAGATTAAGCGATTTAAATCGAAAAACAATTCCGTAAAGGCGCTTCGAGCAGAAGATTTAGAGAGCGAGGAATTTTAAAAAAAAATGCAATAAAAAAGGCGACCGAAGGTCGCCTTTTTTCATATCAAAGTAATTCAGATTAGATTCCGAAAGCAGACTTAACTGCATCTACGTAGTCTAATTTTTCCCAAGTGAATAATTCCACTTCTTTGCTTACTTTTTGGCCGTTAGGACCAGTGAAGTGTTTCGTAACGATCTCGTTCTTACGTCCCATGTGTCCATAAGCTGCCGTCTCAGAATAGATTGGGTTACGTAATTTCAAGCGTTGCTCGATAAAGTAAGGACGCATATCGAAGATAGCTTCTACTTTACGGGCGATTTCGCCGTCTGTCATGTCTACTTTGGCAGTACCATACGTATCGATGAATAAACCGCAAGGTTTAGCTACACCGATCGCGTAAGAAACTTGTACCAATACTTGGTCACATAAACCAGAAGCAACTAAGTTTTTCGCGATATGACGTGTTGCATAGGCAGCTGAACGGTCTACTTTGGAAGGATCCTTACCAGAGAAGGCACCACCACCGTGTGCACCTTTTCCTCCGTACGTATCTACGATGATCTTACGACCTGTTAAACCCGTATCTCCGTGTGGACCACCGATCACAAATTTACCTGTTGGGTTAATGTGATAAGTGATCGCATCGTTGAATAAGGCTTGCAATTCTGGCTTTAATTTAGCCTTAACGCGAGGGATAACGATTTCTACGATGTCCTTGTTGATTTTCGCTAACATCTCTGCTTCTGACGCGAAATCATCGTGCTGAGTAGAAACAACGATTGTGTCGATGCGTTGAGGTACGTGATTATCACTGTATTCGATCGTTACCTGAGATTTTGCATCAGGACGAAGGTATCCAATTAACGAGGGCTCGTTATTTCTGATAGCGGAAAGTTCTTGTAAGATTTTGTGAGCTAAATCTAAGGCCAAAGGCATGAAGTTGTCAGTCTCCTTTGTAGCGAAACCGAACATCATTCCTTGGTCACCTGCACCTTGCTCTTCTGGGTTCTTGCGATCCACTCCTTGGTTGATATCCGCTGATTGCTCGTGAATCGCAGATAAAATCCCGCAAGAATTTGCCTCAAACATATATTCTGACTTCGTATAGCCAATCTTGCGAATCACTTCACGTGTAATGGCTTGCACGTCTAAATACGTAGTTGTGTTCACCTCTCCAGCTAAAACGACTTGACCTGTGGTTACAAGCGTTTCGCAAGCTACTTTAGAAGTGGGGTCAAAGGCCATAAAATGGTCAATTAACGCATCAGAGATTTGATCAGCTACTTTATCTGGGTGTCCTTCAGAAACCGACTCAGAGGTGAATAGATAAGCCATGGGCGAATATTATTTGTTTTGAGATTAAAATCAGGGCAAAAATACGATTATTCCAAGGAACCCGCAAGTTCCATTCATTTAATTTTTGACCGGTAAATAGTTTTCAGTGCTGCTTTTACAAAAGGTAAAGTAGGTACAGACCACATCAAGCGAAGGTCTTCCTTCCAGGAGGTGTCTTCTTGTAAAAACTTCAAAAGAAGTCCAGGCTTGTTATTGTAAAAAAGGCTTTCAAACACTTTAGAACCGGCTATTTTTTGATCGATCAGCACTTGCAAGAAAACTTCGTCTAGCCAAATCTTCCAAGAATTAACAGGAATAACAAGTGAGGTAGATGGGCCTTTTTCAAGCATTGCTACAAGGTCTTTGCAGAATTTTTGGGTTCGGTAAAAACTATAGCCGGTTGTGGATTTTACGAAGCCACCACTTGTACCTATTTTAAGGTGTTTTTCATATAAATTGGCCGGTTTATTCGGATTATTGCGCATGGGAATCACACCACTTTCTTCCTCTTTCAATAGGTAATCATCCTCAGTTAGACCATAATAAGCGAAAAGATAGGATTTGATTTTGTCACGGTAATAATCAGGCTCGCGCAAGGTACCAGAGAAAAAAGTGTATTCAAATAAGGCTTTTCTGGGACTTGTGGGTAAGACGTACATAAACTCACATTCCTTCTCAAATGCTACGCGGAAGTCAAATAAATGAGCCGCATCCGTTTCAAAGTTATTAAAATTGCATTCGACCACCCAACCTAAAAAATGTTGCTTGAGGTGTTTGGGATTTGCATTATCACAAGGAAATGGGCTGAAGCTATCGATGATTTTTTCTGAGGCATAAAAGGAGCCTTCTGAAGTATTAACACAAGATCCTATTCCCTGATAGCTGATTGATTTAATTTCAGCCTGAAGGTAGTGAATGTTTGAGTGTTTGCTGAGTTCGGTCTCTAAGTGTGAAAACCACGCATTACCGTTTATCTTCCGATAGGAATAAGGCTCGATATCGATCTTTAAAGAGGACGGTCTCGCGCTGTGGAAATAGAGAGAATCCCAGGATTTTTCCGCCAAGGCATCAAATTCCGACGGCTCATCCGACCAATAACAAAACGTTTGTTCATTTCGAACGCCCCGATCGATGATCAAAATTCGCTTGTCGCTGAGACTACTTTGGCCTACATAATAGGCAAAAGATAAACCGGCCATTCCCCCTCCCGCCAGGATGAAATCGTATTCTCGATAGGCTGGGCCGGGTAATTGCATAAACTAGATGTGCTTTTCCGCGTGATAACTCGAACGAACTAAGGCTCCAGATTCTACGTAAGCAAGCCCGCGTTTCAATCCTTCCTCCTTGTACATCGCGAAGGTGTCCGGGTGGATCCACTCGATGACCTCATGGTGCATTTTCGTAGGCTGTAAATATTGGCCTAAAGTCAATACATCCAAGCCGTTCTCCACTAAATCATCCATTGCTTTTAATACTTCGTCTTGGGTTTCGCCTAGACCTAGCATAATGCCGGATTTATTGCGTTTTCCAAACTCTTTCGTCCGCTTGATTTGCTCCAAACTACGCGCATATTTCGCTTGTGGCCGAACGTAGCGGTACAAACGTTCTACTGTTTCCATGTTGTGAGAAACGACTTCTTGTCCACCTTCGATCATGCGAATCAAGGCATCCCAATTCGCTTTCACGTCTGGAATCAAGGTTTCGATGGTCGTGGCAGGTGTGGTTTCTTTAACAGCGCGAACCGTTTGGTACCAAATTTCTGCTCCTTTATCTTTCAATTCGTCGCGGTTCACCGATGTGATTACAGCGTGTTTTACCTGCATCAATTTGATGGCATCTGCTACGCGGCGTGGTTCGTCTTCATCGTATTCGTTTGGACGGCCGGTTGCTACGGCGCAGAAGGTACAAGAGCGCGTGCAGACATTTCCTAAAATCATGAAGGTTGCTGTGCCCTCGCCCCAGCATTCCCCCATGTTAGGGCAATTGCCGGATTGGCAAATTGTGTGCAATTTGTATTCGTCTACGATTTTGCGAACGTTCGTATATTTTTCGCCAATAGGCAATTTAACGCGTAACCAATCTGGTTTGCGAGAATTAGCGGCTGGACTTACTTGAGGTAATTCAATCATCTTTTTTTTATTTACTTTTTCCAAAGAAAAAGGTCACATAACCCGTCGTATAAACAGAGCGAGGGGCCGTTTGGTTTAAAATTTCAACGGGTTGGCTAAAATAATCCACAATAAAACCAGTTTCTACAGCTAGGTAATTTTGTTTTAAGGTCTCAAATTTAAACTCGAGAGCTGTTTTTAGATGCCATCCGGGAATAAATTTGGCCTCTGAAAAGCCAGAAAAGATACTTCCTTCTCCGCTGATAATAGACTTATTATAGCTGTTGTCTAAGGCTTTTGCCATTGGGACTGAAGTAGTTAGGGTTTTGCCTCCAGCTTCTGTATATACGATATCCACAAAATAAGGCTTTTGTATTCCAATTGTGGGTCCCGTAGCGATTCGGCCATTTAAACTCGTTCCACCATCGCTAGCTTGTTTCAATAAGCTCCATTGGCGTCCGTATTCAGGCCTGAAGTTTATTAAATAGTTCAACTTTCCTTCCACAAAGCTTTTCCCATTATATGAATAGGGGGAATCAAACTCGCGGTAATCTTTTGTATTAGTTAGGTCAAGATTGACAAATGAGCGATTCTTAAAGGTTTTCAAGAAGCTAAACCCACCTAAAATTCCGGAGTTGGTATTCGTATTAACGCCAAATCCCCAAGACGAAGATTGCGTTTGCGTTTCTTTTTTCTGGGGTGTTGCTGATTTTCTTTGGCCCATCATCAAAAACGGTACCCCTAAAATCACCCACAAGAAAAAAAATCTAGGCATTCAAGTAAGGTTTAATATCGTCCACTGAAATGTCCCAATGCGTAGCAGAATAGGGGCAAGCGCCTTTATCAATCACTAACACTTGAGGTGATTGGTGTTCAACAGCGAATTGTTCTGCAATTTGACCTGAAATAGGTCTATAGGCGATTAAATCCAAATAATAGGCCGGTGTATTTTCCGAATCCCAAGCTCTTTCAAAGCGATTTAACGCAGTCGATGAGATGGAACAACGTGTACTGTGTTTGAAAATGACTACCGGTTTTTCTTGTGATGTTTCCACAATTTCCGCCAGTTGTTTTTCGTCTGTCAAGGGTATCCAATTCATATTCACCTGCCTTTTTCGTAATTTTAACAATTCAACATCAAATTTAGTAAAAAATGAGGGTTTGCCTCTATTCTTTTGTCTTGTTTTTATATCGGGGACTGATTCGATTCGCGGCATTGTTTCAATCAAAAGCAGCATTGATGAATGAGGGCCAAAATCAGGTTTGGTCCGGTCTCGAGCAGCATTTCAAAACGAATGAAAAACCAGTAGCTTGGTTTCACACCGCCTCGATGGGTGAATTTGAGCAAGGAAGACCCATCATTGAAGCCCATAAAAAGGAAAATCCAACTCATTTTATTTTGGTTACCTTCTTCTCGCCCTCGGGTTATGAAGTGCGAAAGAACTATGCTGGAGCGGATTATGTCAGTTATTTGCCTTTGGATGGTTTTTTCAATAGTGCTCGTTTTCTAGATTTGGTGAAGCCATCGTTGGCAGTGTTCGTGAAGTATGAATTTTGGCATTATTACTTGACTGGACTGAAAAAACGAGGCGTTCCTACGATTTTAGTTTCTGCCATTTTTCGCCCTAATCAAGTATTCTTCCGCTGGTATGGTGGTTTTTACCGTCGCCTATTAGACTGTTTTGCACACCTTTTCGTGCAAGACCAGGCATCAGCGGATTTATTGCAGCGGTCGAATGTGACGGTGGCGGGGGATACGCGATTTGATCGTGTATTGGATACGTTACGTCATCCGGTATCTTGGGATTTATTAACAACGTTTTTAGATAATAAAGAATTTATGGTGGTGGGTTCTGCCTGGCAGGCCGATATGGATGTGTTGATTCCGCTTATCAATTCGAAGAAATACCCTTTTAAATGGGTCATTGCGCCGCATGAAATTCATTCAGAAGAATTGAAAGCATGGGAAGAAAAGATTGCATTGCCGGTAACTTATTCCAAAGGTCCAGCGCGTGAAAAGGCCGATGTTCTTTTTGTGAACGAGGTAGGTCGTTTAGCGAATCTATACAGAGGTGCTTCGTTTGCTTACATTGGAGGTGCTTTTGGAGATGGTTTGCATAATACGTTGGAGGCGGCGGTGTTTGGTCCCACGGTCTTTTTTGGCAATAAAAACTACTTGAAATTTCGGGAGGCGCGGGATTTAATCGAATTAGGTCTGGCTTTTCCAATTGCTTCCACGGAAGAATTAGATCAGGCGATGCGAGTGATATACGATGTAGACGATGTTTTTGTAAATAAACAGGTGCAATCGCGTGCTTTTGTCCAATTACAAGCGGGTGCAACGGAAAGAATCAGTCAATTTGTGCGTAATTTAGCAATCGATGGAAGGAAGTAAAGGCTTAATTATGCGTTCAACCGGATCTTGGTACGAAATTCGTTCCGAGTCAGGAAAGGTCTTTAAAGGACGTTTGAAAGGTAAATTTAAGTTAAAAGGACCTAAAACCTCGAACCCCGTTACGGTGGGCGACCGCGTCATTTATGCGGTCGAAGATGAAGCGAATGAGACGGTTGTCATCGAAGAAATCATCCCGCGTACGAATTACATCATCCGAAAATCTGTCCATAAAACGGGGCAGGGTCAGTTAATGGCTGCGAATGTGGATCAAGCCATCTTCGTGATGACCTTGAAATCCCCTAAAACCTCTTTGGGTTTTTTAGATCGTTTTTTAGTCACTGCCGAAGCTTTTCGAATCCCAGTCACTATCGTGTTTAACAAGATGGATTTATTGAATGAGGAGGAAGAGGACCAAATCTTTGAATATGCCGCACTTTACCAAGAATTAGGCTATGGCATCTTGTTTACCTCTATTCCACGCAGCCAAGGCGTGGATGAATTCAAGGCGATGTTTGCCGGAAAGGTGTCGCTTTTAGCAGGCCATTCAGGCGTAGGGAAATCCAGTTTATTGAATTTGGTATCTCCCCATTTGAATATCAAAGTGAAAGAGATTTCGGATTTTGCCCAAAAAGGCGTCCATACTACCACCTATACCACCATGTGGGAATTAGGGCCAGAGACCTATTTGATCGATAGTCCTGGCATTAATGAATTAGGTGTGATGGAGATCGAGAAAGAAGAATTATCGCATTATTTCCCTGAAATGCGCGCGCTGATAGGCGAATGTAAATTCAACAATTGCTTGCATATTTCGGAGCCAGCCTGCGCTGTATTAAAGGCCTTTGAGGCGGGAGATATTGCACATAGTCGCTATTTGAGTTATTTGAGTATTTTTGAGAACAACGACAACCGTCGCTAAACCTATGGAAAAATCCTATGTATGGGGCATCGATTTAGGGGGAACCAAGATCGAATGCGCCGTATTGTCTGCCGCTGATTTAACGCAAGTCATTGCCCGAGAACGCATCGATACCGAAGCATCGAAAGGCTACGAACACATCATTTCACAAGTAGCCCGTTTAGTTTCAAGGGTCTCTGAACAGCTAGGTGTTTCACCTACCCGAATTGGTTTTGCCACTCCTGGCGTCTTGAATCCAGCTACCCAAACGATGAAAAACTGCAACACGACCTCCATGAATGGTCGTCCGATGGCAGCTGATTTAACCAAAGCCTTAGGAGTTGAAGTACGTCTTGCAAATGATGCGAATTGCTTTGCGTTGGCAGAAACCCATTTGGGTGCGGTGCAAGACGTGAATCCGAAGGCTGAAGTCGTTTTTGGCATCATCATGGGAACCGGTGTAGGTGGTGGATTAGTCGTTCACGGTCAAGTTGTCAATGGCTTGCACGGAATCGGTGGCGAATGGGGACACAATATTCTAGAAGAAGGCGGGAAAGCGTGCTATTGTGGTAAATCGGGTTGTGTGGAACACGTTATATCCGGACCAGCTTTAGAGGAATTCTATTTAACTGAATCAGGCCAAAAACTCCGCATGCCACAAATCCTTCAAGCTCATCTTGCTGGTACAGATATTCACGCCTCTGCCACTATTGAGCGAATGCTGGAGAATTTTGGTCGTGCCGTTTCCACCTTAATTAATGTCTTAGACCCTCAAGTCATCGTCATCGGTGGAGGAGTGGGGAATATCGATTTGCTATATACAGAGGGAATCGAACGCATCAAGAAATACATTTTCAATTCAGGAGAAGTGCTGACGCCTATTGTGAAGCCTAAGTTGGGTGATTCGGCAGGGGTTTTTGGGGCTGCGCTTCTTTTTCATTCTGAGGCTATTTAGTTGAGGGATTTTCAAATTGGTCTACGCCATAATTTCTAAAATCCCTCAACTAAACAGCTCTCTGCTAAAAATTGCTTGCGAAAATGAGTCGTCCTGCGAACTTAGTCATCGCTTCGCGATTTAGTCGTCCTGCGGACTCGGTCGTTATTTGTGACTCATTGACTAAAACAAAGTTGACTAAGCTGCGAAGCAGTGACTAAGCCACGAAGTGGCGACCCAGCGACTAAGGCGCTATGCGCCGACTAAACTTTCAAGAATATTTTCTTCTTCCAAAACACCCAACATACTCCCCAGCATACTAATACGAAAGTGATCGCATAAGCGAGGGAGCCATTGTATTTACCAAAGATGGGTTCGAAGAGATGCCAATACAGCCATTGACTAGCTGACATGTCTTGGATTTGCACATTTCCTAATTGGATAGCAATGATTTCAGAAATCCCGTAGGCAAGTATGGAATTTGTACCTAATACAAGGAAGAATGTGTTTCCAAAGTGGCGTTCTTTAGTCTCTATCCACCAGTTTAATAATCCGATCAAGATAAAATCAATGCCGGCACATAGTAGCACAAATGAACTTGTCCAAAGCTTTTTGTTAATGGGAAACGCCTGATCCCATATCATAGCCACCAAAATCAATGCCGTGCCCCAGCCTAGAAGACCGAGTAAAGCCGACTTGTTTTCTTTGGCCTGATTCTCTAAATACAAACTCACTTGATATCCAAAAAGGCAGGTAGAAATGGCAGGCAATGTACTTAGAAAACCTTCCGGGTCGAAAGCAAGAGCGATGCCATTCACCACATTTCCATGGTATAAATGCGATTCTCCGAATAAAAATAAATCTAGTTTCCTGACCGCATTCGAACTAATATCCATCCAAAGTCCAGCATCGCCAGAGAAATATAAAATACCCCAAAATGAGAGTAAAATACCGGCATTAATCCATGTTAACCATTTCGATGGGACCTGAAGTGTTAAAAAGGAAACGGCACAGTAGGAAAGAGCGATGCGCGGTAAAACGTTCAAAAAACGCAGTTTTTCGAAGGAGAAATCGGTGAAGGGGAAATAGAAAACGAAGTAATTAATTAAAAAAAGATATATCGTTCGCTTTAAAATTTTGTTTCGTACCGAGGGAGTTAATTCGTAGTTGAATGCCTTGAAGGAAAAGCGCATGGCTACTCCGACCATGAAAAGGAAACTAGGAAAAACAAGGTCTGTGGGCGTAAATCCATTCCATTGGGCGTGCAATAAGGGACCGTAGGTAAAATCGCCATTGCCGTTATTATTGACAAGAATCATCCCTGCAAGGGTGATTCCTCGAAGGATATCAAGCGAAAGAAAGCGTGTTTTCATCGTATTAAGATAGGTTTTATAATAGAGGTCGATTCTGTGGTAAATCTAAAATAATATTTCCCGGAAACGAAAGGTCCGAGGTAAATTGTTGATTCTGATTGCGCTAGGTAAAAAGTGTGGACCACGATTCCGGTACTATTTAGCATTTCGACTTCCGCTGAATGGAATGGAATGGAGATGTGCAAAGCATCTCCAGGGTTTACCGGGTTTGGATAAATACGTAAAGTGGGCTCTTCTAAATTACTTAGAATAAGTTCTATTGCGGTGCTCGCTTTGTCAAAAGTAGGTAGGCCAAATCCCAGCAACATATCTGTTCTAGAAAATTGTGATCCCGATTTTAAGATGGCATTTCTGATTTGTTGGGCGGTATGGTTCGGAAAAGTTTGTATCAAACCTGCCGCAAGTCCAGCCACAAGAGGGGCTGAAAAGGAGGTTCCATTAGAAATTCCTACCGTCCCATCTGTTTTACCCACGACGGTATTGGAACCCATGGCTACGACATCTGGTTTGATTCTTCCATCAAAACTGGGTCCTATCGAGCTAAATGAGGATAATCCACCCAGCGCATTTACAGCTCCTACCGTTAAAATGGAATCAGCATCGGCGGGCGCGGTGATATATTTCCATTCATTCGCACCCTCGTTTCCGGCGCTGATGGTGCATAGAATTCCTTTGCTAGTTGCCCAGGCGGCAGCTTTTGATACGAGGGTAGACTTTCCATTCATGTCCGCATAGGTGTGATTATGCAGCGGATTGTCAAAGGTGGAATAGCCCAATGAGGATGAAATGATGTCTGTCCCCAAGCTATCAGCCCATTCTGCGCCTCTTAGCCAATTCGCTTCCTCTACGATTAATTCGTGACCGCTTTCTTCGGTTTGGGCCAAAGCAAAGGAGGCTTTGTAAGCTGTTCCAATTAATTTACCCGGTTCATATCCTGCGATGGAGGAAAGAACGTTAGTGCCGTGACCACCGCTGGTGTATACAGAGGTAACAGATGGATCCGTGGTCAGAGTGGCGGTGATTCGTTTTTCGCTGAAAGTATTTTGAAGATAAGGCACTGAATTCGCGTTTTTAAATCCATCATCTAGCAGAGTAATTAGAACACCATCTCCGCGAATATTTTTTGCGTGCATTTGGTCGATGCCGAGCTGGTTGATTTGGTAGGATGAATTCCCATAATCAGGACTAATCACAGTGGATTGTGTCCCCGATTGAATTTGAAAGGCCGCACTGGAATCAGCAGGAAAATCCCAATAAAGGCCTTTAGCACAGCTGAGGGCAAGTGTTTTCTTGAGCTCACTCGGTTTTTGCGCGATCAATGCACCGTTAATCCATTTTAGAGGAAACAAAATGCGCGCACCGGTGGTTTTTACTTGGTCTAAGTAAGTAGAGCTTACAGGCAAGTCTTGCAGTGAAATGGCGAGGCGGTTTTTGCGGCGGCGTTCCAGGCTTTTGGAACTTAAAAAAGCGCCCGGATTGTTTATTGAATAACTATTCGAAGCCTTGTCTTTGAATAGAATGAGGTAGCGGTAGGTCTGAGCCTGCATAGAAAGGCTAGCACTGAAAAGGAATAGAAAGATTAACCGCTGAATCATACAGCAAATTAGTGAATTGTAACTAAATTCGTTTGATGAAATTCTTTGCCAAAAGCTTCACGTCCATTTTCCTCGCCGCCTGGATTCTTTTTGGGAGTTTAGGTATTTCGTGGACCGAAGCCACTTGCATCTATACTGGGGCAAAGAAAACAACGATCACAAAAGCGGAATCCTGCTGTCAAAAAACAGCAGAAGCTCATATTTCAAGATCAAAATGCTGTTTGTTAAGTAAGTACCAAGTGAAGTTTAATTTCGACTTAAGCAAAGGAAGTCAATCACTGGTATTCGCTTTTTCTCCTATTTTGAGCACATCGACAGTTAATTCACTTGATTTTTATATCCAAGAGCTTGATTATTTTTCGTACACCTCGAATGCCCCTCCACTCACTCGGCAGGCTCGCTTAGCCCAATTACAGTCGTATTTGATTTAAGAAGATAGGAAGTTTTTTTCTATCATATAAAACCAAACAACGATGTATAAATTACTTATTTTACTCTGTTTTTCTACGCTTTTGCAGGCTCAACAAGTTGTGCGAAAAGATAGTATTGAGCGTGACACAGAATTAAAAGAATTTCGGATAGTGGCTAATCCTGGCCAAAAAGACGATAACGCCATTCTCTCCACGGAAATAATGACGATCAAAACCTTGGGAAAAGCGGCTTGCTGTAACCTATCGGAGAGTTTTGAAACCAATGCCTCTGTTTCTGTGAGTTATGCGGATGCCGTGACGGGATCTAAGCAAATCCAAATGTTGGGTTTATCTGGAAATTATGTTCAAACGAATGTGGAAAATATTCCATCGATCCGTGGACTGAAATCCACTTATGGCTTGAATTATTTACCAGGAACGTGGATTAAATCGATTGATTTGGCCAAAGGAACCATCTCCGTTGTGAATGGATATGAATCTATGACCGGCGCGATCAATGTTGAACTGGCAAAGCCAGACACCTCCGAAGTATATTATTTAAATACTTACACGAACTCGCAGGGGCGTTTTGAGGTCAATCAACAAGGTGCTCATCGCTTCAATTCGCGTTTATCTACGGGCGTATTTACACACTATTCTCAGCAGGCGGCTCGACTGGATGGAAATGGGGATGGCTTTCTGGATTTGCCCTTATTTAATTTAATGAATGTCCTCAACCGATGGAAATATGCCACCGATCGTTGGATGATCCAGTGGGGAGCAAATTACTTGAATGAGGATCGTTTAGGGGGTCAAAAATCGTTTACTTCTGAAGCAGATCGTTCGCAAATTTATGGCTTTGGCAGCAAGACAGAGCGCTTGGAGACCTTTGCAAAAATAGCCCGATTATTTCCTAACAAGCCTTACCAGGGTTTGGCCCTAATTGTAAGCACAGCTAACCATGCAAATGATTCTTATTTCTCCACTAAGAATTATACAGGACGAGAACAAAGTGTTTATGGCAATTTGATTTTTCAATCCATCATTGGCAACACCAACCATACTTGGAAGACCGGTGCCAGTTTTTTACTAGATTCCTATCAGGAGTCCTATATAGACTCTGCTTATGCTAGAACCGAAATAGTACCTGGTGTTTATGGGGAATATACGTGGACGATTCCTACTAAATTAACAGTGGTTTTAGGCCAAAGAGTTGACTTTCATAATCAATTAGGTACACAATGGGTGCCTCGCTTGCATGTAAAATGGGATGTAGCCCCGGATTGGATTGTTCGTTTATCTGCCGGAAAGGGGTGGAGACGGGTGAATCCTTTGGCAGAAAATATGGGCTATTTAATAAATAACCGGGCCTTGAAATTAGTCGGGAATCTAAATCCACTGGAAGTATCTTGGAATTACGGAATCACACTGACGAAAAATATGAACATCGGGTCCCGCAAGGCAAATCTGGTGATTGATGCCTTTCAGACTGATTTTACCCACCAATGGATGGTGGATATGGAGTCTGCCTCCAGTGTTCGGTTTTACTCGAGTCCGGGAGCATCTTACTCGACCAGTTTACAGGCCGAGTTTAATTACAGTCCATTTAAGCGATTTGAATTCAAAGCTGCTTATCGTTTTCAAGATGTGCAAGCAGACTATTTAACCGAATCTGGGGCCTTGAATCGATTGTCAAAGCCATTTTTGAATCGCGATCGGGTTTTAGTCAATTTGGCCTATGCGACACCTTATGAAATTTGGAAATATGACCTGACATGGCAATGGAATGGAACAAGACGGATTCCGGATGCGACGGTAGGGCATCTTCATACCGCTTCTTCTTCCGAAGTTCAGGCTCCTGCATTTTCGACCGTAAATGCTCAAGTAACGCGACAATTTAAAAAGTGGGAATTATACCTAGGTGTGGAAAATCTTTTTAATTTTACTCAAGCCAATCCAATTATGAGTGCTAAAGATCCATTTGCGATGGGTTTTGATGCCTCGATGGTTTGGGGGCCTATTGTAGGTACCATGGTTTACACAGGAATCCGTTTTAAAATCAATTAATATGAAAAAGTACATCTTAGTTTCGACCCTAGTAATGGGAATGTTTGGGGCCTTCGCGTCCACTACTCAAGCTGATCAAAAAGCTGCCAAAGAGAGCAAAAAAGAAGAATATGCGTGTCCAATGAAGTGTGAAGGTAAAAAGACCTATTCGAAGAAAGGTAAATGCCCTGCTTGCACAATGGATTTGAAAGTAGTTAAAAGATAAAGCGATGAAAAAGATCCTATTTTTATTGATTTTGCCGTTTTTGGCTCTTGCTGGTCCTAAGGAAACAGTAAAGATTAAGACTTCTGCGATTTGCGAAATGTGCAAAGAGCGAATTGAGAAGAATTTAGCTTTGACAAAAGGCGTGGCTAAATCCGATTTGAATCTTGATGATAAGGTAATCACGGTGGAATACGATGCAGCGAAAATCGACGCAGCTGGTATCAGAAAAGCGATCTCGGAAACGGGATATGATGCTGATGAGGTGAAGGCGATAGCAAAGGACTATGCTAAGTTGCCTAATTGCTGCAAGAAAAAAGATTAAAGTAAAGATGGTAAGTGGTAAATGGTGAATGGTAAATGTATATTTATAGAGTATAAACAATAAAGTTGGTATCCACTTCGTGGATTAATAACACGAAATTCCTCATTCACCACTTACCACTCACCATTTAATTTACCATTTATCATTCATCATTTATTATTATTTCTTCATACTCAGCGCAATCCGCTTCCTTACTTCATCCACCTCCGTCACTCGGACTTGCACTTTTTGTGCCACTTTCACTACTTCATTAGGGTCTTTCACAAACTTATCGGCTAATTGGCTAACATGCACTAATCCGTCTTGGTGAACGCCGATATCGACAAAGGCGCCAAAATTCGTAATATTCGTCACAATTCCCGGAAGCATCATTCCTACGCGAAGATCTTTAATGGAGTTTACTCCCTCCGTGAATTCAAAGGCTTCGAATTGCTCTCGAGGGTCACGACCTGGCTTCGCTAATTCCTCCATAATGTCTGTCAACGTAGGCATACCTACTTCTGCATTCACATATTGACTTAAGCGAATTTGTTTGCGTAAGGATTCGTTCGCTAATAGATCAGACACTTTGCAGTTCAAATCTTTCGCCATCTTTTCGACGATTTCATAACGTTCTGGGTGAACTGCACTGGCGTCTAATGGGTTTTTTGCGTTGCGAATGCGCAAGAAAGCAGCCGCTTGTTCGAAAGCCTTTTCGCCTAAACGCGTGACCTTTTTCAAGTCAGAGCGTTTTAAGAATGGTCCGTTTTTGGTGCGGTAATCGATGATGTTTTGGGCTAATTGCGGACCTAAGCCTGAAACGTAAGATAGAATCTGTTTAGAGGCTGTGTTTAATTCCACGCCTACCGAGTTTACACATGAGATAACTGTGTCGTCGAGAGAGGCTTGTAATTTCTTTTGGTCTACATCATGCTGGTATTGTCCCACACCAATGGATTTAGGATCGATTTTTACCAGTTCTGCCAAAGGATCCATCAATCGTCTACCGATTGAAACCGCCCCACGTACCGTTACATCCTTATCCGGAAACTCGTCGCGCGCCGCTTCAGAAGCAGAATAGATGGATGCTCCACTTTCGTTCACCATGATGATGGTAATCCCCTCCAACTTAAGTCCACGTACAAAGGATTCGGTCTCACGACCTGCCGTTCCGTTACCGATGGCAATCGCTTGTACTTTATATTGTTTCACCCAAGCTTGGATGGTGTGAGCTGCCTCTGCAGCTTGCCCAGGTCCGGTGTGCGGATAAACCGCGGTGTTGTCTAACAGTGTTCCTTGTTCATCTAGGCAAACTACTTTGCAGCCAGTTCTGAATCCAGGATCGAGGGCTAAGACGCGTTTTTGGCCTAATGGTGCGGCTAATAACAGTTGTCTGATATTTTCTGCGAATACGCGAATAGCTTCCTCGTCTGCGCGTTTCTTCGCCTCAGCTCGCATCTCGGTTTCCATGGCTGGCATCAGCAAGCGTTTATACCCATCTTGAATGGCTAATCCCACTTGTTTCGCGCAGGCGTTGTTTCCAGTCAGGAAGCGGCGCTCTAGTTTAGTTAAAACCTCCTCGTCTGGACCGGTTAAGTTCAGGTTCAAAATCCCCTCGTTTTCGCCTCTGAAAAGGGCCAAAATACGGTGAGATGGTGCTTGCGCTAAGGATTCCGACCAGTCGAAATAATCTTTGTATTTAATTCCCTCGTCTTTTTTGCCTTTTGCAACCGTTGATTTAACCGTCGTTTTGCGCGTAAATAGATTTCTCGCTTCCTCTCTGGCTTCAGCCGTTTCCATCATCTCCTCGGCTAAAATATCCCGAGCGCCAGCTAGAGCTTCCTCTACGTTGTCTAGGTATTCAGCTGCTAAGACCTCTGGGTCTTTTAGACCTTGCAATCGGATCTGGTTTGCGAGTTCTTGTAGTCCTTTTTCGCGGGCCGCCATCGCGCGTGTTTTGCGCTTGGGTTTGTAGGGCAGGTAGGTGTCTTCTAATTTGGCCAAAGTCTCAGCCCCTCTAACTGCCTTCTCCAGTTCTGGCGTCAATTTCTCGAGTTCCTGTAAGGACTTCAAGATAGCCTCGCGGCGCTTCTCTAATTCCACGTATTGGTCCCTTAGGTCCCGAATTGCCGCTACCTGTACTTCATCTAAACTCCCCGTAGCCTCTTTGCGGTAACGGGAAATAAAGGGAATCGTGGCGCCTTCGTCCAATAGGGCGATGGTTTTGCGAACTTGGTTTTCGGAAATGGAAAGGGTGGTGGATATTTTGTGGTACATGGTAGTAGAGTAGAGAGTATAGATAATAGAGCATAGATAAGAGATTATAGAGTAGAGATGTTCATTTTTATCTCTACTCTATACTCTTTGCTCTCTTATCTATTTTTCAGGAAATTCATTATAAAAATACCCCGCGAACTTCCAGATTTCCTGGATTTCAGAGCCCAAAATCGGGTAAGGATCGTAGGTCTTGTTCGTCGAGTTCAGGATCAAGACTTTGCGTTCTGCGAGGTGGTTGATGACCTGCTTTAATACGACGCCGTCCTCGCGGGTCACGACGATGCAGATGGTGCCGTCCTTGATTTGGGTCCAGTCTTCCACGTATTCTGCGAAGACTAAAGAGCCCGGTTGTAGGGGTAACATCGATTCGCCTTTGATGGGGAAAACGCGGTATTTCTTGTCTTTAGGTAGGAAAGGTACTTGGAAGGTAGGGAGATCGCGGATGAAGTCGAGGTCGTCGTAAGAGGCGGTGTATCCTGCCAAAGCTTTGACCGGTACCATCTCGATATTCTCCTCATTGTTCGCATCGACCGTCGTAGCTAAAATTCGTAGCTTAGGCTTGTTCGAAAGTCCGGGGATTCTTTTGGACAAATCCTCCTTCAATAATTCATCCACTTCAACCTTAAAAAACTCCGCTAGGGAGATTAAATCCGCATATTTAGGCTCCGCTCTTCCCGACTCATACGAGCCCAAGGTCGGCTTCTTAATATTCAGTAATTCCGCCAGTTTTTCCTGCGAAGTTTTCTCCGACATCTTGCTGCGTAAAAAACGTAAATTCTGACTAAAAAAAGTGCTCATGCGATTTGCTTATTAAAGGAAAATGAATAAAATTCGTATCTAAAATTTCTTCGTATACTTTTCGAAGTTACGAAAGGTATTCAAAATACCCAAATATCTACCAATTTTATGCAGGAGCGCGCGATTGTGCACATGGATTTAGACAGTTTCTTTGTCTCGGTAGAGCGACTCCGAGATACGCGACTCGTGGGCCAGCCGGTCATTGTGGGCGGTGGCTCGGATCGAGGCGTGGTGGCGGCGTGTAGTTATGAGACCAGGGCCTTTGGGGTGCGTTCCGCGATGCCCATGAAGATGGCGTTGAAATTGTGTCCGGATGCGATTGTGTTACGAGGAGATTACGAAGCCTATGTCCAGCATTCTGAGATGGTGACTTCGCTGATTATGGAGCGGGCGCCGCTAGTAGAGAAAGCCTCGATTGATGAGTTTTATTTAGATATGACGGGGATGGAGCGCTTTTTTGGTTCCTATGCCTTTGCCCAGGATCTGCGGGATCGGATTAAAAAGCAGATTGGATTGCAGATGTCGTTTGGTTTATCGGTGAATAAGACGGTGTCCAAAGTCGCGACGAATCACGTCAAGCCCGCCGGGGAATACCAGGTGCCCGCCGGTCAAGAGAAAGCCTTTTTAGCGCCGATGACGGTGAATAAGATCCCGATGATCGGTGCCGTCACGGCCCAGACCTTGCGTAATATGGGCATCGTCCACGTAGGAACGCTTAGCCAAATGCCGCAGCGGGTGTTAGAGCGAACCTTTGGGAAGTCGGGGACGATGCTTTGGGAAAGAGCTAATGGCATCGATCTGCGTCCCGTCGTGCCTTATTCTGAGCAGAAGTCCTTGTCTAAGGAGATAACGTTTGAGCAGGATAGTACGGATGTGATTTTATTACGAAGGATCCTGGGTTCGTTGACAGAGCAGCTGAGCTATGATTTGCGCAAGCTGGGGCAATGTACCTCCTGTATTACGGTGAAGGTGCGTTACTCGAATTTTGACACCCATACCCGCCAAATCAGTATCCCCGCTTCCGCCAGCGACCACCGTCTGATTCCGGCGGTCTACGAATTGTTCGAGAAGCTGTATGACCGGAGGCTCTTGATTCGGCTGATAGGCGTGCGCTTCTCTAAGCTATTGCAAGGGCAAGAGCAATTGAACCTGTTTGATGACGGGGCTAAGCTAGTGCCGCTGTACCAGGCGATGGATTCCCTGAAGAACCGCTACGGCGAGTTTTCCATCTTGCGCGCGAGCGGATTGATGGGGAGTGCCGAACGGAGAAATAGACTGCCTGCTGCTGGTGCGGCACACGCTTCTTTACCCGCAAAAAACGACGAATAGATGTATTTGAATTGCCATTCTTACTACAGCTTGCGCTATGGTACGCTTTCGCCTGAGCAATTAGTTCAGGAGGCGAAAGCGCGTGGCATCACGTCGTTAGCCTTAACGGATATCCACCGGAGTTCTGGTGTCTTTGATTTCGTTCAGGCGTGTCAGCAGGAGGGGATTAAGCCCGTGGTGGGGATGGAGTTCGAGGCAGGCTATGTGTGTTTAGCGCGAAATGAACGTGGTTTTTTGCAGATTAATGATTTTGCGACGAAGTATTTAGTCTCCAAAGATCCCTGGCCAGAGCGACCTCCCGTTTCAGACGATGTGTGGACGATTTATCCGCTAGCCATGCGGAAAAAGATCAAGACGCTGGCTGGTCCGCGGGAGCGCTGGGGCGTGCGGGCGAGTGACCGGAATTTGCTTTGGAAAGAAAAAGACCTGCGTGATTTTGTCTGGTGCCAACCTTTTACCTTTCTGGATCAGCGCGGATTTTCGATGCACCGATTGCTGCGGGCGATCGATTTGAATACCTTATTGAGCAAACTTTCACCCAAAGACCAGGCGCAGGCAGATGAACGTTTCTATACTCCTGCTGAAATAGCGGCCTCTTGCGCGGATTACCCGCAACTATTAGCGGAGGCGGATCAGATCTTAGCTGATTGCTCTTTTAGTTTTGATTTTAAAAAGCCAAAGAACCGCTCGCTATTTAGTTCTTCCAAAGAAGACGATTTAGCCCTCCTCACCAAGCTAGCTTACGAGGGTTTGCGTTACCGTTATCCGCGTGGGGATCGCGAGGCTAAGGCGCGGGTGGAGAAGGAATTGAAGATTATTCACGAGCTAGATTTTAATGCCTATTTCCTGATTACCTGGGATATTATTCGCTATGCACGATCTAGGGGCTATTTTCACGTGGGGCGAGGCTCCGGTGCGAATTCCATCGTGGCCTATTGCATCGGGATTACAGACGTGGATCCGGTCGAATTAGACCTCTATTTCGAGCGTTTCATCAACAAACACCGGACGAGTCCACCGGATTTTGACATAGATTTCTCCTGGGATGAGCGGGATGACATCATCGATTACATCTTTAAGCGCTATGGGGCGAAGCATGTGTGTCTGCTAGCGACCTATGTTACGTTTCGGGATAAGTCGATTTACCGGGAGTTAGCGAAGGTTTTTGGTCTTCCCAAAGCCGAGATAGACGCCTGGCTCGATCCCGCCACCGCCATGCGGGAGGTGACGTCCGAAATACAGGCGCTGATCGTCAAATACGGCCAGCTCTTGCTCGATTTTCCTAATTACCTCAGCATTCACGCGGGCGGCATCCTGATTTCAGACGCCCCTTTATCCGCTTACACGGCTCTAGAGGGAATGCCGAAAGGTTTCCCCATCTGCCAGTTCGATATGTACGTGGCGGAGGAGATCGGCTTTGCGAAGTTTGATATTTTATCCCAACGAGGCCTCGGCCACATCAAAGAGTCCGTCGACATCATCCGCGCAAACCGCGGAGTCGATGTAGACATTCACCGCGTGCAGGACTTTATGAAAGACGAAGGCGTGCGCAAACAGCTGATGCGCCACGAGACGATGGGCTGTTTCTATATCGAATCGCCCGCGATGCGTTCGCTCTTAAAGAAGTTACGTTGCCAAGATTACATCACCCTAGTCGCCGCATCCTCCATTATTCGCCCCGGCGTCTCCTCGTCCGGGATGATGAAGGCCTACATCGAGCGTTTCCACGCCCCGGATTCCTATGAGCCGGTGCATCCGCTGATGGGGGAGCTGATGAAGGAAACCTATGGCGTGATGGTGTACCAGGAAGATGTGATCAAGGTGGCGCACTATTTTGCCGGATTAACCTTAGCGGAAGCCGATGTGCTGCGCCGCGGAATGTCGGGTAAATACCGTTCTAGAGCTGAATTTGATCGCATTAGGCAGGCTTTTTTCGAGAATTGTGCTGCCAAAGGCTACCCAGAAGCCGTTTCACGCGAGGTGTGGAGGCAGATGGAAAGTTTTTCGGGCTATTCCTTTTCGAAGGCGCACTCGGCATCATTTGCCGTAGAAAGCTACCAAAGCCTTTATCTCAAGACCTATTACCCGCTTGAATTTATGGTGGCGGTGATCAATAATTTTGGGGGATTCTACCGGACTGAATTTTACGTGCACGAGGCTCGGCGCTGTGGAGCAGAGGTGGAGGCACCGGAAATTAATGAGAGCGACTACCTAACCCGGATCGAAGGCAAGCGCATTTATTTGGGCTGGGTACATATCAAAGGCCTAGAGAAGCGGGTCATCCAAGAAATACTCGAGGCGCGGAGGCAGTCTGGGCCTTTCCGTTCTTGGGAGGATTTCGTGCACCGCGTGTCCATCGGGCTAGAGCAATCGATTTTGTTGATTCGCATAGGCGCCTTTCGCAACCTAGGTCAGGCCAAAAAGCCCCTATTATGGGAGGCGCACGCCCGTTTCCAAGGCAAAGTCTCTACGGTGGTCTCGATGGAGATGTTTGAGGAGCTTTCCCCTGACATCGGGGTCTTGCCACCGCTTATCCACGAACCGGAGGAGGATGCTTTCGACCAATGGGAGATTCTCGGTTTCCCCCTCTGTTCACCCTTTTTATTGCTAGAGGAATTACCAGAGACCTTATTGAATGCGGATTTGGTATTGCCTAAAGGCGATATCATCGGCTATCTCGTCACTTTAAAGTCTACGCGAACTAAGCAGGGCGAACGAATGTATTTTGGCTACTTTGTGGACCTGCAAGGAGAGTTCTTTGATACCGTCCATTTTCCATCGGATCTAAAAAACTATTCTTTCCGCGGTAGTGGAATCTATTGGATGCAGGGCGTGTCGATGGACGATTTTGGCCATCGAACCCTGCGCGTGCAACAATTGCGGAAGTTAGCGTGGCGGGTGGATCCGCGGTATTCATAATTTAAAATTTCAAAGACCAAAGTTCAGAGGTAGTCAAGAGGTCGCCGCAAGCGGCCTAGTCGTCACTTCGTGACTTAGTCAAAAAACTACTTTGAACTTTGACTCCGGACTAAATCGCGAAGCGATGACTAAGACGAAGTCGACTAAGTCCGAAGGACGACTGCTGCATAGCAGCTTAAACCTTTTTCCCTTATCTTGCGTTATGCTATAAATAATAATCACATGAAAAAGATTCTAGGATTAGTACTCGTATTCATAAGCCTGCAGGCTTGTGGACAACAACCCAAACAAACGCCTACAAAAACGATAGCAACTACAGCAACAAAGACGATGGAAAATTTGCCTAAGACAGAAGCCGAATGGAAGGCTAAATTGACAGAGGAAGAATATTATATTTTACGCCAAAAAGGCACCGAACATCCCTACACCGGTAAATTCTTAATGCACAACGAGAAAGGGATGTATACGTGCAGAGGCTGCGGAGCCCCCCTTTTCAGCTCTGATTCTAAATTTGATTCGCATTGCGGTTGGCCTAGTTTTGACAAGGAAGTAAAGGCAGGCGTTATCAAAGAAACGGTAGACAATACCTTAGGCATGCGCCGCACAGAAATCACCTGTGCAAAATGCGGAGGCCATTTAGGCCACGTTTTTGACGATGGCCCTACGGATACGGGATTACGCTATTGCGTGAATTCGGTGTCGATAGGATTTGAAGCAGTGAAGAAATAGAGAATAGATGGTAAATGGTGAATGGTAAGCGGTGAATGTTTTCTCTATGCTCTCTACTCTATAATCTATACTCTCCACTGCCTACTGTCCACTGACAACTGTTAACTATGTCCCCCATCATCACTTATTTCCAGTCTATTTATCCTCTGAGCGTAGCTTCTCAAGAGGCATTGGCAGGTATTTGCCAGGAGATTAGTATTGTTAAAAACCAGGATTTACAATCCATCGGCCAAACCTGCAAGACCCTTTATTTTTTGAAAAAAGGAATGGCACGTATTTATTACGTCAAAGATGGAACAGATGTGACAGAGGGATTTTATGGCGAATTCAACTTGATTGCGCGGGCTGAAAGCCTTTTTGCGGGTAAGCCTAGTCAAAAAGGCATACAGGTTTTGGAGGATTCGGAGCTTTGGTCCATTGATACGTCTGCTTTAACTTCTCTTTATGAAGAGCGCCGTGATATTGAGCGATTGTTCTCGAAATTGTTTGAAAAGGCCTATGTGGAGACTATACAACGGATAGAAAATTTGCAGTTTCATGCGGCAGAGGAACGCTATCACTTATTAGAGAAAGAGCAGCCTGAGGTATTAAAGAGGGCTCCATTGAAATTTATTGCATCCTATCTAGGAATCACACAGGTAAGTTTGAGTCGCATTCGCGCGAAGAAATCCTAATTTAACATTTGTTAAGTGCTTTTGGCGTTCAGCTGAGCACCTTTGTGTCTAAATATGACACAAATGGAAGTTCGGTTCGGATTGAAAGAGAATTGGCAGCAGTTCAGTTTGTTGGTTTTAGTGAATGCCTTTGTGGGTGGGATGGTCGGCCTAGAGCGTTCTATTTTGCCTCAATTAGCGGCTCAGGAATTTCATATTGCCTCTAATTCGGCCATCTTTTCCTTTATCGTCGTTTTTGGTATTGTCAAAGCCTTAACAAATTACTTCGCTGGTCATTTTGCGAATGCGTTAGGCAGAAGGCGTTTGTTAATTTTCGGTTGGCTTTTTGCGATTCCCATTCCATTCTTGTTGATGTGGGCGCCCACTTGGAATTGGATTGTGGCTGCTAATGTACTTTTGGGAATTAATCAGGGCCTCGCTTGGTCTAGTACCGTGACTATGAAAATTGATCTAGTGGGGGATAAGCAGCGGGGTTTAGCCATGGGAATTAATGAATTTGCGGGTTATTTATCTGTCGGTTTAGTGGCGCTTTTAACGGCCTGGATTGCGAATACATACGGAATTAGGCCTTATCCCTTTTATATAGGGATTGTATTTGTGTTTTTGGGCCTGTTGATTTCTTGGATTTGGGTGAAAGATACTCGGTCATTCGTCCAAAAAGCGGCCCAGGAAAGTTCACTTCCTTTGCTTAAAAAACCCTTTTGGGATACTTCTTTATTGCATCGAAATTTAGGAGCTATCTCTCAAGCAGGGCTCGTCAATAATCTGAATGATGGGATGATATGGGGGCTATTTCCCCTTTTATTAGCTAGCAAAGGTTTTGATTTAGGCCAAATAGGGATTATAACGGCCATATATCCCCTTGTTTGGGGTCTAGCGCAATTAGGGACAGGTCGTTTATCTGATTTTATTTGCCAAAAAGATTTGTTGTTTATTGGCATGCTTCTTCAAGCCTTTGCCATATTAGGTCTTATTTGGGCTCAAACATTCGCCGCTTTCGCCATCCTATCCTTTGTGATAGGAGTAGGAACAGCGATTGTCTATCCGACTTTTTTAGCATCCATCGCTGAAAATACACACCCAGCTGATCGGGCTGCTAGTTTAGGCACTTTTCGCTTGTGGCGTGATTTAGGCTATGCCTTTGGAGCTATATTAACTGGAATTTTATCGGACTATTTCGAACTAGAAGTAAGTGTAATCGTCATTGGATTATTGACTTTGGGTTCCGCGGGGGTGATTAAGTGGAGGATGATTTGTTAAGGGAGGGAAGATGGTAAATGGTGGATGGTAAATGGTAAATGTTTTCTCTATGCTCTCTACTCTCTACTCTTTACTCCGGACTAAGTCGCGCAGCGACGACTTAGCCGAAGGCGACTAAATCGCGACGCGATGACTTAGTCGCGAAGCGACTTATCTAATTCCTCTTTCCCAATCAATCCCACGCTAGACCACGTCTTAACACCGTTCTTGTACATTTCAAGGTAAGGGATAGCTTCGATTTTCTTGGATTTTGCAAGCTCTTGGTTTTCATCCACATCTATTTCGATTAGTTCGACTTTACCGTTTTGCGCTTTTACCCATTCTTTTAAGATAGGGCTTAATTGCTTGCAAGGGCCGCACCAAGTGGCATTGTAATCGATGATGACCATCGGTTTGCCTTTGATTTTTTCGGCAAAAGTTGCCTCTGTTAGTCCGGCAGAACCTGCAGGTTTCGCTTCGCCAGTTGCTACGGGAAGATTGGCTGATTGCCAAGCTAACATACCGCCTGTTAAATTGACGATAGATTTGAAGCCCATTTCTTTGAGCATCCCAGCAGCTGAAGCAGATCTTGCCCCAGAAAGGCAGTAAACGAAAACAGTTTTGTCTTTATCTAGGCCAGATGCAATTTGTTGGAAAGCGGATGAACTAATATCTGCGTTAAGTGCGCCTTCGATATGACCGTTTTGGAATTCATCGATGGTTCTGACATCTAAAATCTGAGCCTTAGATTCAGCCGTTAATGCTGTTTGGAATTCGGATGCACCTAAATCTTGTTGCCCTTCTTTTGGACCACAAGAAAACAAAAGTCCAAGGACTAAAAATGAATATAAAACGTTTCTCATTTTGAATGTTGTTTAATAATGCCTTCCAAAGTACTCGCAGGAATTACCCCTGATTGACGCCAAACCGACTTGCCATCCTTAAAAAGGATCATCGTGGGTACTGAACGGATTTGGAATTTATCTGCTAAGGTACGATTCTTGTCGACATCGATTTTAATGATTTTGGCAGAATTACCAATTTTAGCCTTTAATTGCTCTAAAATAGGTTTTAATTGCTTGCAGGGGCCACACCATTCAGCTGAAAAGTCAACTAAAACGGGTTCTGGCGATTTCAATAGGTCGGCGAATTTGCTCATAAGTATTCAGTATCTAGTAATCAGTAGTCAGTAGTCAGTAATCAGTCGCTACGCGACTTAGTCATCGCTGTGCGATTTAGTCACGACTTTGTCGTTTGGTCATCGCTGCGCGATTTAGTCGATAGTCGCTAGTCAATAGTCCGGTGGGAACATTTACCATCCACCATTTACCATTCACCACATCTCCTCTCTATACTCTACTATCTCTAATCTTCTTTATTCTTTGTGCTTTATTCTTTATGCTTTAAGTGAAGTCCACGGCCCTCCATTGTACACCTGCGTATAACCGGCAGCTTGCAACTGGCGGCGTGCCATGCCACTGCGGCTTCCCGAGCGGCAACATGTGATAATAACCTGATCTTTCTTTAGTTTGTTCAAATTAGAACCTAAAGTTTGTAATGGCAAGTTGATAGCTCCTGTAATGTGTCCATCTTTAAATTCAGCAGGAGTACGGACATCAACTAATGTCGCACCATCCGCTAAAAGTGCCTTGAAGTCAACCTTTGGGCCAAATCCGAATAAATTCTTGAGTAATTCTAACATAATTTCTGTGTTTATATAGGCAAATATAGGTCAATGAATATAGCTTGAACGTGACATTTGTCCCCTCCTTATTTTTGACCCACTAACTGTACGACCTCTGCTAAACCTTGGTGGAGTGGTCCTTCGTTCAATGTGCGTTGCTTCTCTTCATTAAGGATAATCTTTAAGCCAGGGAATTCGGTAGCTATGGTCGCAGAGGAAAATAACCAATCTGCGTTTTTAGGTCCTCCAGAACTTAATCCCAGTTGACGCTGATTGAATCCTTCCAATAAAAGTAAGCCGCCAGGTTTAAGCCAAGAAACACATTGCTTGTAAAAATGTAATCGAGTCTCTAAGGGCAGATGGAAATAGGTTAAGGCAATGACGTCAAAAGATTCCAAAGGGAATTTAACGTTTGTGGCATCTGCAACCTTAAAGTGAATCCGTGTTTTTTCGGCTGAGGCTAATTTTTCCGCCTTTGCTTTTCCTTGTTCACTTAGGTCAAAGGCGTGGACTTCCCATCCTTTTTTGGCAGCAAAAACGGCATCTCGTCCCTCTCCAGCACCCGGAAATAAAATGCGGCCCGCGGGTAGGGGTGAGATTTGCTCTTTCATAAAATCATTTGGATCTATTCCATATTGGTATTCATCCGCTTGATAACGCTCGTTCCACATTGCTTTCATTTGTAAAATTTGTAGTTTAGTAAAAAAATATAATCATGAAGAAAACCTTACTGTTAACCTTATTTGTTGCTTTAATTTCTTTCGCAGCTAACGCACAAACACACAAAGTGGTTGTGCAATTAAATACTTCAGATACCTTGGTATGGCACGGAGCGTTGAAGAATATTTCTAACCTTCAAACCGCACTGGGACCTACTACACAAATTGAATTAGTCGCTCATGGTTCTGGTATCGGTATTTTAATCGATGGCAAAACGACGCAAAAAGCCAAAATTGCAGAATTAGCAGCTACAGGTGTTTTGTTCAAAGCCTGTGAAAATACGATTCGCGAACGCAAAATCGATCGCTCTACTATTTTAACACAAGCGGGCACTGTTCCCTCTGGTGTAGCTGAAGTCGTCCTTAAGCAAGAGGCCGGCTGGGCCTATCTCAAATATTAAGTTGAAAGGCCGCTTTAGCAGCGGCCTTTTTACTTACATCTTTCCTGGTAAGATTTGATTCCAATATAAATAGGGAAGTAGGTATTTCTTCATTTGGTACATAGACCAGCGCTCTTTCGATTGATCAAATGGGAATGTCTCTACCGGTTTATTATTATAATCAAATTCTGCTAATACCAATTTGTCGTAACCAGTGATAATGGGACAAGAAGAATAACCATCATAGGAGGCAGTCATCGATTTGCCCTTCATTACAGCTAATAAATTGCTTACTAAAACAGGGGCCTGCTTTCGAATAGCTGCTCCAGTTCGTGATGCGGGAAGATTAGCTGCATCACCACACCCGAATATATTATTGAATTTAATATGTTGTAAGGTGTGTTTTTCCACATCTAACCAACCTGCTGCATTGGCAAGAGGACTAGTCTTAATGAAGTCCGGAGCAGATTGTGGTGGTGTGACATGTATCATATCGTATTCAACCCAATATTCTTGATCTTTGTTGGATTCACCTATTCCCACAAATTTCGCTTTTTTGTTCGGGCCATCGATTTCATCGAGTTTAACAAAGAATTGCGTATTTATACCGTATCGAGCAATGACCTTTTTTAACGTATTTTCATATTTTTCTACGCCAAAAACGCGCGTACCTCCACTCCAAAATTCCACCTGGCTATCAATACCCTGTTTTTTGAAATAATCAGCCGCTAAGTACATAATCTTTTGAGGAGCACCACCGCACTTGATGGGGGTGTGTGGATTTGTGAATATAGCTTTGCCCCCTTTGGTCTTTTGAATACATTCCCAAGTATAGGGTGCCGTTGCAAAACTATAGTTAGAGCACACACCATTTTTACCTAGATTTTCTTTTAAGCCTTTTATCTCTCCCCAATTCAATTGGATTCCAGGAGCTGCTATTAAATAGTCATAACCTAAATCTGTTCCATCAGCTAAGGTGATTTTATTCTCTTCAGGCTTAAAACCTGCTACCATTTGTTGAATCCAAGTGGCTCCTGAAGGAATAACAGATGCTTCATCGCGCTCTGTATCTTGAATATCGAATTCTCCACCACCTACTAAGGTCCAGGCGGGTTGGTAATAATGTTTCTTTGCGCCATCAACGATTGTGATATCCAAAGATGAATCTTTACGTAATAACTGTGCTGCGATCGAAATGCCGGCATTTCCACCGCCTACGATGACTATTTGATGCTGTGTTTTCATGGTTAACGATTTAAAGAATATGTTGTAATATTAGAGGATAGAATAGATAGAAGTCGTGATAAATGTCACTTGTACCTTTTTATTCTTCTCGTAAATTGCGGTTCCATTAAATAGTAAAATTTTGAGCGCACCATTTCAGCCCCGTTACCAGATATTAACCACCTTTTTGTTCGGATTACTCCTATTTCTTTTTGGATTTTTAGGTTTTCGAACCTATCAAAGCATGGGGTCGACTCAAACTGATTCGACTTCGATTTATGCCGCACCTGATTCCAATTTTACGCATTTGTGGACAGCTCCGTCTGATTGGCGAATGATGTATTTGCAGCCGGAAGAGAAAGAATTAGTGGAATATGGAAAAGAACTCATTGCCCACACGTCAGATTATTTGGGTCCCAAAGGTTCAGTGAAAGTCATTTCCAACGGGATGAATTGTCAAAACTGTCACTTAAATGCGGGTACCCAACCTTGGGGAAATAATTACTTCGCCGTTCAATCGACTTACCCTAAGTTCAGAGCTCGGTCTGGAACTAAAGAAAATCAAATTAAACGTGTAAATGATTGTTTTGAGCGTAGCTTAAATGGCAAGGCGTTAGATTCTACGAGTCGGGAAATGCGCGCGATTTTGGCCTATATTAAATGGCTGGGTTCCGATGTCGAAAAAGGCAAGGTGCCCAAAGGCTCTGGTATATTTAAACTAAAGGGGATGAAAAGGGCCTGTGATCCAGTCAAAGGTGCAGAGGTTTATACCACAAAATGCCAGTCGTGTCACCAAGCAGATGGGGGTGGCTTGTTAGCAGAAAATGGCAAGTCTTACATTTACCCACCTTTGTGGGGTGCTCATAGCTATAATAATGGCGCAGGATTATACCGTATTTCGAATTTTGCAGGCTATGTGAAATACAATATGCCCCAGGGGACTACGTATGAAAAGCCGCAATTAACAGACGAGGAAGCGTGGGATGTGGCAGCGTACGTGAATTCGATGCCTCGCCCGGCGAAAGATTTATCGAAAGATTGGCCTAAAATAGAAAAGAAACCATTTGATCATCCCTTTGGACCGTATGCAGACCCTTTTTCTGAAGAGCAGCATAAGTACGGACCTTATAAGCCCATTAAGGTCTGGGCTGAAAAGCATCAATAAAAAAAGGATGCCGAACCTAATCGACATCCATTTCTCTACTCTCTACTCTCTTATCTATTAGTGAGGAAGCTTATCTCTAAACTTTCCATATACCCAGGTACCGGCAATCGAGCTTAAAATAACAACCGAAATAGCTAAGACTCCCGTTCCTAATTGAGCGAAAAGTGGGCCTGGGCAAGCGCCTGTTACTGCCCATCCTAATCCAAAGATTAAGCCGCCGTAGATTTGGCCCATATTAAACTTTTTGTCTGTAAACGTAATTTCTTCTCCGTGAATCGTCTTTACCTTGAACTTTTTAATCAGGAAAACGGAGATTGCGCCCACGACTACTGCAGTGCCTATGACACCATACATATGGAAACTTTGTAGTCGGAACATTTCCTGAATGCGGAACCACGAGATGATTTCTGCTTTCACAAATACCACGCCAAACACGATTCCAACCGCTAAATATTTAAAATTATACCACCAAGGATGGCTCAAATTAGACTCGTTCAAACACATGGTGTCTAATGAACGTACTTCAAAATCAGTTTCTTTTTCTTGCGTATTCATCGGATTAAAGAGCTAAAATGTAAGGAAGAATTAAATTGGCCATCACAAATCCACCTATCATAAAGCAGATTGTAGCTACAAGAGAGGGCCATTGTAGATCGCTTAGGCCCATTATAGCGTGGCCAGAGGTGCATCCACCCGCATAGCGAGTGCCAAATCCCACGAGGAATCCTCCGCCTACCATCATAACGAACCCACGTAAAGTAAATACGTCATGAAGTTCGAATAATTGAACAGGAACCATTCCTGAAAGGTCAGTTATGCCATAACCGGCAAGTTCTTTGGCTAAATCTGGATGTATGATGATGGGAGCATCTGAGCCCAAAAAATGGGCAGCGATGAAGCCGCCGATGAAAATTCCACCGATGAAAAATAGATTCCAAGATTCTTTTTTCCAATCGTATTTGAAAAAGGGAATGTCGCTCGGAATACAGGCGGCACACATGTGACGCAGATTAGCTGAAATGCCAAAGTGTTTGTTGCCTAACAAGAGTAGGGCTGGGACAATCAGTCCAATTAAAGCTCCGGCGACATACCAGGGCCAAGGTTGTGTAATAGTTTCCATCATTTATTTGGTATTTAATTGTTAGTTATCAGTAGTCAGTAATCAGTAGACAGTAATAAGTCCGGAGGAAAAATTCACCATTCACCACTTACCATTCACCATCTTTATTCTTTATGCTTTATTCTTTGTGCTCTAAACCCACTAATCGTTCCCAACACAAAATACCCCAAAACAGCAAAATATACAATGCTATTCAGGGGTTTACTCGTTATGGGACACGTGCCACTGGCACACCCTATATCTCTCCAATAGAAATATCCGGCTATTCCGCCGAATATTCCTCCTAGGATTTGCCAGAATCTATTTTGAATGAATTTCTTCATATTCTACTTCTTCTGTTGTGGTATGGTTGTTGCGAGATGCTGGGATACCGCAGCCTTGGGATCCGCAGCCTGCGTTCAATAAGGCCATTCCAACCAGAACGGCTCCCATCATTCCGATTAAAATATCAGATGCACGATGGGCCTCTACAAGCGCATATCCACCTACAAGTAGGCGGATAATGCGCATGAAACCCCAATTTTGTGTTAGGTTAGCTAGCATATTAGTTTTGGTAAATCAACATATCGTGTAAACCTCCACCGTTATATACCTCTGCTAATCCTGCTTGCTTTAAAAGCATTTGAGCCATACCTGAACGATTGCCGCTTCTGCAATAAACCACGATGGGTCCAGACATAGCCTTAAATTCGTCTAAGCGCAATGGAATGATTCCTAAAGGAATATTAATGGCACCATCGAAATGTCCACCTGCAAATTCTCCTGTTTCTCTTACATCAACGACCGTAGTCGCTGGATTAGCTAATAATTCTTCCATGATTACAATAGGGTTGATGGACAAACGTATTCTGTTAATTTGAATTTCTCCGATTCTTTAATGGCTTTGAATCCACCTTTTACATCGATTAAGTTATCAAATCCGCGGGCTCTTAAGGTTGAATTAAAAATCATAGAGCGGTATCCACTCGCACAATGTACGAAGTAGGTTTTGTCTTTGTTGATTTTTAACATACTGTCATTAATGAAGTCCAAAGGTGCATTTTCCACATCAATCACGTGCTCTGAAAGGTATTCGCTGTTCTTGCGAACGTCCAGAATTTCTCCTTCACCAGCATTGACACGCTTCAATAATTCAGCAGCATCAATTGATTCAATGCGATCGATTTCCATGCCTGATGCTTTCCAAGATGCGAATCCACCTTTCAAATATCCAATGGTGAAATCATAACCTACACGAGCAAGACGAGTGATGACTTCTTCTTCGCGGCCCTCATCCGTCACTAACAAGATTTCCTGTTTGATATCTGGAATCATAGCACCTACCCACGGAGCAAATGATCCGTCGATACCGATGTTAATTGAATTAGGTACAAATCCAGCTGCAAAAGTCTGTGGATCACGCGTATCTAAGATGAGTGCACTTGTTTCGTTTGCTGCCGCTTCAAATCCTTCTGGACTTAAGGCATGTTGGCCACGCTCTAATACTTTGTCAATAGAATCATATCCTTGGATATTCATCAATACGTTCAAAGGGAAATAAGCGGGAGGAGCAACTAATCCTGTTAAAACTTCTTTTTTGAATTCCTCTTTCGTTAAAGCAGGGTTCAAAGCATAGTTTACTTTCTTTTGGTTGCCTAAGGTATCAGTTGTTTCCTTGCTCATGTTTTTTCCGCAGGCAGAACCAGCTCCGTGTGCAGGATAAACGATGATATCGTCCGCTAATGGCATGATTTTGTTTCGAAGGGAATCATATAAATGTCCTGCTAAAATGTCTTGTGTTAGATCAGCGATTACTTTTTGTGCCAAATCAGGACGTCCCACATCCCCAATAAATAGGGTGTCACCGGAGAATAAGCTAGTTTCTTTTCCGTTTTCGTCGATTAAGAGGAAACAGGTTGATTCCATCGTATGACCCGGGGTGTGGATCACGCGGATGGTTACATTGCCTAATTTGAATTCTTGGCCATCTGTCGCTGAAATGCAATCAAAAGCACAAGCGGCATTTGGGCCGTAAACGATGGGTGCACCTGTTTTGGCAGACAAATCAATATGTCCTGAAACGAAGTCCGCGTGGAAGTGTGTTTCGAAAACATACTTTATTTTAGCGCCATTACGTTCCGCTTTCTCGATATACGGCTGCACCTCGCGAAGTGGATCAATGATCGCAGCTTCGCCATTGCTTTCGATGTAATAGGCACCTTGTGCTAAACATCCCGTGTAAATTTGTTCTACTTTCATACTATTTTTCTGTTAAGATTATTTTAAAGGGAAGGCCAATTGTTGGATTAGAATGTACATTCCCATCACTAATACGAACCAGCCAAAACCTACTTTTAGTTTGTTACCGTCTACTTTTTTACTCAAAATATCGCCGAAGAAAATCCCGACAATGGCTAAACCTGTCACGGTTAATAATAAGTTCCAGTCAATGATTGCATGACCAAGATCACCTGTGAAACCAATTAAGGACTTCGCTGCAATGATTAATAGGGAAGTACCTACCGCCTGTTTCATAGATAATTTAGAGAGCATAACTAAGGCTGGGATGATTAAAAATCCGCCACCAGCGCCTACTAAGCCTGTTAAAGTTCCTACAATCGCTCCCTCTAACAAGATCATTGGGTAGTTAAATACTTGAGCTTCTTCTACGTAAGTGCCTAATTTTTCTTTTTCACATTGCTCACATTTGCCTCTGATCATCGATATCGAAGCGGCAACCATCAAGATTGCGAACAGAACCATCATCAAGATGGATTTAGTTACGACAAAATCGCCCACCATACATACCTCTGATGGTATTAAAGGAACAATGAATTTGCGGGTGGCATAAACGGCAGCAATCGAAGGTATTCCGAAAATGACGGCGGTTTTAAGGTTAATTAACCCTTGTCTGTATTTGGGAATAGCGCCTACTAAAGAACTTGCACCTACGACAAATAAGGAATAGGCGGTTGCTAAAATAGGATTCACCCCAAATAGGTAAACTAGCACCGGTACTGTTAAAATGGATCCGCCACCCCCGATAAGTCCCAAAGAGACTCCGATTAACAAGGATGCGAAATAACCAATAATTTCCATGTTGTGTTTTTGTTATTGTTGATACAAATTTCAACCTTTTGCTAGACCTTATTCGTGATTTTTATCACAAGGTTCGAAAATTTATAAGCGATAATTTACGACGAAATTCCAGGAGTTCATATTCACTTTATTTTGGATATACTTTGAGTTCTCCATCGTGTCCCCTTGATTCGTTTTGTTAGCTAGAAGAAATTGAAAATCAAGCCCTTTGGCAATTTTTGAGGCATCGATCAGGATTTCCAAATTCACTTGCGAATAAGAAGGCATTCCATATTTATTCAGATTAAAATTAGTTACTGATGGTAGATCAAAATAGCCTACACTGGGATTAATTTTCATTTTCCAGTTTGGAATCGCGTAACTAAATTTAGCCACATAGGCTTTCACATCGCCCAAACCCTCGTTTCTTTCTCTTGGCATAAATGTATAAAAAGGATCCTTTCCCCATTCGCGTGGCATGAGATATCTGCCTTCTGCACTGATGTTTGTAACGTTTAAACTTCCATTCCAGCGCTTGTATTCTAGCCCAGTTTTTAAACTGATGACAGAAGCATGGGTATTTTTTTCTATGTACTGGTTATCACTGAGAGAGTGTTGCTTGATAAATTGAATTCCACTTACCCATTTTCCACCTCGGATGGGATGGGCGAATTCTGCAGAAATCAAGGCAGTTTGCAGTAAATTTTCGACGAAAAGGTTATGGAATTTATAGCTTAGCCCTTTCCATTTTTGGTCGAGTCCTGCCATCAGTATTCCAGCACTCGTTAAATGTCCAGCATAGGTCGATTTTTTACCATCAATGGCAACACCCACGGGAAAATAGCCAATGGACTCTGCTACAGGTGACCAGCCCATGGTTCCTCTAGGAGCCATTTCATATAAGTAGCCTAGACTAAGAGGGCCTAATTCTGCATAAATTCCTCCCTCAGCGCTTGGCCTCATTCGGCCATCTTGTGGATTAATAAAGGGGGTATTTAGCACTTGGCGTCCTAGTTTGACTTTCATTTTCTTGTTTTGATAAGTCAGAGATGCTTTTTCAATCCGTGTTAAAAAATCCAAATTAGAGGTATTTGCTTGGTCCAATAGACCAATTTCATAGCGACTCGAAGCAAGGTTAGAAGAATTTAGAAAGGAGGTGCTTAGGGATCCCGAAAGGTCTACTTTAAAGTGCTTGCCTACGTTTTTTGTGTAACCCAATTCAACTCCTAACGCATTAGCCCCATAATCAGGCAATACTTTTTCGTTATCCGTTTCTAAGTGAAAGTAGCGGAATTGGGCGTAAAAGGGCTTTTGAGCGAGTAGTGGAATGCTAAGCAATAAGGTAAAAAGGAATTTCATCATAGGACAAAATTCCCTTATTTAGTTTAGCTTTTCCGTGATGAAAATCACAGTCCCCTTAAATCCACAATCTCAATCTGGTTTTTGTTGATTTTGATGAATCCTTTCTCTGCTAACTTTTTCATCAATCGGGAAATGACTTCACGGGAGGAGTTTAATTCTTGGGCGATATCAGTGAAGGAAGCCTTTAAAATGTTCGTTTTTAAGCTTTTTTGGTGTTGTTTTAAGTACCAAAGTAAGCGCTCATCTAGATTTCTAAACGCAATTTGATCTAAGGTATCTAGTAATTCTTCGAACCGAGATCGGTAGGTCTCTAGCACGAATTGGTACCAAGATTTGTATTTAGCGCCCCATTCGTCCATTAATTCGGCTGGGATGGCGATGACTTCGGTGTCTACTAGGGCTTTGGCCATAATCTGAGACGATAATTGTCTCGCTGCGCAAGTCATCGAAATGGCACAAGCTTCTCCAGGATGCAGATTGTACATAAATACCTCGTTGCCCTCCTCGTCTTCGCGGAATACTTTGATGATTCCTTTCGTTACCAAGACAGCTGATCGAATGGATTGCCCTGTTTTCATCAAATAGTCGTCCGTTTTGAATTTTCGAACTACGCCTACTTGTTGAATTTTTTTGCTTAATTCAGGCTCAAACTGATTGAATAATTCCATTTTAGTAACTGATAACTGCTTGTTTTTCTAAACTTTCGTAGGCGGCATCAATGACGCGCATACTCGCGATTCCATCTTCACCGGGTACTGCTGGTGCTGCTCCGGAACGCAAAGATTGGAAAACATTTTCATAGAATGCCATATACTCCCCTTTTTCAGATGGAATGCGTTCAGGACTACTTCCTTCCACGTGTAATATACCGTTTTCGCTAGGAGCATCAACTCCCCAGTTTTCGCCCATTGGTACGAGACCTTTGTCTAAATCGACTTCTTGGCGATCAGAGCGCGTTTTGATGAAGCTACCTTTTGTACCATGTAACTGAAAGGCAGGGATGGGTTCTTTGAAGTAATAGCCACTTTTTAAGCGAACACGCAGGGACGGATAATACAAGAGAATCTCGAACAAGTCGATGACCTCTGTGCCCGGTCTAGTCTTGCGTAAATCCGCAAATACATGAGTAGGTTTTCCAAATAAGTGTAAAGCTTGATCGATTAAATGAGGTCCTAAATCGGTCACGATTCCAGCTCCAGGACCTGCATCTTCTTTATGTCTTTTAGGGGACATGAGTGGGTTGTAGCGGTCAAAATGAAACTCAGCTTCTACGATATCGCCTAAAACACCTGATTCGTGAACCTTTTTCAAGGTTAGGAAATCGGAATCCCAGCGGCGGTTTTGGTAAACAAATATCTTTCTATTCACCTCTTTAGCTAACGATACGAGCATTTCTGCCTCGGTTGCGTTGCAAGTAAACGCTTTCTCCACCACAATGTGCTTTCCTGCTTTTAAGGCGGCTGTAGCATATTCGAAGTGAGAATAGATGGGGGTGTTGACAATCACTAATTCAATCGAAGGGTCTGCTAAAACAGCTTCCATCGAATCGAAAGAGGTGGAATCAGGATAGGCATTCTCAATCGTTTTCTTGGAGCGTTCCCAAGATCCTCGTAAATTGAATCCAGGATGAAGTTGGATGAACGGTGCGTGAAAAACGCGGCCAGACATTCCAAAAGACAGTAAAGCGGTTTCGATCTGTTTCATAGAAGTAAAAATAATCAATTCAGACCTTTAAACATAAACGATTTAACATGAAAAAAATACTTGCTTTAAGCTTATTAAGTTTAACTGCGCTGGGGCAGTCGAAACCCTTAGTTTCGCACATGTTTACCGCAGATCCATCCGCGCATCTATTTCAAGGACAAATCTATATTTATCCATCGCATGACATCGATGCGGGCGTAAAAGAGGATGATTTAGGAAGTCATTTTGCGATGCGTGATTACCATGTGTTATCTCAAAAGACGCCAGCTAGCCCGGTGGTAGACCACGGTGTGGCTTTGAAATTGGAAGATGTGGCTTGGGCATCCAAGATGCTTTGGGCTCCGGATGCTGCTGAATCGAAAGGATCCTACTATTTATATTTCCCAGCAAAGGATAAGGAGGGAGTTTTCCGCATAGGAGTAGCCTCTTCCTCTAAGCCAGAGGGTCCATTCAAAGCAGAAAAAGAGTACATGAAAGGCTCATTCAGTATTGATCCTTGTGTGTTTAAGGATGCAGATGGATCTTATTATCTATATTTTGGTGGAATCTGGGGTGGTCAATTGCAACGCTGGAAGTCGGGTACTTATGGCGCTACAGATGAGTCGCAACCAGCCAATGGTCAGCCTGCTTTGATGGCCAAAGTAGCTCGTTTAGATGCGAACATGAAGCAGATGGCAGAAGCTCCGCGAAACGTACAGATTTTAGATGCAAACGGGAAAATATTATTATCTGAAGACCATGATCGCCGTTTCTTCGAAGCTGCTTTCGTGCACCACTACCAAGGGAAATACTATTTCTCTTATTCTACTGGCGATACGCATAACATCGCTTATGCCACAGGAACTAGTCCTTATGGTCCATTTACCTACCAGGGTGTCATCCTAAGACCAGTGAAAGGCTGGACGAACCACCACTCGATCGTAGAACAAAATGGCAAATGGTATTTATATTACCATGACGTAGAAATCTCAGGTAAGACTCACTTAAGAAATATCAAAGTGACTGAGTTGAAATACCGACCAGATGGTAGTATTGAGACGATAGATGCTTATAAATAAAAAGAAAGGCCGCTCATTTTTGTGAGCGGCCTTTCTTTTACTTCTAAATTAGGCTAAGATATTCTTAGCATACGCCACGCATTTCTTCACTTCTTCTACTGCTGTAGATCCTGCCGGAACTTCATATTCTAGTTCAACAGTCGCAGGGAATTTATACTTATTTTTCTTCATTAACGTCAACAACTCTTTCAAAGGAGTGTCGCCATTGCCCCAAGCTAGGTTTCCAGCGCCATGTTCTTTCGATGTGCGGTCTTTAATATGCATGCTGGAGATGCGGTCGTGTTTCGCTTCAATAAACGCAATCAAGGAAGCAGTCGTGTGAGGCGCTCCCACGGCGATGTAGTGACCTGCATCAAGGTTGATGGAATTGTATTTGTTTTGGGCCAAAGCCTCATCATACACGGTATCTTTCACCTGTGTATGGGTATGGTAGCCAAAGTAAATCTTATGTTTCTCTCCTAAAGCACCCAAACGTTGTGTTTGAGCAGCAGAGGGTAATTCTAAGGTAACCGATTTGGCACCTAACACTTTAGCTGCGCGTAAGGCTGACTCCACCTCAGCATCCGAGTTTTTCTCGCCAAAGGCATTCGGCTTGTAAGCATAAACAGAGATGCCCGCGTCATCAAGCATCTTGCGCACTTCCTTGAATTTATCCATGGAAACAGATTCGCGCCAAGCAGCCACATCTTTTTGGTATTGTGCAAGTGCTGCCTTTTGTTCGTCAGTTAAGGTAGGGCGGGGTTGACCTGGAGTCCAACGCATCGGAACCGGATTTGCCGGACGTCCTGCATAATCTTCCACAGCATCTCCCATTAATTCAATTGCTGAAACGCCTGATTCTACACAGTATTGGATGATTTGTTTGATGTCTCCCGGCATGCCGCGGAAAGAATAGGTAATGGTGCCTATTTGAACGCCACCAAAAACGGAGTTTGGTTTTGCGAAACTAAAGGACGAATTCGATGCCCACAAAAGACCTAAGGAGGCTAGTGAGCCCGCCGCCAAAAACTGACGACGCGATGTGTTTTTGTTATTTTTCATAGGTAAGAATAGGTTTCTGAGTTCATTTTACGAATATATCTTTAAAATCATATCCTTGTGGTCAAATTTTGCGACGAAATCCCACCTATTTCCGTTGTGGGATCTTGATTTCGGTTTTGGGTTCGAAGGAATTAAACACACTCACTTGATCGCCTTTCAACTTAATCGTCCAGTGGTGTGGACTTTCGAAATACAATAAGGTGATCTCCAACGTCTCCGAATCCACCCAGCGATACGATCCAGCGTAATCAAATGGGGCTTTTTTGGCTAAATCAACTCTAGCAGCTCTCAGCATATAGGGACCTACTAAATTTGATTTTCCCGTAGCCCAAGCACCCTGAGCCAGTCTAAATTCGTGCTGTGTGGAATCTTTAGTTGTGATGGTAAACGTTCCTTTTGAGTCGACATTGAACTGGCGGAAATCCAGTGGGTTAGTCCCTAAAGAATAGCTTTTTGTAGGTAATGCAGCTTGTAGGCTAGAAACCGGTGCTTTAATTTGCCTGCTAGTGTTAAATGCGGCAAGCGCTTTTAACCCAACAGGATTAGCTGGTAAGGCTTTGGCCTTAAATGCTGGCAATAAGTTTTTCCAAACCTGGTTCAAATCATCAGGCAAATCCTGAGATTCTGATGTGATAATAAGCACCGCATCTTGGGCTGGCATCATCAAAATATACTGACCAAAGGCCCCATCGCCTCTAAAAGCCCCATTTCTAGAACGCCAAAACTGATAGCCATATCCTTGCAACCAATCCGCGTATTGTCCATTGGCCTTTTTATCCTCGCTCGCATCCGGTTCTTGGTCGATGTGTTTACTGGTCGCTTCCTCTACCCAGGCTGCTGGCAAAATCTGCTTGCCCTCGAATTTACCTTTGTTTAGATACAATAAACCCAGTTTCGCCATATCCTCCGTCTTTACTCGAATGCCCCAGCCACCCACATTGATACCTTTTTGGTCTGATTCCCAGTCGATGCCGCTGATGTGCAATGGATCCAATAAGCGTGGTTTTAAATAGTCCAAGGTCGTCATTCCAGTCACTTTTTGGATAATCGCAGACAACATATAGGTGGCTAACGTATTGTATAAAAACTTAGTGGCAGGTTTATGAGCGATAGGGTAGTTCAAAAAGCCGCGAACCCAATCTGGTGAAAAGACAATCACACTACGTAGAGGCTCTTTTTCGTGACCAGCCGACATGGTTAAGAGGTCTTGTACGCATAGGTCGGCTAGAAAGGGTTTGTCTTTCAAATCAGCGTGTTCTGGAAAAAAAGAAAGGACTTTATCTTGTACGGTAAGGCGCTTTTCAGCCACGGCGAAACCGATGGCGGTGGAGGTCCAGCTTTTGGAAACACTATACATACTGTGTTTTTTATCTGCGGCAAATGGCTTCCACCAAGCCTCAGAAATTACTTTTCCATGGCGTATCAGCATATACGAATGCAATTCGTGTTTATCTGCGGAATAGCCCTCAATGAATTTGATGATGGCTTCGGACGACACGCCTTCTGCTTCTGGTGTGCTGTGTGGTAAAGATTGGGCAAGGATAGTAAAACTACACAGGAACAAGAGTCCGGCGAGGAATGAGGCTTTTTTCATCGAATAGGTTTATTTTTGTTAAAAATAGGAAATATTCTTGGATAATTGCCTCGCTAAAATTTCAGACGTTTCGGTATCCCTTGGAGCTAAACCTGTCGTCTCATCGATCTCTTTTCAGATTTTATCTGGTCAAAAAACGGCCATAGTAGGACCGATGGGATCAGGGAAGACCTCTTTGGCGAAAGCTTTAGCAGGACGATTGTTCCGAACGGGCGAGGTCTTTTTTTCTTCGCTAAATCCAGATAAACGAGCCTATGTAATGCTCGTGGAGCAACAACATCAATTTAAGAATCGCAGTAACCTCTCCGAATTTTATTTACAACAGCGCTTTAATTCGTCGGATTGCGAGGATGCTTACACGGTGGAAGAGGAATTAGCTGGATTAGAATTAGGGAATTGGGTGTCGGTTTTTGAGCTAGAGGGACTTCTGAAACGCCCCTTAATTCAACTGTCCAATGGTGAGAACAAACGCCTGCAAATCGTTAAATCATTGGCTTACCAGCCGGATTGGTTGATTCTAGACAATCCCTATGTGGGTTTGGATGTAAAAGGCCGGGAAATACTTACAAAAGGATTGTTATCGCTAGACTCGAAAGGTATACAATTCATCCTCGTTTCTTCGCCTGGCGATGTGCCTGATTTCATTAATCAGGTGATTGAATTGCCATTGGCGCGAGTTGTTAAAGCTAAACCAGCGCCTTTGCTTCGACTATTAGATCTGTTTGAAACAGCTGTTAAGATGGAAAAGGTACAGATAAAATACGGTTCGAAAACCATCTTAAGCGATTTCAGCTGGAAAGTGAATAGGGGAGAGCGGTGGGCGATCAAAGGTCCAAATGGGGCAGGGAAGTCGACTTTGATTAGTTTAATTACGGCGGATAATCCGCAGGCATATTCGCAGGATATTACCTTGTTTGATCGAAAAAGAGGCACGGGGGAGAGTATTTGGGATATTAAACGCAAAATTGGGTATTTGAGTCCGGAGTTGCATCTATATTTTAAGGAGGGTGGATCTTGTTTTTCGGTGGTGGCCTCTGGGTTGTTTGATACACTGGGTTTGTTCAAGCGCTTAACGGACGAGCAAACAGATCAAGTGAATCATTGGATGCAAGTGATGGGCATTGCTCATTTGAAAGAAAGATCCTTCTTACAGATTTCTAGTGGAGAGCAGCGGATGGTGTTGATTACGCGGGCCTTAGTAAAGAATCCAGAATTGTTAATACTCGATGAACCTTGCCAAGGACTTGATAGAGTTCAAACAGAGCATCTGAAGTCGGTGCTCGATTATTTAGCGGAAAACTCTGAAATGACCTTGCTCTACGTCAGTCACTATGACCGCGATATTCCGTCTTGCGTGAATCAGGTGTTGGAATTAAAACGGCTCTGAGATCGAAGGGCTTGGATTTGAGAACCATTTAGGTCCATCTGCCGTCATATAGGCACAATCTTCTAATCGTACCCCAAATTCCCCTGGAATCGCAATCGTCGGTTCAATACTGAAGCACATGCCTATTTCTAGCGGTGCTTTGTTCCCTTTGACCATATTTCCCCATTCGTGTCCACTCATTCCGATTCCGTGACCGGTCCGGTGAGGTAGACCCGGTAGTTTATAATCTGGGCCAAAACCTGCGTCAATCAATACTTTACGCGCGGCAAAATCTACGTTTTCAGCTGGTGCTCCTAATTTAGCCGCCTCAAAACCTGCTTGTTGCGCCTTTTTCTCTAGATCCCAGATCTGTTTTTGTTTCGCGCTAGGCTCCCCAAAAACAACGGTCCTTGTTATATCCGACTCATATCCTCCCACGCTACAACCGCAATCTAACATCACGACATCGCCTGATTTCAAAATCTGTTTTCTCGAACTTCCGTGGGGAAACGAAGTCGCCACCCCAAAAGTCACTGATGCAAAACCGTGCATCGTACCTTGCTCTGCGTGAGCTTGAGCAATCTTTTGAGAGATTTGGCGAGGCGTGCAACCTATTGATAAAGCCGCAATTCCGGCCTGAATCGCCTTAACCGTCGCATCATTTGCTTTTTGCATCAAGGAAATTTCAGCGGCTGATTTGATTATTCTACATGGAATGGTAATCGGATCTGCGCTCACGAATTGAAAGCTAGCGTCTGATTTGCGTAATCCATCGAAGATGAAGAAACGACAGAATTCGTCGATACCTATTTGGCCCTTCTCAATTCCAATACCTTTCAGGACACAAGTGGCTAGCGCAAAAGGATTCTCATCTTCCTCCCAGATGGACACCTTAGTTCCTGCTGGAGCCATTTCTAGAAACCGATCTTCCTCAAAAGCCGGACAAATGAAGTTTATTTCACCTTTCACCGGAATAACCGCTAACATCGAGCGCTCCGATGGATGCCAGCTGATGCCCGTGAAATAATTCATATTTATCCCTGCATCTAAAATAATAGACTGAATTTGCTTCTCCGCCATCAATTTCTGCGCCTTAGCTACGCGCATCTTGCGTTCTTCCGCACTGATGGGCGTAAATTCGATAGGCGCTAAAGCTGGAATGGAGGATTTTAAAGAAAGGGTAGAAGCCAAAAGGCCTCCTTTAATGAAGTTTCTACGTTGCATAGCTAAATTTAAAATAAAACATTTACAATAGAAATTCTCCCGGGATGAATTAACTTTAGATTCGGAATTTACCTATGCGGCTACTTTTTATTCGTTTCTCGGCCATTGGCGACATCGTTTTAGCTTCTCCAGCCTTGCGTTGTGCGAGGCAGCAGATTCCCGGTGTGGAGATTCATTTCTTGACAAAGAAGTCGATGAAAGCCGTTTCTGAAGCGAATCCTTACGTGGACCAGTTTCATTATTTTGACAAAGATCTTGCTGCCACCATCCAGGAATTAAAGTCCTACAAATTCGATTACATCATTGACCTACACAAGAATCTGCGCAGTTTGCGGATTCGTTTGGCCTTGGGCGTTCCCTATTTATCCTATAATAAGCTCAGTGTTGAGAAGTTTTTGTTGACTAAATTCCACCTGAATAAAATGGCCGATCGCCACATTTCCTTGCGCAGTGTGGATACCTTAGCATCTTTAGGGGTTGTCTACGATGGAAAAGGTTTGGACTTTTTTGTGCCCTCTGAAGTCAAAGAGCCCACTTTTTTCACAGAAGGCTATGTGGCTTTAGTCATAGGTGCTTCATATGCTACTAAAAAATTGCCTTTGGAGTCTCTGAAGGTCTTGTGTACGCAAATTCCGCATCCGATTGTTTTGGTAGGCGGCAAGGAGGAGAAGGAAGATGGAGATCAATTAGCCTCGCAGGATCCTTCAAGAATCGTTAATACTTGTGGCACTTATTCTCTACATGAATCCGCTTTGATGGTTGCCAAAGCCCGTGTCGTCATCTCACACGATACCGGCATGTTATACATCGCCTGTGCCTTTGAAAAGAATGTAATCGCGATCTGGGGAGCTACTTCCCCCGCTTTGCAGGTCGAGCCTTTGATGCCTTCAGATTCGAAAGCTCAGATATTTCAATCCATTGTCCCTGATTTGAGCTGTCAGCCGTGTTCGAATTTTGGTACGAAGACCTGTCCTAAAGGCCATTTTGCTTGTATGAAAAAGCAGGATTTACCGGAGATTGTAAGGCAGGTGGAGAAAATGTGGAATTAGGTATATTTTAATCGTTTCAACCTTCCCTGGTAACTTTGATAATAGTTTTTCTGAGCGCTTTCTTCTAGAAAGGAGCGTCGAATTAACGTTTCAATCTCAGTCGAATTCGCCTGCATTTGTTCGAGAATTCGTTCCACCATTATTTCAGGGATATTCGCCATTTTACCCAAGTGTATAAACTGATTGATTAATTTTCCCTGGTATTGCGCCTTCGGATATAAGCCACCTAGTAAGGCAAAATCGCTATCTGCGATATGTAATTGAGAATTCAATAAATCATAGGCGGGGCTCAGGATGAAATCTCCATCGATTGTTTCTAGTAGGGAGAAATTCTTTAAATGGGCATCTCCATTCGAAAACAGGTAATTAAACAAGATGATTTTAAATAGTTTAGGAGCCTCGATGGCATAGGCAGGCACATATTGCTGCATGATTTGGAACAATTCGAGGTAATTTCCTTCGTATTTGTAATTCGCCCCGTGTGTTTGTGGTGTTCTGTTTGCCAAAACCGCAAAGTCCTCTTTCCCCCGTTTCAGTCCAGCTTCATCCCGATCAAATCGTTTCGTCAAATAGGCCATTTCCCCATTTTGGAAGAAAACAATCGCATTCTCTGCCGTATCTATTTGAAAAACCTGTTTAGCTATCTGCATCGTCAAATGCTCATTTGCAGGCATCAGATGCTTATTCTTGCCCAAAGTAGGAATCGGTTTTAGTAAATAATGACCACTTTCCCCGGGCTTTGCTAATCGAAGCTTATTCTTCTCTAGTAGGAGTGAAAACTTTTCCTGTACTCCAGAAATAGACATAATCGTTCTATTCTCAAAGAAAATACCAGAAACCGCATCTGAACTCGCCGTTGAATCATAGGGCAGCACATGATGCACCTTGTGATTCGAGAATAGTCGCTGAATCGCAGATCGGCAGTAACTGGAATGACCTTCAGCTAGTGTACTTGGGCAGTAGGAAAGCAGTGGTATATTCACTTATCAGTCTATTTGTTCAATCGTTATCGCACCTATCGTATCGAATTGAGCGGTATGTAATAGTATGCCAAAATGATCCGATGGATCAATCTTCTTGAACTTGCAAACCGCCTGCTTATTTGCTCCCTCTGGTAACAAGTGAAAGAAAACTGGAAATAGGTGAGGGGACTTAAATTCCTTTTTTGACTTAGGCATGGTTAAGCTAATGGCCGGCTTTTTTTTATCCTCTATCCAAGTATCTAAATACTGAAAATGAAAACTTCCATTATTCAGTTGACTCAAAATTCCTGCAGGTTCAGTCTTATACAATATCGTCGCTGTCCTCATTTTCAGTTGCTATTTTTTTAATGGCTAATTGCATTTCAAGTCCTAGTACGTCGGCTAGTTTTTGAATCGTCTCCAAGGTAGGATTTCCTTTGCCGCTTTCAAATTGTTTGACCGTTCGTAGACCTACACCTGACAGCATAGCAAGGGTCTCTTGGTTCACTTGAAGCATAATTCGTCGCTTTTTTAGTGTTTCTATGATGTCCTGTTGGTGCATTATATTGCTCTTTTGCTTGTAATTAATGATTACTATAGGCTGATTTAGGCAGATTTGTGCAATATAATGCACTTTTAGCTGTAATTGTGGATTTATATGAAAATAATCAGTTTATAGGGGAAATTATCAGGGGGGCAGGGCAACAAAAAAGCCCGACATTACTGTCGAGCTTATTGAGCCTCCTATCGGGATCGAACCAATGACCTACTGATTACAAATCAGTTGCTCTACCAGCTGAGCTAAGGAGGCGCATTTCGGTTTACAAAAGTAGTGTTATTCTCCTAAATCGCAAAACCGAGTGTGAAAAAAATTAACTTTTTTTCAGTTTTTCTAATTCTTTTTCAGCGGCTTCAATTTTCTTTTCTACCTCAGCACGCAGCTTATCGCTGTTTTTAGACTTCGCGAAGAATTCTAAGTTATTGGTTAACACGGCGATATCATTTTCCAAGGCTTGGATTTTCTTGCGCGCATCTGGGGAAGCTGATTTTTTATCTTCTCCTCCTGCATTTGCTTCCGAAGCCAATGATTTTAATTCAAAGCCCCAAGCAGCTAGCTGCTCTTTCGGTTGTGTTCGTGCTAAATCGATTAAAGCATTCCACGTCGTGCGGAAACTTTCTTGGATCGCTTTCACATTGTTGCGAGGTACAAAGCCGATGGCATCCCATGCTGCTTTCTTTTCGCCTAAAGTAGCTAAAAGGCTAGGATCCTTAAGCATAGCCTCCATCTCCTTCAATATCGCTTGTTTAGCCTCTAAATTGCCTTCGAATTCCACATCCTTCGCATTCTTGCCTTTCTCGCGAGTTAAATTAAAGTAGGCATCGCATGCAGCCTTGAATTTTGCGTAGATAGAATCCTTCTGCTTTTCTGGTACGTGACCGATCTCTTTCCACTTTTTCTGTGTTTCGATAACCATTTGGGTCACTTCAGGAGTGATGGTACCTGTTTCTACGATACCGTTCACCTGGTCAATCAACAATTGCTTCGCAGCTAAGTTAGCCTTGCGCTCTGCGTCGATCTTAGAGAAGAATTCGCTCTTGTGTTTGAAGAAGGTTTTTAAGTCAGACCAAAAGTTGTGACTCACTTCTTTTCCTCCATCACGTGGCAATCCGCCTTTCAAGTTATTCCATTGCTCTTGTAGCGCTAATACCGCTTTGGAAGCTTGGTTCCATTCGCTGATGTTCGCGGCAGTGAAACTAGCATAATGCTTCATTAAGTCGCCGATCTCGCGTTTTACTTTCAGGTTTTCTTCGAAAACGTGCTTTTGGGCATCTTGGACAGCTCTTTTTTGTTCAAAAAGTACATCTAAAGATTTCTTCACGCGCGTCCAAAGTGACTCATTATCTTCTCTGTTTGCTGGTCCAATGTGCTTGTACTCCTCAAACAGCTCTTCCGCCTCTTTTAATAACTTCTGTAAAGCGCCGCCTTTAGAAATTTCCGCTGCTAAAGCTTCTAGTTTAGTGGCAATACCTTCTTTGGCCTGTAAATTCTTCTTGCGATCTAACTCTAATAGTTCGAAGAAAATACTTCTATTGCTGTAGAAACGGTCCACTAAGGCGTGGTAACTCTGCCAAAGTGTTTGATTCATCGGTCCCTGCACACTGCCTAATCCTTTCCACTCTTCTTGAATTTTCTTGAAGGCTTTAAAGCTTGCATTCACGTGTGCCGGATCTGAATTGTCATCCGAGTCCACTAAAGTTCTTAGTTCATTAATTAAACGCGTTTTCCCTTCAAGAGCCTTCTCTCTTAATTTCTCCAAATTAGAGAAGAATGCGCCTCTTTCCGTACGGATAAAGGCTGAAATGGCGTCGATTTGTTGCGAGATTTCATCTCCTTTGAACGAGAATCCTTCTTCTGAATCTTCGTTAGTTGCCTTGAAAGCGGCTAAAGCCTCAGCGCGTTCGCCTTGCTTGATTGCTTCCCAAGCGGTTCTAACTTCCTTGGTTAATTCGTCTACTTTTTTGAAGTTCGCCGATGAGGCGCTCGCTTGAAGAATGGCTTTCAATTGCTCATAGAAAGCAAGAATGCTCTCTTTAGTTGCTTTTGAAAGGTCTAAAACCGGAAATTCTACGGCCTTTTCTTCCACTACAGGAAAAACTACTTCTGCCGGAGCTGCCACCTCAGACGGAGCTGCTGTTTCAACAATAGCTTCTGTCGGTGTTTCTTCTGGAGTAGGAGTAGTTTCCAATTCTTCTGCTGGATTGCTCTCTTCGGTGATCATAATCGTCGTTGTTTGCGTGTTAACTTAAAAGTTTTTCAAAAATACGCTCCATCGATACAGCATAACCAATTTTCTCTTTTAGGTCTGCTATAGAAATGCGCTCTTGGGTCATCGTATTGCGATCGCGAACGGTCACTGTGTTGTCTTCCATGGTTTGGTAATCAACCACCACACAATACGGTGTTCCAATTAAATCTTGACGGGTATAACGCTTGCCTATGGCGCCACCATCGTCGTAAGTTGTATTGAAGGCAAATTTAATGCTGTTAACAATCTCTTGTGCTTTCTCTGCTAAACCATCCTTTTTCACTAATGGAAGAACGGCCACTTTTACAGGAGCTAAAGCCGGGTGGAAATTCAAGAAAACACGTTGTTTCTCTTGTTCTCCTTCTCCCACAGTCTCTTCTGTATAGGCATTGCAAAGAATGGCTAAGAATAAACGATCAGCCCCTACGGACGTTTCTACCACATAAGGTATGTAATTTTCGTTTATTTCTGGGTCAAAATATTGTTGTTTTTTTCTTGATAAATCTTGGTGCGCTTTCAAGTCAAAATCCGTTCTCGAGTGGATTCCTTCCATTTCTTTAAAGCCAAATGGGAATTTGTACTCAATATCCACCGCCGCATTCGCGTAGTGTGCAAGTTTATCGTGATCATGGAATTTCAAGGAAGTAGCCGGAATTCCTAACGCTAAGTGGAACTTCATACGTGTTTCTTTCCACTTCGAATACCATTCCATTTCTGTGCCAGGACGAACGAAGAATTGCATCTCCATTTGTTCGAATTCCCGCATACGGAAGATGAAATTACGCGCAACGATCTCGTTACGGAAGGCTTTTCCGATTTGGGCAATGCCAAAAGGAACCTTCATACGGCCCGTCTTTTGTACGTTCAAGAAGTTTACAAAGATTCCCTGAGCCGTCTCTGGACGTAAATAAATTAAACTAGCATCCTCTGAAACAGCGCCTACCTGAGTAGAGAACATCAAATTGAATTGACGAACCTCGGTCCAATTAGCCGTGTTCGAAACCGGACACTTTATATTTTCATCGATAATGATCTGGCGAACTCCCTCTAAATCCCCTGCATCTAAGCATTTCGCCATTTTTTGTAATAAAGCCTTCGCCTCAGCCTCTTTTCCCTCGTCTTCTAATTGTGCTGCTCTTTCTTCTAATAAAGTATCAGCACGGTAACGTTTTTTAGAATCCTTATTATCAATCATGGGATCGTTAAACGAATCCACGTGACCAGAAGCCTTCCAAGTCAATGGGTGCATAAAAATGGAGGCATCAAGGCCTACTACGTTGTCATTCAACATCGTCATCGCCTTGTACCAAACCGTTTTTAAGTTATTCTTTAACTCGACACCGTTTTGACCGTAATCATATACCGCTTGCAAACCATCATAAATCTCCGAAGAAGGAAATACGAAACCATATTCTTTCGCGTGTGAAATAATATCCTTCAATGCCGAGGCGGTATCCTGTTTTTTATTTTCCATTAAATCAATTTTTTTCAATCGTATTAGATTGCAATTTACCGAAAAGAATCAAAGAATGAGGCTTGCAACGTGTTTTTTCTTAATTTTGCTTCGATTAACAAGGTAAAAACCAAGATATTGATGAAAAACGTTTCCTTCGCCTTAATTCAGCTATCCTGCAGCACAACTGTTTCAGAAAACTGGCAAAAAACGATTAGCTCGATTCGCGACGCCGCCTCTAAGGGTGCCCAAGTGATTTGCTTGCAAGAATTGTTCAAGTCGGTCTATTTCTGTTACGAAGAAAAGCAGGATTTCTTTGCTTTGGCAGAGGCGATTCCCGGTCCATCGACAGATGAATTAGGTGCTTTGGCAGCCGAATTAAACGTGGTAATCGTCGCATCTCTTTTCGAAAAGCGGGCGGCAGGTCTTTACCATAACACTACTGCGGTCATTGATGCAGACGGGAAATACCTGGGTAAGTACCGTAAAATGCATATTCCAGATGATCCAGGCTACTATGAGAAGTATTATTTCACGCCAGGTGATTTAGGATATCAGGTTTTTGAAACGAAGTTTGCCAAAATGGGGGTGCTCATCTGCTGGGATCAATGGTATCCTGAGGCAGCTCGCTTAACGGCTCTTCAAGGAGCAGAGGTGTTAGTATATCCAACGGCTATCGGTTGGGATTTGGAAGAAAAAGACGGTGAAATCAACCGCGAACAATACCAAGCTTGGCAAACCATCCAACGTTCACATTCAGTCGCTAACGGCGTTCCTGTTGTTTCTGTGAACCGCGTAGGAACCGAAAATGGTCAACAATTTTGGGGCGGAAGCTTTGTCTCTAATGCCTTTGGTCGCGTGATCTTCCAAGCCTCTCACGATCAAGAGGAAATTGCGCTAGTAGATGTGAATGTCGATTCGAGCGAATATTACCGTAGAACCTGGCCATTCTTTAGAGATCGAAGGATTGATTCGTATGGCGGGATTACGGAGCGGTTTATTGATTGAAGTAATGGTAAATGGTGAATGGTAAGTGGTAAATGAAAAAACATTCACCATTCATCATTTACCATTCACCATTTATTAATGCGCTTCCAGCCAATTCTCTCCCACGCCAATTCCCGTTTCCATCGCGACGCCTAAATCCATCGCTTCGCACATGATCTTGTTGATTTGGGTTTTTAGGTAGTCGACCTCATCTTTGTGTGCGTCGAACACCAATTCATCATGTACGGTTAAGATCATTTTCGATTTCAGGTTTTCTCTTTCGAGGAAATCCTGGATTTGAATCATCGCTACTTTGATCATATCCGCCGCAGAACCCTGGATAGGGGCGTTGATGGCATTGCGTTCTGCAAAACCACGCTCGTTCATATTAGCAGATAAAATATCGCGTAGGTAGCGGCGGCGACCCAAAACAGTTTCGACGTAACCGTTTTCGCGTGCGTCGGTGATACTTTGGTCCATAAAGGTCTTCACTTTAGGGAATTCAACGAAGTATTGATCGATGATTTCCTTCGCTTCCGTGCGGGAAATGGCTAATTGAGCCGCTAGGCCAAAGGCCGAAACGCCATAGATAATCCCAAAATTCACCGTCTTCGCCTTGCGACGCATGTCGGATGTGACCTCCTCTAAAGGTACATGGAACACTTTTGCGGCGGTTGCTTTGTGTACGTCCAAACCGTTATTGAAAGCATCCAGCATGGATTCATCCTTCGAGAAGGCGGCCATGATACGCAATTCGATTTGGGAATAATCGGCTGATAAAATCAAGTGGTTTTCATCGCGTGGGATGAAGGCCTTGCGGATCTCACGACCACGTACGGTACGGATCGGGATGTTTTGTAAGTTCGGATCCTTCGAAGACAGACGACCAGTTGCGGTAACTGCTTGCATGAAGGACGTGTGGATGCGGCCTGTTTTGGGCGAAATAAGGGCCGGTAGGGCATCCACATAAGTAGATTTCAATTTCTGTAATTCGCGGAAGTCGAGAATCAAGGAGGCGATTTCGTGTTCCGCTTCTAATTTAGATAAGACTTCTTCGCCCGTCATGTATTGACCGGTTTTGGTCTTTTTCGCCTTAGGGTCGAGCTTCAGTTTTTCGAACAAAATCTCGCCTAATTGCTTAGGGGAGGCGATGTTGAATTCTTGGCCAGCTGTGGCGAATATCTTCTCTTGTACGGCTTTGGAATCTGCTTCCAACGTCTTCGACATTTCTTGAAGGAAAGGCACGTCTAAATTCACACCTTCGCATTCGATCGTGGACAAAACGCGCGCTAACGGCATTTCTACCTCGTGAAGTAACTGAACGGCTTTCGGATTCGTCGTTAATTGTTTGTCCAGGAATGGCTTTAATTGCAAGGTTATGTCTGCATCTTCTGCCGCATATTCTTTGATCAAGTTTAACTCCACCTCACGCATATTGCCTTGTTTGGCGCCTTTTTTGCCAATCAAATTTTCGATGGACATCGGTTCGTAGCTTAAATAGGCGAGGGCCAAAGCGTCCATCCCGTGGCGTTTCTCTGGTTCGATCAAGTAATGCGCAAGCATCGTGTCGTAAGTTGCCCCTTTGATTTCGATGCCGTAATTACGCAAGACGCTCATATCGTACTTGATGTTTTGGGCAATTTTGATGGTCGATTCTTTGGCAAAAATAGCCTTAAATAAATCAGCCTGCGCCTGGCAAGACGCCGGATCTTCTGGGAACGGCACATAAAAGGCCTCGCCCTTGCGGTAAGAGAAGGACATCCCCACTAATGCCGCTTCGATCGCCACCAAACTCGTTGTCTCCGTATCAAAACAGAAGGAATCCTGGCGATCCAAGAAGCTAATCAATGACTTAATCGCGTTCTCGCCTTGCACTAAATGATATTGGTGCGCAGTATTACTGAGATTTGAATAGCTGGTTGTGCTAACCTCTTCTTCCACCTCGGTATCAGGAGTTGTAGCGACAGAAGGAGCCGGTGATCCAAACATATCCATCTGGTTCGCATCCACTTTAGGCGAGGCTTTCACCTTCGCCACCACTGGTTCGTCCTCTCCCAAAATCCGCTTACGCAGCGTTCTGAATTCTAATTCTTCTAATAAAGGCTCTAAAAGCGCGCGGTTAGGCGGCGTTGCTTTTAATTTTTCCTCTTCATATTCGATAGGTACTTCGAGCATAATACGGGCCAAATGCTTCGATAAAATCCCTTGTTCGCGGAAATTGATCAAGTTTTCTTGCAATTTGCCTTTCAGTTGATCGGTATTATCTAGTAAGTTTTCTAACGAGCCAAACTGCTCAATGAGCTTTTGGGCTGTCTTTTCACCCACACCCGGAATACCCGGAATATTATCCACCGCATCACCCATCAAACCCAGCATATCGATTACTTGGTCGACATTTGCGATGTTCCAACGTTGGCATACCTCCTTGGGCCCTAAAATCTCTACACCTTTGCCCATAAAGGCCGGTTTGTACATCTTAATGCGCTCCTCCACTAATTGCCCATAATCCTTATCAGGCGTCATCATGAAGACCTCAATATCTGGGTTCACACGCACCGCTTTCTTGGCAATAGTACCAATCACATCATCCGCCTCATAGCCATCTAAAATAAGCAACGGAATATCCATCGCCTCGACTAATCGTTTCACGTAAGGAATTGCAATCGTAATATCCTCCGGCTGTTCCTGGCGCTGCGCCTTATAGGGCGTATATTCTACGTGACGAAAGGTAGGTTTAGGTGTATCAAAAGCAACCCCTAAATAGTCTGGTTTTTCCTTGTTAATGACCTCTAGGATCGTATTTGCAAAGCCAAAAACGGCGGAAGTATTAATTCCCTTCGAAGAAATTCGAGGTGTTTTAGCAAATGCAAAATGCGCGCGATAAATCAAGGCCATCGCGTCAAAAAGGAATAATTTTTTCATGTAATTCAGCTATATTTGGGGATAAGGAGTGCCTTTGTAAAGATAATAAATATCATCGACTTATGAACTTAGCTGATCTACGCTTAAACTACCAAAAAGGAGAATTGCATGAACAACACGTACATCCAGATCCTTTTGCCCAATTTGCTATTTGGTTTAAGGAAGCCCAATCAGCTGAGGTTCCCGAGCCTAACGCGATGTTCTTAAGCACATTAAGTGCAACAGGCCGCCCATCTGGTCGCATCGTTTTATTGAAAACAGTCGATCATGGATTTAGCTTTTTTACGAATTATGAATCCCGCAAAGGCCAAGAATTAGCTTTTACCTCGCAGGCATCTATTACCTTTTTTTGGGGCGAATTAGAACGCCAAATCCGCATTGAAGGCCACGTCGAAAAACTCTCTGTTGAATTATCTACTGCTTATTTTCATTCCCGTCCGCGCGAATCTCAATTAGGTGCTTGGGTATCGGAGCAAAGTGCCCGCGTAGATTCCCGAGAAGTATTACAAGCTCGATACACTCAATTAGCTGCAGAATACGAAGGCAAAACGATTCCTAAACCAGATCATTGGGGCGGATACCGTCTAGTGCCGGATTATTTTGAATTTTGGCAAGGCAGACCGTCTCGTTTGCATGACCGTGTGGTGTATGATGCTCGGGAGAAAGAAGGTTGGGAGTGTTATCGAGTAGCGCCTTAAAAGCGCCGCTGTCGCTTTTATAGAGTATAGATAGGAGAGGATAGAGTATAGATAATGGTAAATGGTGAATGGTAAATGGTGGATGTTTAATCGGACTCATTTCCTCCGGACTAAATTATCTCTACTCTATAATCTCTACTCTACACTCTATAATCTCTACTCTAATATCGTCTTCTCTAACGTCTTCTGACTCTGAAACCCTTCCCCATACTTCACTCCAATCTTGTGGCCCATCTCCATCGCTCGCGCTTGGATGAAGTTTAAGAAGTCTGGGCTAGAGATATAGGAAGACGGTTCAGCAGAATTAGGGTCAAAGAATTGACTCTTAAATGCTCGAATAGCCGCTTCTTTTTGATCCCAGTGAGCAGTGATGTCAATCACGAAATCTGGCTCTAAATAACGATCTTGAATATAGTGGTAGACTTGTTTAGGTCTCCAGGCAGGAAGGTCGCCGGTTTTGATTTGGCGTAAACCTGATAAGAAACAGGCATCAATCGCTAATTGTGCTCCCTTGCCGTGGTCTGGATGCCGGTCTTCTAAAGCGTTCGCAAGTACTACTTCTGGTTGGTATTTGCGAATGACTTCGATAAGTTTTAACTGGGTTTCTTCGTCGTTTCTGAAAAATCCATCCCGGATGGCCAAGTTTTCTCGTGCGTGAATGCCAAGGATTTTTGTGGCATCAGCCGATTCTTGCAGACGTATTTCAGGTGTTCCTCGCGTACCTAATTCACCACGGGTGAAATCGACGATTCCTACTTTTTTGCCGGCAGCAATGTGGGAGAGTATGGTTCCAGCGCAGCTTAATTCAGCGTCGTCTGGGTGAGCGGCCATCACGAGGATATCTAATTTCATGGCGATTAATGGGCGATTAATGGATGCGAATTCGGCGCCCAGCTCGGATGACCGATGAGCTCTTCATTCCATTTAACTTCTTCAATTTAGCAATCGAAACACCGGTACGTCTAGCGATGGCACCAAGGGTGTCACCTTGACGCACTTTAGTCCAAGCCTTCGTTCTGGAACGCACTTTATCTCCAACAGCACCATATTCGTTTTTCAACGATAAGGAGCGAATATCAAAAGAGCGTGCGGTAATAATAATGTGATCCGAAACGGGTTCAAAAGGACTGAAGTTGTAAACGTTCTTCGGGTTCATGGGATTACCTTCATAACGCGTCTCAAAGTGCAAGTGAGAACCCGTACTTCTGCCCGTGCTTCCGCCTACACCGATTTGGTCTCCCGCTTTTACTAAAGTTCCTGGTTCTGCACCTGGAGACGCAAGGTGAGCATATAACGTTTCAAACCCATTATAATGACGTACTAATACATAATTGCCATAACCTGATCTGTCGTAATGACTTACGCGAACAATTCCGTCGAATACAGAGTAAACAGGATAACCAGTTTCCAAGTCTAAATCCACCCCAGCATGTAGTCGACCCCAGCGTGGTCCAAATGGACTCGTTTGCTTTACTATCTCTAAAGGAGCTGCCCAGTTACGTCCAGCTGCCTTATTGTATAATTCGATGTCAACAGGTTCGTCGAATTCTTTAGCATCGATATCATAAGGATCAATAATTTTTGTATCCCAAATCGCGTAATAAGACGCCACCGAAACAAAATCCTCTGTACCTTCCGGTGCAGCCTCTTCTTCAATCTCTACGATCAGATTCTCGCCTTCGTCGATGGACGTAGTATCGAAATTACTGATGCTCGCATTGACCATTTTAATGGGCTCAAACTTGCGTTCCTGTAATTCGGAGCCAGCCGTAACCCCTACGGATTCCGTCTCATTTCTGAATTGCAAAGGTGGGAGTTCATCTAGTTCATCCTTCTTCTTGTTCTTTTCTTGGAAAAGTTGGGAATTGGATTTGACTTCGATTTCTGTTTTTTTCTTGAATAAATTCCGCTCTTGAGCCTTCAGACTAAAGCCTGATAGCAACAGAATACATCCAAAAATATAGGTGATTAACCTCATATGTTTCTATTAATGTAAGTTGTTCGCGGCTAACCAACGTTCCGCGTCCAATGCCGCCATACAACCGCTACCTGCAGCCGTAATCGCTTGGCGATAAATAGTGTCTTGTACGTCACCGCAAGCGAAAACGCCTTCGATGTTCGTACGAGCACTCCCTTTTTCTGTGAGTAAATACTCTTGTGCATCCATCTCTAATTGTCCTTTGAAAATTGACGTATTAGGCTGATGTCCGATCGCAACGAAGAAACCAGTTAAGGCAATTTCTTCAGTCGCTTTAGTCACATTATTCACGATGCGAATGCCGGTTACCCCGTTTGCATCGCCTAAAATTTCTTCTGTTTCTGAGTTCCAGTGGATCTCGATCTTCGGGTTATTCTTTACGCGTTCCTGCATAATCAAGGAAGCTCGCATTTCGCCACGACGTACGATTAAGTGTACTTTGGTACACAAATTCGCTAAATAACTCGCCTCTTCAGCTGCTGTATCTCCTGCGCCAACTACGGCTACTGTTTGATTACGATAGAAAAAACCATCACATACCGCACAAGCCGATACGCCTAGACCATTGAATTTCGTTTCACCCTCTAATCCTAACCATTTCGCGCTAGCTCCAGTCGCGATAATGACAGCATCTGCTTCGATTTCTGTCGACTCATCAATCCAAACCTTTTTAGGAGAGGAAGTGAAATCCACTTTAGTCGCCATTCCGTAACGAACATCAGTTCCAAAACGCTTAGCCTGGTTCTCTAAGTCAATCATCATGGCCGGGCCATCAATGCCATTCGGGTAGCCAGGGAAATTATCAACTTCAGTCGTAGTAGTTAATTGTCCTCCAGGTTGTCCACCTTGGTACATCACTGGATGTAAACCAGCACGTGAAGCATATATAGCAGCGGTATATCCGGCTGGGCCAGAACCGATAATAAGGCATTTGATTTTTTCTGACATCTGTATTTTTATCGAAAGGGAATGAGCCTACAAAATTCGGGAAATATAGGCAGAATCACAAGCGATGATTTTTCTTAATAATTCTTACATTTGTTTATCAACCGAAGCTAAACGAATGAAGCAACTAAATATTTTCCAGAACCTAACTTTTTGGGTTTTATTGTCCATTCTTTTAGGTGTTTTGGTAGGCCATTTCGTTCCTGATTTGGCCTTGTTCAAGGTGTTAGATTCGAAGTTTACCTATAATTTATTGGGTGCTGAATTAAGCTTTGGGCCTACGGTAAGCGAAGTATTCAGTGGGGTCTTTATCAGTTTAGTGAAGCTTTTTATCAACCCTATCATCTTTTTGACGATTTCTTTAGGGATCGTGAACATGGGAAACCTGAAAAAGGTGGGTCGTGTGGGTGGTAAGGCCTTACTCTATTTTGAGGTGGTGACAACGGTTGCCCTATTAATCGGATTAGCCGTTTCTACCTTCATTGAGCCCGGAATCGGAGTCATCAGAGACGATATTGCGGGAGGGGACATTTCTAAATACACGCAGAAAGCGGCAGGATTCTCTTGGATCGGTTTTTTGAAAGAAAACTTTACGGTTCAGGTATTAGGGTTCTCGATCTTCTTTGGGATCTTTTTGAATTATGTTAAAGGAAAGGCGAAGATGATTGCGGGGATGCAGCAGGCTTCTCATTGGGTATTTAAAGGTTTGAAAATAGTGATGTATTTAGCACCATTGGGAGCGTTGGGAGGGATGGCGTTTACCATTGGTAAGTTTGGAATTCATTCTTTAGTGCCGCTAGCGAAACTCATGCTGACCGTCTATGTGACGATGGCCATTTTCGTTTTTGTGGTATTGGGTTTTATTATGCGAAGCTGCGGAGAGCGGATTTGGGCCTTTTTGGGCTATATCAAACACGAATTATTGGTTGTGTTAGGCACTTCTTCTTCTGAGGCGGCCCTGCCATCATTGATGCATAAATTAGAGAAAATGGGCTGTTCGAAGTCCGTGGTAGGTCTGGTGGTGCCGGCGGGTTATTCGTTTAACCTGGATGGTACGAGTATTTATTTATCCATGGCCACCTTGTTTTTAGCTCAAGTTTATGGCGTACATTTGTCCTGGGAACAGATGCTGACCATCGTGGGTATTTTGATGGTGACCTCTAAAGGGGCTGCCGGCGTGACAGGCAGTGGCTTTGTCGTTTTGGCATCCACTTTAAGTGCATTGCAAGTGATCCCCGTGGAAGGTTTGGCCTTATTACTAGGAGTGGATCGCTTCATGTCAGAGGCAAGAGCGATCACGAATTTTATAGGAAATGGAGTGGCGACGGTTTGGATAGCGAAGCACGAGGGGGAATTTGAAAAAGAACAATCAACAAATTAATCATATATGTCTATTTCATCCATTTTAAGAGAAGATGCGCTCGAGTATCATTCAGGAGGGAAACCTGGCAAAATTGAAGTAAAACCCACTAAATCAACCGCAACTCAGCGCGATTTGTCCTTAGCGTATTCGCCGGGTGTAGCTGAGCCTTGTTTAGAAATTGCAAATAATGTAGATAAAGTATACGATTACACGGCCAAAGGAAACCTAGTGGGCGTTATCTCGAATGGTACGGCTGTTTTAGGTTTAGGTAACATTGGTCCAGAGGCTAGTAAGCCAGTGATGGAGGGAAAAGGAGTTCTTTTTAAAGTATTCTCCGATATCGACGTATTTGATATCGAATTAGCCGTGACGGATCCAGATGACTTTGTGGATACGGTAGCGCGCTTGGAACCGACTTTTGGCGGGATTAATCTAGAGGATATCAAATCCCCAGAATGCTTTGAAATCGAAGAGAAATTAAAAGCGCGTTTGAAGATTCCCATCATGCACGACGATCAGCACGGGACGGCGATTATTTCGTCTGCGGCGCTGTTGAACGCTTTGGAAATCGTAGATAAGAAGATCGAGGAGACGAGATTTGTGATATCGGGCGCTGGGGCTGCGGCTATTTCTTGTGTTAAATTGTATTTAAAACTCGGTGCGCGGATTGAGAACTTCTATATCTTCGATAAGGACGGGTTAGTATCAGAAGACCGTCCGGATCTGAATCGCTATTTAGCCCCATTAGCAGGCAAAGCGGGTAGAAATACCTCTTTAGCTGAGGCGATGAAAGGGGCGGATGTTTTCTTAGGTCTTTCCGTAGGAGGGATCTTGAAACCAGAGATGGTGGCGACGATGGCTCCTAATCCAATTGTGTTTGCGATGGCGAATCCGACGCCTGAGATTGGCTATGAAGAGGCCAAAGCGGTACGTGAAGATTTGATTATGGCGACAGGTCGCTCTGATTTTCCTAATCAAGTGAATAATGTGTTAGGTTTTCCTTTCATCTTTAGAGGAGCCTTGGACGTACGTGCCTCGGAGATTAATGATGAGATGAAATTGGCGGCGGCAAAGGCTTTGGCCTGTTTAGCAAAGAAACCTGTACCTGATATCGTTAATTTAGCTTATAATGAGAAATCATTAAGCTTTGGCCCAGAATACATTATTCCAAAACCGGTTGATCCACGTTTAATTACAACTATCTCGATGGCGGTGGCTAAAGCGGCAATGGAATCCGGCGTGGCAACGAAGCCAATTAAGAACTGGGATGTCTATGAGAATCAACTAGCGAAGCGCCTGGGACTAGATAACCAAGTGATGAAGTTCATCTTAAAACGGGCTAAGTCGAAACCGAAACGGATTGTATTCGCTGAGGCGGAGAACTTGAAAGTATTGAAAGCTGTACGTGAGGTATTAGACGAAGGAATCGCTAAGCCAATTCTATTAGGGCGTAAGGCAAATATCGATGCGATCTGTGAAGAGCACCACATTGATTTAGGGGATATCGAGATCTTTGATTTCAAACACCCGGATAATGCGGACTTGTTAGCCGAATTCGCAGAATTGTTTTACCAAAAGCGTAAGCGCCGTGGATTCACGAAGTGGGAGGCAGAGAAGCAGGTACGCAAGAGTAATTATTTTGCGGCGATGATGTTAGAAACGAATCGCGCAGATGGGGTTATTTCTGGTTTGACCAAAAACTACCCAGACGCTATTCGTCCCGCCTTGCAGATTATCGGTAAAAAGCCGGGAGTAACGAAGGTGGCGGGTATGTACTTGTTATTGAGTAAGCAAGGACCTTTGTTCTTCTCGGATACCACGATCAACTTCTCGCCTTCAGTAGCAGATATAGTGGAGATTACAGAATTGACTTCAGAGGCGGTTGAGCGCTTTAATTTAAAGCCCAAAATCGCGATGCTGTCTTACTCGAACTTTGGTTCAGCCGATGGAGACGACGCGTTAAAGATGCGAGCAGCAACGCATATCCTACAGGAAAAACATCCGACTTGGGTGATTGAGGGGGAGATGCAGGCACACTTAGCGTTTGATAAGGAACTAAGACAACAAAATTATCCGTTTGCCACTTTAGGAAATGACACAGCCAATACGTTGATCTTCCCTAATCTATCTTCCGCGAACATTGCCTATAACTTGTTGAAAGAAGCAGCAGATATCGAATACATCGGTCCTATCTTATTAGGATTACGTAAACCGGTGCACGTATTGCAACTAGGCGCCTCTGTTCGCGAGATCGTGAATATGGTCGCGATTGCGGTGGTAGAAGCGCAGACGGTCTAAAAATGCAACCAAGCCTGTCGCATCTTCAATTGAGATGGGCTTGGGTTTTTCAAAGCCCTGAATTCAATATTGTTTGTGTACCCGTAGGTAATTGTATTATTGCCTGGGTTGGATTCCCCGAATTCCATTCCGATCGTGGATACCAATTCTTTGAAGGGTAATTTGTCTCCTTTACTCACATAACGGGCAAAGAATTCTTTTACGGCTGGCACTTTTGTTGTTTTTTCAATCAGTTCAAACAACTCTTCATCCTTAAAGGATTTTGAGGGGCCGTATTGTGCGGCTAAATCACGCATCATCTGTTGAGTTCCGTAGGTGCCATTCGTTTCCTTGCGTAAGAGTAAATCAAGGCAGAAGCCGATGAGTGCCCCTTTTTGGTATACATTCCCATATTCATCCTTGTATTTATCTAATGCGCCTAAGCTTAGTTTAGTAAAGGCTAGGTTGGGATTATAGTCATCATTCGCGCGGTTCACTTTCTCTGTCATGGATTCCATAAACTGTTCTAATGTAGTAAGACCTCCTTGCAATTGGGTGTGGTGTGCCGTATATTCGGTCAGACCTTCATAGAGCCAAAGGTGACGGGACATTTTGGGCTTTTGGAAATCAAAATTCCCAATCTCCTCTGAATGGAAGTTAAGTGGTGTCTGAATATGGAAAAATTCGTGGGCACTTATATCACGAATTGTACTGCTCATAGTAGCAATATTATATTCTGGGAGGTAGTAAAAAGAGGATTTAGCATGTTCCAAAGCCCCATAACTGCCATTCTTCAGATGAGTCGACATCACGACTAAGAAAGCGTAGTTCTTCACTGGGAATGTGCCTCCTAAATAGGCTTGCTGCGACTTCAATAACGGAAGGATTTTCTCCGCAATTTGGGAGGCGCGAATCACCTGATTAGGGGAAAAGACTGAAATCAGAATGTCAGCATCACCCACTTTCAGCATAGCTGTATCTGGGTGCGCGACTAGAATGGGTGCATCCGTTAGGCTTTGGTAATTATCTGCTTTGTAAAATCCGTTATTATCTACTAATGAGCTGGAAGCTGTCATTCCGAACGGGACGGTTAAATGAAGCGAAACAGGCATTTTCTCCCCACCTTTCACATAGCCTAAAAGCGCATGAGTGTTCAGCGCAAAGAGCGTATCTTCTTGAAAGTTCGTTCCTGCTGGCTCAAATATGTATTTGCCCTCGATCTCAGGACTATCCCAAGTGTCATCCACCTCGTAGCTGAGGCGAAAGGCCCCACCAATGACATAGGAATTGATGTCATTTTGTTTCAACTTAACTGATTTACCGGCAGCATCAAAGGCTTGCAGGTTACTCACATAGCGGCCAAAATCATAAATAGCATAAGTACCTGGAACGATTTTAGGAAAGCAGTATTCCTTTGCACCAGCTGGCAATTGAACTTCTACGGTCAATCGATCATTTTTGAGTCGATTCAAGTCAATAGAATAGCGGAGGCTGTCTTGTGCATTTATAGTGTAAACAAAGCACAATAGAAATAGTAGTTTTTTCAACATTAATTCTTGAAGTTCAGTGCCTCAGAAGGCTGGATTTTAGTAATCAACAGGGTAGGGATGGACATCATAAAACTCACTAACACAATTGTCAGCGCATTGACGATTCCCCAAGTGGCCGCATCCCATTCAATGGGCACGCTATTCATATAATAACTTTCTGGATCCAATGGGATTAAGTGGTAGCTTGATTGCAGGTAGCAAAACAGGAAGGCAAGTCCGTTTCCAATAAGCAGTCCACGAACTAAAATGAACAAGCCATTCCACCAAAATATACGGCGAATCTGAGCCGCGGAGGCACCCATGGATTTTAAGAGTCCTACCATGGGAACGCGTTCCATGATAAGCACCCAAAGCGTAGCGATGAGGTTAAAGCAGGCCACCACAAAGAGGAGGCTAATGAAGATGACGATATTTCGGTCGAGCATCGTCATCCAATCAAATAGCGCAGGATAGATCTCGGTCACGGGTTGAATACGCCATTCAGGAGGCATCGTTTTAGCTAAGGCTTCGGTTTTTGCCTGGAGGTTCTCCTTGTTTTTAAAGAACACCTCATAGGTGCCCAGCGAGTCCGCCGTCCAACCGTTCATCTTTTGAACCCAATCCCGATCAGCTAGGATAAAGATTTTGTCCAGCTCTTCGAGTCCCGTTTCATAAATGCCGGCGACTTTCACTTTACGCGGTCTCTCTGGAGCGCTGAGGAAATAGAGAATTAGTGAACCATTTGTTTTGACCTTTAATTGTTTGGCCAAAGCCTCACTTAAAATAACCTCCTGTGGGCCATTTAGGCTATTAGAACCGCTGCTTATGTTTTTTTGTAATTGCTCTGCCGGAAGATCTTTCCCAATTCCCTTTACGACAATGCCGGCTAATCCTTCTTTCCCCACAATAATGCCAGGCCTTTGCACGTGGGCTTGAATGTGATCAATCTCCGGGAGCTGTGCTGTCTTGGACTCCCATGCCCTATTACGAGTCAGTGGACTTTCTGCCAAAGAACGATTACCCGATATCTGAGAAATGCGCGCATCCCCTGAAAAGCTGGTCAATTTGTCTTGAATAGTCGTCTTAAAACCAAAAAGAATAGCGAATGCCACCAGAATAATCGCCGTTCCTACCGCCACCGTCCCGATACCCACATAGGTCACCGTCTTAGAAAAGGAGGTGTCCTGAGTTTTCCGAATACGCCTAGCGACAAAAAGAGGGAAATTCATTAGATTTGATTTTCAATTCTGAACCGCAAAGAAAACACGAATGGGGCGTAAATCAAATAGTATTGTCTTATTGTTCAGCCTTTTGGCTTTTATGGGATTGGGTCAAAAAACGCTCATTCCGGGCGCCGCTCAATTTCCCGCTTACTTGCCAGCTCTAAAAGGCAAACAAGTTGCTTTAGTCGTTAATCATACCTCCATGATTGGTAAGACGCATTTAGCAGACACTTTATTGTCACTTGGAGTTTCAGTGAAAAAGATTTTTGCTCCAGAGCATGGTTTTAGAGGTACGGCAGATGCCGGTGCTCACATTGATAACGAGGTGGATCGCAAAACAGGTCTTGCCCTTATCTCTCTATACGGTAAACACAAAAAACCTACGCCGGAGGATTTGCAGGGGATCGATGTCGTTCTTTTTGATATCCAGGACGTGGGAGCGCGTTTCTACACCTATTCGTCCACGTTGCATTATGTATTAGAGGCTTGTGCAGAAAATAAGGTGCCTTTAACGGTTTTAGATCGTCCTAACCCGAACGGACATTATGTAGATGGACCTGTACTCGAAAAGGCGCAGGCCTCTTTCGTGGGTTTAAATCCGATTCCGGTCGTGCACGGATGTACCCTGGGGGAATTAGCCAGGATGATTAATGGGGAAGGTTGGTTAGCGAATAGTGCCAAAGCCTCTCTGAATGTCATTCCTGTTGCGAATTATACTCACTCATCCCCAGTCCATGTGGCTATAGCGCCATCGCCTAATTTACCAAACGATCAATCCATTGCCTTATACCCATCCCTTTGCTTGTTCGAAGGAACGAATGTAAGTATCGGTCGAGGAACCGATTTGCAGTTTCAAGTGGTAGGAACGAATATCGCCGGCCTGGGTGACTATACCTTTACGCCGGTACCAAAGCCAGGCGCGATGGATCCTCCTTTGAAAGATCAGAAGTGTTACGGATTTAACCTGTCTACCTTGCCTGCACGAAATGTAGGATTCAGCCTGAAGTACCTTTTGTATTTCTACAGCAAATCAGGTTTAGGGGAGAAGTTCTTTACGTCACCGTCTTTCTTTGATAAGCTAGCGGGCACAGATCAATTGCGTTTAGCCATCATTGCGGGTAAAACGGAGAAGGATATTCGGGATTCTTGGGAGCCAGGATTAGTTCAATACCGAAAAATGCGCCAAAATTACCTGCTTTATCGTTAGAATTAGGCAAAAAATTCCGACATTTGCCGTTTATTTTTAAGCAAAAACAAACATGGCGGAAAAGATCCTTATACTTGATTTTGGTTCTCAGGTGACCCAATTAATTGCGCGTCGCATCAGAGAAGCGCAAGTCTATTGCGAAATACATCCTTTTAATCACATTCCAGAAATCGACGAATCGGTGAAAGGAATTATTCTTTCCGGAAGTCCTTGCTCGGTGAGAGATGAAGATTCTCCTCGCGTAGATTTAAGTCTGTTTGGTTCTTTACCCATTTTAGGTATTTGCTATGGAGCGCAATTATTAGCGCACCAAGGCGGAGGCTCTGTTCAAGCATCGGGTCATCGCGAATACGGTCGTGCTCACATGACGAGCGTAAAAGAGAGTCCTTTATTGAAAGGCTTATCTGCGACTGGCCAGGTTTGGATGTCACACGGCGATACGATTATGGAATTGCCGTCTGAATACGAGTTAATCGGTTCAACAGAGACGGTTCGTGTAGCAGCCTTTGCACACATTTCGAAGCCCATTTTCGGTATTCAATTCCACCCAGAAGTGACGCACTCGACGGAGGGAAGCATTTTAATTAAGAACTTTATCGTGGGGATTTGTGGCTGCGCTCAGACGTGGACATCGGATTCTTTCGTAGATAGAACCGTTTCAGAGTTACAGGCCAAATTAGGGAATGACAAAGTCGTTCTAGGTCTTTCTGGCGGGGTAGATAGCTCAGTGGCTGCGGTATTATTACACCGCGCGATTGGCAAAAACCTGTATTGCATCTTCGTAGATAATGGCTTGTTGCGCAAGGATGAATTCGAACAAGTTTTGGCATCCTACGAAACACTAGGCCTAAACGTAAAAGGAGTAAACTCCAAACAACGTTTTTACGACGCCCTTAAAGGTTTAACAGATCCAGAGGACAAGCGCAAAGCCATCGGGAAGACCTTTATTGAGGTATTCGATGAGGAGGCACATTTAATTGAGGGCGTTTCTTGGTTAGGCCAAGGCACGATTTACCCAGATAAAATCGAATCTGTTTCCCTAAAAGGACCAAGTGCAACCATCAAATCGCACCACAACGTGGGTGGCTTACCCGATTTCATGAAGTTAAAAGTGGTAGAGCCATTAGATGCCTTGTTCAAAGATGAGGTTCGTTTAGTGGGTAAAACCTTAGGTGTACCTAAAGATATTTTAGGCCGCCATCCTTTCCCTGGTCCAGGTTTAGGTATCCGAATTCTAGGCGATATTACTCCAGCGAAAGTGGATATTTTACAAAAAGTGGATGCCATTTTCATTAATGGTTTGAAGGAAGATGGTTTGTATGACCAAGTTTGGCAAGCAGGCGCTATCCTTTTACCTATCCAATCCGTAGGTGTAATGGGGGATGAGCGTACGTATGAGCAAGTAGTTGCTTTGCGTGCCGTTTCTAGTGTGGATGGAATGACCGCAGACTGGTGTCATTTACCTTATGAATTCTTAGGTCGCATTTCGAATGAGATTATCAATAAGGTCAAAGGCGTGAATCGCGTGGTGTATGATATTTCGAGTAAGCCGCCGGCTACGATTGAGTGGGAATAAATTGTTGTGTGTGTTCGAAAATGTGCTGCGCAATATTTTCTTCACATCACACAACAATTTATTTCAGTGGTATTGCGTGCTTCGCAATGATTTCTTCACATCACAAAACAATTTATTTCAGTGGTAAAGTATAAAGCACAAAGAATAAAGCATAAAGATGGAATCCCCGATGGGGATAATTTCAGGAGTGATTTTTTCATATACGTATTAAAAAAGGGATCGAATTCGATCCCTTTTATTGTATTAATGAAAATCATTTCTGAATTCATCGCCGGAGGCGATTCCATCTCTCTACTCTATTATCTCTACTCTATTATCTCTACTCTATTATCTCTACTCTATTATCTCTACTCTATTATCTCTACTCTATTATCTCTACTCTATTATCTCAGCGAGAACGCTCCACGAACAAACTAACGAGATAAAGCACCGTCTCCGTCGCTTTCTGCATATCCTGTACGGAAACCCATTCTTGTTTGCTGTGGAAGGCGTGTTCGCCAGCGAAGATATTAGGACAAGGTAAGCCCATAAAAGTTAGGCGGGATCCGTCAGTTCCGCCGCGAATGCTGGTGGTTTCGGCTTTTAGGCCAGCAAGGCGCATGGCTTCCATCGCCAGGTCGATGCATTCTGGGTGATTGACCAGAATTTCGTTCATATTGCGGTATTGCTCCGTTTGGGTGTAAGTCGCAGATGAATTAGGGTATTTGCGCAAGACCATCTCGGAAATCTGTTGGATAATGAATCCGTATTCGCGCAATTTTTCCGTTTCAAAATCGCGGATAATGAATTCGATGGTTGCTTCTTCCACACTGCCTGATATGTCCGTGGGATGAATGAAGCCTTCTTTTCCTTCGGTGGTTTCGGGGCTTAGGCGGTCCTTAGGGAGGGTGTTGACGATTTCTGCGGCTATTTTAAGGGCGCTTTCCATACGGCCTTTGGCAAAACCCGGATGCTGAGAAATGCCTTGAATTTTTACAACAAATCCATCCGCAGAGAAGGTTTCATTCTCTAAATGCCCGCGCTTTTCGCCATCTAAGGTGTAGCCGTATTGGGCATTAATCTTCTCCATATCCACATGATCCGTACCGCGACCGACTTCTTCGTCCGGTGTGAAAAGAATCGTGATGGGGCCGTGAGGAACCTCCGGATGTGCTGCATAAAAGGCAGCTACGTCCATAATTTCAGCGACTCCGGCTTTATTATCTGCCCCTAAAAGCGTCGTTCCACTGGCCGTGATGATATCATTGCCGATTTGTTCCGCTAAGTCTGGGTGTTCACTTAGCCGGATAATGACGGATGGATCATCCGGCAAAACCAAATCTTGTCCGTGGTAATAGGGGTGAACGATTGGTTTTACATTTTCACCAGAGCAATCTGGAGAGGTATCCATGTGGGCACAAAAACAAAGGCCAGGTACTTCGTGAGGTACATTGGAGGCAATGTGCGCATAGACATAGCCAAAATCATCAAGGTGTGCATTGGAAATTCCGAGGGAATGAAGTTCCTGAACCAAAACCTTTCCTAGATTTTTTTGTTTTTCTGTCGTGGGGCTGATGCTCGAGTGGGGGTCGGATTGGGTGTCTATTTGGACATAGTCAAGAAAACGTTCTTTCGATGTGAAGGCGTATTTTTGGATCAATTCCGAGAGCTGCGGCATAAAAATCGATTTATATTGAAATATTATAAGAAAAAATTGTCTTTATTAAATTTATTTCTTGTGGAATTATAAAGGTAATACACCTTTCAGAATTACGTATTATCTTAGTGCCTTGAATTTTATAAGCTTACAACTATGTCTCAAAATGCTGTGATTAACCTCGACGGCCAAACGTTCGAATTACCTACTCTAGTAGGAACTGAAAATGAAAAGGCAATCGACATTGCGAAACTTCGCGATTTATCTGGATACGTTACGTATGATCCAGGTTACAAGAACACGGGTGCAACAAAAAGTGCGATTACTTTTTTAGATGGCGAGGAAGGAATTCTGAGACATTGTGGTTATAGCATCGAAGAATTAGCCGATAAAGCTAGCTTCTTAGAAGTGGCTTATTTATTATTAAATGGTGAATTGCCTACACAAGCTCAATTAGATGAGTTCGAAGCTGCGGTAAAGAAATACACGGTAACGAACGAAGCTTTATTGAAAATCGAACAAGTTATTCCGACTTCTACGCACCCAATGAGCGAATTATCAGCTCTGGTAGGTTTAATGGAAGGTCAATATAATCCTGCTGAAACGAAAGAAAACATCTTACGTTTGATTGCTGCCTTGCCTATTTTCGCTGCATGGAACTACAAGAAATCAATTGGCGAAGCATTAGTAGCTCCGGATCAATCTTTGGACTATTGCTCGAACTTCTTGAAAATGATGTTCGCTAAACCAGGCGAAGATTACAAAGTAGATCCAATCGTTTCTAAGGCATTGAACAAATTATTAATCTTGCATGCAGATCACGAGCAAAACTGCTCAACTTCTACTGTTCGTTTGATTGGTTCTTCTCATGCAAGTTTATTCTCTAGTATTTCAGGTGGTATACAAGCGTTATTTGGTCCATTACACGGTGGTGCAAACCAAGCCGTGATTGAGATGTTAGAAGAGATCAAGCAAGCGGGTGGTGATACGTCTAAATTCGTAGCCATGGCTAAGGATAAGACATCAGGCTTCCGTTTGATGGGTTTTGGACACCGTGTATACAAGAATTTTGATCCTCGTGCTCGTATTATTAAGGTAGCTGCGGATGATGTGTTAACGGCTTTAGGCGTTAAAGATCCTGTGTTAACGATCGCTCAAGAATTAGAAGCTGCGGCTTTAAGTGATGAGTATTTCGTGGCTCGTAAATTATACCCGAACGTAGATTTCTACTCTGGTATCATTTACCGCGCTTTGGGCATTCCTACGGACATGTTTACGATCTTATTTGCGATCGGACGTCTTCCAGGTTGGATTTCTCAACACCAAGAAATGATGACAAACAAGGAGCCTATCGGTCGTCCTCGTCAAATCTACGTAGGTTCTCCTGCGCGTGCATTTGTCGATATCGCGAATCGTTAATCTTTTTTAAGCAGATTGAAAAAGCCTCCGATTTCGGGGGCTTTTTTGTTTTACGGGGAGATTCGGCCTAGCTTTGTATCCTTATGCGGATACTATTTTTCCTTCTGTTTTGTTTTTCTGTCAGCGCTCAGGTCCAAAAAGGGCAGGCGTCTTTCTATTCTAATCGATTGAAAGGACATCGGACAAGTAGTGGGGAGAAGTATAATCCAGCTAAATTCACGGCTGCACATCGAAAGCTGCCTTTTAATACGTGGCTAGAGGTGTATATGCCCAAAACAAAGAAAACCACTTTCGTTCGAATTATCGACCGTGGTCCTCACAGTCGCAAACGAATTATTGATGTATCGAGAGCTGCGGCCAAAGATTTGGGATTAATTCCCTATGGTTTTGCGACGGTTCATATTAAACCGGTAACGGAGAAGTCTCGAATTGATTCCTTGAATGCTATGGAATCTGAAGAAATTTATGAGTTTGAACCGAAATCCGCCACGTCGGATTCGCTTTCACGAAATCCACAATAAGGGGATTCATTTGTTCTTGCTTGGACCACTCGGGTTGCAAGTATAATTCCGTCGTATCAGGTAATTTTTCAGCCCACTCTTGTGCCCAAGGGATATCTGTAGGATGATTGACCACGACTTTAAGTTCGTTCGTAAGGGCTAAAATACCTTCATTAGGGGCTTTGAATTTTTTAGGGGAGAAACAGATCCAATCCCAAGTTCCGGTAATAGTCGTTGCGACACCGGAAGTTTCAATATGCGTTCTGAATCCAGTTTCTTGTAGGGCTTCCGTCAAAGGACCTAAATCGTGCATCAATGGTTCACCACCCGTGATGACCACTAATCGGCCTGGATTCTCAAGTGCTTCAGCCACTAATGTTTCTACTGTTTTTACGGGATGCGTATCCACTGGCCAGGATTCTTTCACGTCGCACCAATGGCAACCCACGTCACAACCTCCCAAACGAATAAAATAGGCGGCGTGTCCCTGGTATTTACCTTCCCCTTGCAGGGTGTAAAAAGATTCCATCACTGGATAGGTAAATTCGGCTCTTTTTACGGCGGTTTTTATATCTTTGGGGTTGGATTGCATTTGGACTTAAATTGAATCACAAAATTAAGTCTAGAATTGTAATTTAACTAATCGATGAATCCAACAAACGCAAAAAATCGACTATTTCTTGCTATAGGGCTAGTGGGCACTTTGTGCTTGTTATCCGCTTGTTGGTCAGCTCGTTGTCCGTATCAAACCTGTCGCGTCAAAGTAGAACACCGACACGGTGTAGGTTACTACCGTCCGAATGTGGCCTTTTCTTGGATGTGGACTCCACGTTACAAGCATATTCGTGCTGATCAATCTAAAAAGAAATCCAGATGAAGCAGAACGTCGTTTTTTCCGCGGGATCGCTGAATCAATTGCCCTTAGATTGGGAGGGAAATCGCCAGCGTATTTTGGCCGCTATTTCTCAGGCCTCTGCTGAAGGGTCGTCCCTTTTGTGTTTGCCTGAATTATGTATTTCTGGATATGGCTGTGAGGATCAGTTTTTAGCCCCTTTTACGGCCGCTAAATCGTGGGAGTCATTGGAGTTGATCGCTTCAGAAGTTTCAGAAATGGTCGCAGTGGTGGGTTTAGCTTTGCCTTTTGAAGGAGATTTATATAATGTCTCTGCCATTTTAGCGCAGGGTAAGATACAAGCCTTGATCCCCAAACAATTTTTGGCGGATGATGGCGTGCATTATGAACCGCGCTGGTTCAAACCTTGGCCTCGAGGACAGCGGAAAATGTACAAAGGAATTCCATTAGGGGATTACCGTATCCATTTTAGTGGAATCACCTTAGGTATTGAGATTTGCCAAGATGCTTGGGAAGGGGAGAAACGTCCAGCGTATGATTTAGCACGTCGGGGCGTTTCGGTGATTTGTAATCCGACGGCTTCTCACTTTGCGTTTGGTAAAGCAGAAATTAGAAAGTCATTAAGTTTAGAAGGCGCTCAGATTATCAATGGCGCTTATCTATTCGCAAATTTACTGGGCAACGAAGCAGGTCGGATCATTTTTGATGGAGATTCCTACATAGCGCACGAAGGTTCTATTTTAGCCCAAACACCTCGATTCTCCTTTCAAGATTATACGGTAGTTTCCCACGAATTAACGTTGGAAAAACGAAAGGATTCAGGAGAGGATGTAGTGTCCTTTGAAATTCCTATTCCTGAAACGCATTCAACAAAAACCGTCGAAGTCCCAGCTTGGGAAAGTTCAAAGACGAAAAAAGAGCACGAATTTTCTCGCGCCGTAGCTTTAGGTTTATTTGATTATTTACGTAAATCTCGCTCGCAGGGCTGGGTTTTATCATTGTCCGGAGGAGCTGATTCTTCTGCCATTGTTTCCCTTTGTGCGTTGAGTATTCAGTATGCAAAAGAAGAATTAGGCTGGGAGGGTTTGAAGCAAAAGCTGCATTACATTCCCTTGACTACGCCAGATAAGGCGATGTCTGAATTATTAACGACCATTTATCAGGGAACGGTTAATTCCTCCCAAAGCACGCGCGATTCTGCCCGTGAATTAGCGGAATGGATCGGAACACAGCATTATGTGATCGAAATTGATTCGATTGTTCAAGGTTACCGAGACTTAATCGAAGGAGCCATTGGGCGTCCTTTGACCTGGGAACAGGACGATATCACCCTCCAAAACGTACAAGCCCGCGTCCGTGCCCCTAGTGCCTGGATGCTCGCTAATATCAAAAATGCTTTATTACTAGCGACGTCGAATCGCTCGGAGGCGAGTGTGGGTTATGCAACGATGGACGGCGATACGTCGGGTTCGATTTCACCTATTTCTGGTATCGATAAGAGTTTTGTACGGACTTGGTTGCTTTGGTTAGAGGCTCAGGGCTTTAAAGGATTGCATTTAGTGAATAGTCTAGAACCGAGTGCGGAATTGCGTCCATTGTCTGAAAAGCAGGTGGATGAGGAGGATTTGATGCCATATCCGATTTTAAATACGATTGAACGATTAGTATTTTATGATTTAATGTCGCCGCATGACTGTTTAGAAGAGGTGAATAAGCGCTATGGTGCTGTTTTTGCCAAAGAAAAGCTCGAAGAATTCGTTCGCCGATTCTTCCGTCTTTGGGCTCGAAATCAGTGGAAAAGAGAGCGTTATGCGCCTGGATTCCATGTGGATGATTATAGTTTAGATCCGAAGAGTTGGTTACGCTTCCCGATTTTATCAGCGGGATTAGAAAAAGATATATAAACAAAACACGAACAAGCAGATGTTATTAGTTGTGGATGTGGGGAACACGGATATCGTGTTTGGTTTTTATGAAGATCAAACCTGGAAAGCAGTTTTGAGAACGCCTACGCACCAGCCATGGAGCGCCAACGGGGTGGTGAATTGGATTAAGAAGGAATGGGCATCAAAAGACTTAGGGGATACTTTGCCTTCTTTAGCCTTAATTTCCTCTGTAGTACCTTCTATTTCGCCTCAAATTCAACGAGGCCTAGCTTTATGGCTAGGTTATACACCAGCTGTCATGCGGCCTAAACTATATGAGACCTTAGCAATTCAGGTTATTGTTCCGGAAGAAATAGGCTCAGATTTAGTCGCTAACGCCGTGTATGCGCACGAAAACTATAAATCGAATGTGTTGATTGTGGATTTTGGAACTGCCTTAACCTTTACGCTAGTGAATGCAGATGGTAAAATGGAAGGCGTTTCCATAGCGCCTGGTCTTAAAACGGCCGTTAAATCTTTGTTCTCTCAAACAGCGCAATTACCAGAAGTTCCACTCGAAATGCCTGAATTTAATCTAGGAACCGATACGGTTTCGGCGATTCAAGCTGGGATTTTATGGGGTTATGTGGGAATGGTGAAAGAGATGATTAGCCGCGTAAAGGAAGACAAAAATGGGGATTTGAAAGTAGTAGCGACGGGCGGATTGTCCTCGATTTTGACCCCATTAGCCTCGTATTTCGATGAGGTAAATAAATTAATTACGTTAGAAGGTTTGCGCCTGATTGCCGAACGTTTAAAAGCCTAAGCCGATGTTTCCGAAAGAACAAGGATATTTTTTCCCCGCCGAATGGCATAAACATGTAGCTACCTGGATCACTTTTCCGCATAACGATCATTCGTGGCAAGAGGAGAAATTAGACCAGATGTACCCGGAATATTTTGCCTTAATTAAGGCAATTTCTGAAGGAGAACAAGTGCGAATAAATGTGAATTCCGCTGCTTTGCAGGCTTTTGTGGAAAGCCAATTGCCTGTTTATGGCATTGATCCAGCTAAAATTGAATTCAATATTCAACCCACAAATGATGCGTGGTGCCGTGACCATGGGCCAGCCTTTTTAGTCAAAGAAGGAAGTACAGAACGTTTAGTGGTAAATTGGGAATACAATGCCTGGGGTGGTAAATATCCGCCATTTTCGGATGATAATGCGTTGCCGGCTACGATAGCGACCCGTTTAACTCTTCCTTCTGTTTCTCCTGGTATCATTATGGAGGGAGGATCGGTAGACTTTAATGGAGCAGGTACGGTTTTAACGAGTCGTTCTTGTTTATTGAATCCAAATCGAAATCCTCACCTAAGTCAAGAGCAGATCGAAGACTATTTGAAAAATTATTACGGCGTTTCACAGGTGCTTTGGGTATCTGATGGAATTGTGGGGGATGATACGGATGGTCATATTGATGATACGGTGAGATTTGTGAATGCAAATACGGTGATCACGATGGTGGAACCGAATGTGGAGGATGAAAATCACGCGGTGTTAGCGGCTAATTTGGCAGAATTAAAGCAAATGACGCTGCTAGACGGCTCGCCTTTACAAATAGTGGAGATTCCCATGCCGGATGCCGTGGTAATTGATGGTTTTAGGGCTCCTGGTTCGTATGCGAACTTTTATATCTGTAATGCAGGAGTTTTAGTGCCTATTTTCGATTGTACACAAGACGAAATTGCCTTAGGAATATTGCGTCAATTATTTACGGATCGTCCGGTGATAGGATTGTCGGCACGGGAGATTATTTGGGGACAAGGTAGTTTTCATTGTTTGACTCAGCAAGAACCAGCGCCGTGCGTATAATCCCTTTTCTTTTCTTGATTACCTTGTTTTCTTGTGCTCGAAAACCTGTTGTTCAACCGGTTTCAACTCCGGATGATAAAAATACGCGGGTATCATTGAAAACATTGTCAGTGGTAAAGACGCAGGAGATGTTAGGGGATGAGTTATTGTTAGTAGGTGCCGTAGGTATCATAGAGAATGATAAGGTGAAGCCAATTCAGGTATTCTCATCGTATTTAGGGAAAGTAAAGAAGGGACAAGTCATTCGCTTAGATACAATTAAAGCGTTGGAAATACGTTTACATGCTGGCCAAAAAGCCAGCTTCCAACTTTCCCTCTTCGAAATCGAAGACTACCAGCCCACAAAGAAATGGGTGAATCGGTTTAATTCGGTGAGTGGGGTATTGGCTTTGCCTTTGGCCTTAAGCTCTGCCGAAAATCCAGTAGCCTGGTTTTTATGGGGAATGAAAGCAGGATCTCTAGGACTGGATTGGGTGAGTGAATTAGATGTAAAAGACCTTTTAGGTGTCTCAGAGACCCAATGGGATTACGAATCCGGAGTGTCCACTACTCGAACTGGAAAATGGGTGGGTGGTCGAAAATTCATCGATGCCTATGAATACCGGTACCAGATTCAAATTAACGTAGATTAACCGTTTTTGTCGGGGATTATTCGTAATTTTGTTAGCTTATTTTTAAGAATGAAGGATTTAAAATTATTTATTGGATTAGTCTTGTATTTGCCTTTCGCGATTTTTGCGCAGAGTGCATCGCCTATTCAGATTGGTCCTAAGAAGATATCGGCAGAGAGTTTTCTGCAAGTGTACAAGCCATTAGTTGAGTCTGATAGTATCACGAAAGACAATCAAGCGGCTTTTTTATCTGATTACATCGATTACCAATTGAAAATCGTAGCAGCGGAACAAGAGAAATTAGCTGATCAACCAGACTTTAAGGAAGAGTATGCAAGTTTTAGAAAGGAATTAGCTACACCTTATTTGGTGGACTTACCTACGTTGGATATGCTCGTAAAGCAGGCTTATCAGCGAATGAAAGAGGAGAAAAAGGTGAGCCAAATCTTAGTGAAGTTAGGGGAAAACGCAAGCCCTTCGGATACCTTAGTCGCTTTTCAGAAAATCGAGAATATCTACCAAAAGTTAAAAGCGGGTGAAGATTTCGCTGCTTTAGCTACTCGCTTTTCAGAAGATGAGATGTCAGCTGCAAAAGGTGGAGTTTTAGGCTACATCACTTCACTTCAAACGGCGTATGATTTCGAAAATGCCATCTATTCCATCGGAATAGGGGAATATTCAAAACCTTTCCGTACAGCTAGCGGCTACCATATTGTGAAGATCTTGAATCAACGCCCTAATTCAGGTAAGATTCGTTTAGCCCATATTATTGTGTCTGCTGCGGTAGATGCGCCTACAGCTTTACAAGTAGAAGCAAAAAAGAAAATTGAACAAGTGGAAGCCTATTTAAAGGCGGGAGAAAGTTTTGAATTAGTTTGTAAGAATTATTCAGAAGATCCTTATTCAAGAGGGCGTGGTGGAGAGATTAGACGTTGGTATTTTTCTTCTGATTTGAGTGAGGAATTGCAAGATGCCTTGTTTGGATTAGAGCGTTTAGGAGATCTTTCCAAGCCAATTCGAACGAATTTAGGCTGGCAATTATTTAAGTTGTTAGATAAGAAACCGCTCTTGACATTCGAAGATATGTCAGAGTTTATCAAACAAAAAGTACTGACAGATGCGGATCGCCAAGGTTTGATCAAACAAGCTTTTATGAAGCGTGTTCGCGTGGAGAATAAGGTGATTGTGCAAGAAGCGACTAAGAAAGCGGCGTTTGAACGGATGAACGTGGAAAGAACGGGATCTGAGCCTTTCTTGCAAGAGCCTATATTTTCGGTCTTAGATAAAACATACACGGTAGGTGATTTTTATTCACACGTTCAGTCTCAGCAAAAGAGACGCATTAAATCGTTAGGTTATTTGCCTGTCGTTTCAGAGCAATCGTATTTAGATGAGTTGATTGAGAAAGAGACACTGAATGTGGAAGAAGCGAATTTGGAAAGTAAGTACCCTGCGTTTAAAGAGCAGATGGCTGATTTCTTAGAGGGAAGTTTGTTTAGCAAGATGACGGATCGGGAGATTTTCGAAAAGTCATTAGACTCGTTAACTCAGGCCAAATTCTATCAGGCCAACAAGGCACAATTTGTCATGCCGGCTCGTGTGGAAGCAAAACTAGTGGTGGCAGATACCCAGAAAACGTTGAAAGAGGCTTTGGACTTATTAAAAAAGTCGCCTTATCCGATGAATAAGAAGTTTGCGGATCTTTCTTTTGGTTTAAAGGAATCAAAGTTAGAGGAGTCATCAACAAAATTATTAGCGGAACTATTCTTGACCATGGCGAAGAACGTGGACTATGTCGTTGAAATTTCAGGACACCGCGATGCCTCAGAAGAAGATAGTTTGTCAGAAGCGCGTATTAATAAGGTCGTTTCTTATTTAAATGCCAAAGGAATTTCTTCCCACCGCATCATTCAAAAGGATGAAGCGAACTTAAAGGCGGCTTCCAAAACAGTGAAAACTAAAAATGCCCGCGTTTCCTTCCGTTTCTTCTCCTCGAGTATGGACGATGTGGTGAAACGTTTTAATGCCTTGAAACCTGAGAGTTTGGAAGCGAAAGAAGGGTATTTCAAAAAAGGCGTTTCTCCTGTGATCGATGCTATTGAATGGACGATAGGTGCTAAAAACTATGAAGCTGCGGGTAAATTCGCCTTTGTAGAGGTGAAGAAAGTGGAGCCTGAGCGTTCACGCTCTTTTGAAGAGGCGAGAGGTTTAGTTATTCGTGCCCTTCAGGAGCGTTTAGAAAAAGAATGGGTTGCGAAATTAAAGCAACAATACCCGGTAGAGATTAACCAGGTGGAATTAGAAAAATTACTGAAATAATAGAAATATGAAATTGACTCGTTGGGTTTTAGGTTGGTGTTTAGTGTTAGGGAGTTTATCTGCGTTTGCGCAAGAGGAAGCAAACAAGAATGTGTTAGATCGCATCATAGTGAAGGTAGATAATTACTTCATTTTGAAATCTGAGGTAGAGAATCAGTACCAGCAATACCTGACAAGCGGACAAGCAAATACACCTAATCGCTGCCAAATTTTGGAAGGATTAGTTGTTAACAAATTAATGCTCGCAAAAGCAGAGATTGATTCCGTAATCGTGGAAGATAAGCGAATCGAGGCTGAACTAACAAGTCGTATGGAGCAAATGGAGGGTCAATATGGATCAGCAAAGAACATCGTTGAGGCCTATGGGAAATCTATTGCTACCTTAAAAGAGGATTTACGTTCTTCTTTAAAAGAACAATTGACGGGCCGTAAAATGCAGGATAAAATCACGGATGACGTGAAAATTACGCCTAAGGAGGTTGCCGCATTTTTCAATGAGATTCCTCGTGATTCATTACCCTATTTGCCTGCAGAGGTCGAGATTAGCCACATCATTCGCGTCGCAAAGCCGAATAAGAATCAGAAGGAAGAGTTGTATGCGAAGTTATTGGATTTCCGTCGTCGGGTAGAAAAAGGGGAGAGTTTTGAGGATTTGGCCAAAGTACATTCAGAAGATTTAGGTTCAGGAAAACGTGGTGGAGATTTAGGATTTGCCAAACGTGGTGCCATGGTTGCTCCCTTCGAGGCAGCCGCCTTGCGCTTAAAGCCGAATCAAATGTCGGATGTAGTAGAGTCAGAATTTGGTTTCCACTTAATCCAATTATTGGAAATCAGAGGTCAAGAATACCACGCACGCCATATCTTATTGCGTCCCGATTACCAGAAACTTGATTTAACTGAGCCTACTAAATTCCTAGATAGTATTCGCGTACTAGTTCAGCGCGATTCAACTACGTTTGAAAAGGCAGCAAAAGAATTCTCAGAAGACAAAGCTACCCAAGATGCTGGTGGCGTATTGATGGATCCTAGTAATGGCGCTAATCGTTTAGCCTATGATGGAACAATGGATCCAGCCTTATTCTTTGCCTTGGATTCAATGAAGGTGGGAACCATTTCCGCGCCGATTCCTTTCCGTACAGACGATGGCCGCTCAGCCGTACGTATTTTGTTTTTCAAAGCAAAACACCCTCCGCACTTTGCTAACCTAAAGGATGATTACCAAAAGCTATCTCAAATCACGTTGTCTCGTAAAAAGAACAACGCCATCGAAAAGTGGTTTATGAAGGCGAAAGACGATGTGTTTATCTTTATTGATGACGAGTATAAGGATTGTAAGATCTTAGAGGATGTGCAGCAAAGAGAGTAATCTAGATTAGAGATAATTGAGTAGAGAGTATAGATGTAAAGCATAGAGCATAAAGCACAAAGCATAAATTTGGAATCAAAAAAAACGGCATAGGCCGCTTTTTTTGATTGTTTACTGTCTTCAGAGTTGTTTTTTCTTTGGTGAAATTCTCTAAATTATTGCGAAGCACAATTTTGAATGGAATGAAAACTACACGGCGACAGGCGCCTTAATCCCCGGATAAGGATCGTATCCTTCCAGCGTAAAGTCTTCGTATTTGAAATCCAAAATATCCTTCACCTCGGGATTGATCTTCATCGTAGGTAAGGCACGTGGAGTGCGCGTTAATTGCAGATCCACTTGCTCCATATGATTGCTGTATAGGTGAGTGTCTCCACCCGTCCAAATAAAATCACCTAGACCTAAATCACATACTTGCGCCATCATCATCGTCAATAAGGCATAAGAAGCGATGTTGAAGGGAACTCCCAAGAATACGTCTGCAGAGCGTTGGTATAATTGACAAGAAAGCTTTCCGTTCGCCACATAGAACTGAAAGAAGGCATGGCAAGGCATTAGTGCCATTTTAGGCAGGTCTGCTACGTTCCAGGCACTCACAATGATGCGACGGGAGTCAGGGTTTGTTTTAAGTGTGTGAACGGCCTCTTTGATTTGGTCAATCACCACACCATTTGCACCTTCCCAGCTTCTCCATTGCTTTCCGTAAACAGGACCTAGATCTCCGTTTTCGTCTGCCCATTCATCCCAAATACGCACACCATTCTCAGTCAAATAACCAATATTTGTTTCGCCATTTAAGAACCACAATAATTCATGAATGATCGATTTTAAGTGCGTTTTCTTCGTTGTAACTAAAGGGAAACCTTCTTCTAGGTTAAAGCGCATTTGGTAGCCAAAAACGCTCGTCGTACCCGTACCTGTGCGATCAGATTTGAAGGTGCCGTTTTCTTTAATGTGGGTTAATAAATCTAAGTAGGCTTGCATATTAGGCGTCGAATTTTTCTCCGTTTAAAACTAAGGTATGAGTAATGGTTGAGCTAGGCTCTAATTGAGCGGTAGCTGAACAGTATTTGTCCATAGACATTTGAATCGCTTTTAGGGCTTTTGAGCCGTCGATTTGGCCTTTTAATTCAAATTGTATGTTGATCTGACGGAAGGGGGTTTTCTCCGTTCCTTCGATCTTTTCGCGATCGCCTGAAACACGGATTTGGAAGTCCTCTACGATTTGACGTTGCTTCTTTAAAATAAGAATAACATCAATGGCCGTGCAACCACCTAAGCCCATTAAAAGTAGTTCCATGGGACGTGCGCCCGCATTGTGTCCGCCAATACCTTCCGCCGCATCGATGTGCACGGGGATGGGAGAGGAGCCTTTGGCCTCAAAATGAAAATCTTGATCTAAGCGATTTAATACTACTTCCATGGCTTATTTTAATAAATTGGATTTCAGTTCTTTGGTCCATAACACCTCTCCTTTAACATTGAAAAGGGTAATGGTTAACGTGCGATCCTTCAATGGACCAGTCACTTCAATTTTAGAGAAGGCTCTTTCCTGAACCAAAGTCCCAGGAACCAAGGTCTCGTTATAATCTAGCTTCACCGCATCGGCCTTTCCTGCTGTCATTGGAGAAACCGTCAAGTCATACAAAGGATAGGTGCCTTCGCGCTCTAATTTATTAAGATCTGAAATATGTCGATCGCCTGTGAAAAAGAGCACTCCCGGGATTTTTCTGTTCTTTAATTCTTTCAATAAATACGTTCTCTCTGCCTCGTAGTTCGCCATGTTTTCGAATACTTTGGCAGGGCTTACGACCTGACCTCCGTTGACGATTATTTTGAAACTAGCTCTAGAAGTGGACAACTGATCCAATAACCAAGTCATTTGCTTAGCACCCCAGTAATCTTTATTTGGGTCATTTAGCTCGTTTGGAGCTTTATTCCACCGGTCATCCATCAAAAAGAATTCCACATCAGCCCATTGGAATTTCCCGGTAATACCTTCGTTTGGAAAGGCATAATTCGGATTTCCCCAATACATTTTGAACATCTCTAAAGAAGTGTATTTCAAAGGAAATGAGCGATCTGCATCATTTGGGCCGTAATCGTGATCGTCCCAAATCGCGTATTGATGTACACTTCCTAATAAGGGTTGTATTGACTTTACGGCACGCGCATGATCATTCCGGTGTATCATTCCCGTTCTCGTATAATCCGGTTCGCGGTAATAAAAATTATCACCTCCCCATAACATGAAATCAGGTTTCTTCAAGTACATCGATGCATAGACCTCATCTGCACCACCATAAGGACGTCCAGGGCGATCGGTTGCTTCTTCGTTTACATAGTTACACGTTCCAAAAAGGAAAGAGAAGGCAGGTGGATCTTTACGGTATTGCCAAAGTTCCTGTGTTTGGAACTCCAATGGATAATTAAATGCCATTTTTTTGCCATTCACGAGTACTTCGTATTCGTATTTTTTGCCCATTGTTACCTCATCAGCGATGATTCGTGCGATGAATGCTGTTGTTTTCTCGGTATGTACGGGATCCGTCTTATGTATCGTTTTATCACCCTTCTCCCAGTATTGAATGCTAACATCCGCTGGTTTCTCGGTCTGTACCCAAACCAAAACTTCCTTCATTTCAGAATAGCCTAACATCGGTCCACTCTTGATTTGCGCACTCGCTAAAAGTGGCGCTGCAAGGAATAAGGCGATTAATATTCTTTTCATATTCGTTAGATTAGTATCTTTGTGGCTTACAAATTTCGCTATGGCATATTATTCAATTCAGAACATTCCTTTAACAGATTTGGCCAAAGAATTTGGTACTCCACTCTATGTATACGATGCTGACAAAATTAGGGAAAAAATCTCGGTTTTGAGGAGTGCTTTTGAAGGAATTGACTTGACCATAAAATATGCTGCGAAGGCGAACACGAATTTATCCATTTTACGCCTAATGCGCGAGAATGGAGTCGATATGGATGTCGTATCACCACAAGAATTAGAGCTAGGTTTAATTGCCGGCTATGAAGGTTCTAATATTACCTTTACACCCTCTGGAGTTCATTTTTCAGAGATTGAATATGCGGTTTCCAAAGGTGCCATCGTCAACCTCGATAATTTATCGGTCTTAGAAAAATTTGGCCAAACCTACGGTTCGACTCAGCCCTGCTTAATTCGAATCAAGCCACACGTTTTTGGTGGGGGAAATGAGAAGATTATGACGGCCCATCCAGAATCGAAATTTGGTATTTCGATCCACCAAAAAGCCGAAATCCTAGCTATTGTAGAAAAATATAAAATCCATGTAATCGGTTTGCACCAGCATACCGGTTCTGATATTAAAGACGGAAAGACGTTTGAGCAAGCTGCATCGGCCCTTTTTGATTTTGCTTATGACTTCAAGGACTTGCAAATCATCGATCTAGGTGGTGGATTCAAAGTTCCTTATTCTCCAGAAGATCCAGGAGTAAATATGCAAGAAGTAGGCCAAATCATGAGCGACGCTTTCCGCGCTTTCTGTGCTAAATATGGCCGGGAATTGCGCCTTTGGGTAGAACCAGGCAAGTTTTTAGTAAGCGAATCAGGAACTTTCCTAGCAGAAACCAATGTAGTAAAACGCGATCCAGTTAAAACATTTGTTGGAATCAATTCCGGTTTGAATCACCTGATACGCCCCATGATGTACGGTTCTTATCACTATATATTTAATGCTTCGAATCAAGATACTTCGAAGCAAATAGATTACCGTGTGACTGGCTATATCTGTGAAACGGATACCTTTTCTTTTGACTTCCATGGCAAACAAAACGAGCGTTTATTAAATGAAGTAAAGGAAGGCGATATCATTGCCTTAGCGAATGCAGGGGCCTATGGATTTACTATGGCTTCTCATTATAATTCCCGTTTCCTGCCAGCAGAAGTGTTAGTAGATGGCGGTGTTGCACGGGTGGTTCGGAAGAGAGAGACGCTGGAGGATATACTACGTAATCAAGAGTAGAGATTCATCAAAAAAGGGGGCATTAGCCCCTTTTTTGATGAATATGATGGCTATAGACTTAAGCTGCTAGAGTAATTACTATTTTTCTAATGATTTAATATACGCAGATGGAGTTATACCTGTCTGTTCCTTGAAGGCATCGATAAATTTTGATCTGGAGGCAAAACCGGCATTAGAGGAAATGCCTTCAATGGTGATTTTTTTAGAATCACCTGAATCAATCATTTGAATTGCATAGTCAATGCGTATTTTTTTTCTCCATTCGCTAAATGATAAACCTAGTGACGTGTTGAAATAGAGAGAAAGCGTTCTTTCGGGAATTTTTAAATCAAATGACATTTGTGCTATAGAGAATTCCTTTTTTGTGAAAGGAAGGGAAAGCAAATAAGTAGCTATTTCTTCTTTGAATTCCTGGTTGGTCTCTACAAAATCTCTTTTCTTAGGAAGATTATATTTGATATCACGAATCAAATTAGTACTGACTTTGTCTGGAATAAATGATACGTTACCGTAGAGAATTTTGGGAAATAAAAACAAGAATAAATTTTGAAGAAAAAAACCTCCTCCGGCCACGGCAAAATAATGTTTTTTTGAAGTGAAAATTTGTGTGTAGGCATCACTTTGAAAGTCAAAATGAATACCCACTACCGTTAACATATGCAAGACACTATTGCTTGATATGATGAATTGAATAGCACATAATAAATATATCCATCTTTTTAAAATCCCGTGATTCGTTGACAACTGTCCCAATTTAGTCTTTGTTCTTTGGGAATGAACAGTAAAATAGACCAATGAGAAAAGGCAATAGGCAAGTAAATGTAATGATCTAGATACAAGAATAAATTCAAACGAAACAAATTGGAAATCAAGTGTGTATTTCTCCGTTATATTAATGATTTCGTGGGCAATTTTAGCTTTTTGCTCAAAGGGTAAAGTGGTAAATGGTAGGCAATTGAAAGCTATAAATACAGCAGGAATAAGGTGAATTAAATCGATTTTTTCTAGTTTTCGCTTATCAGTCACGAGCGTTTTTACGTAATAAAATAAAAACGGACCTAATAAATAGGAGAGAGGTAAGAAGTGGACAAAACAAATACCTTCCCAGAATAGATCTTGGGTATAATGCAACCCATAATAAACAAGAACCACCCAATTGCAGCACAAGAAAAATAGCGCTAAAAAAGCATTAGATCTATTTAATGAACTTAAGTAATAGATCAGTATAAAGGAGGTAAATATGCCAAATAAGGGAAAAATAATGCCCATAATGCAAGCGTTTTTGTCTAATCATTTCCAAGATAAATAAAAAATTAGTAATTCATTTTGTTCCATCCTCGCAAAGTGGAACATAAATGATTCATTTTTAGATGTCACTTTTCTTTCCTCTTTCCAAATTGCGTCATTGTTAAACATATAATCTTAATTCTAATGAAAAAATTAGTCTTTGTATTTTTGACCATTTCAGCTTTTGCATCTGGTCAATCCGTTTCTCATGAAGGTAATGCCGAAACCGGTTTTAATTCTGGGTATAGCTTGGAGCAATCACCCAACACAAAATGGGTTTTAAATTCAATTAAAGCCTTAGAAGCGTTGGATACAGTCACTTACAAATCTTTTTATGCGGAAAAGGTGAAATTCCACGATAATCTCGAGGAAAAGAATTTAACTCAGAATGTGGCTTTTCTCAAAGCCTTAAAAGCAAATGGGATTTCTGTGAAATTTGAGAAAGTAGCTCCTATTTGGGAATACGTACACAAAAATAAAAATATGAAAGAGGCAAACAATTATGTGATTTCATATCAATATGCTGCATTAACCAAAGGGGATAAAACGGTAAAAGTGGTTATAAGTGCGGTAGACCTGATTAAAAACGGGAAGATCGTGCAGGAGTGGTTAGCCTATGACACTGCCGGAATTATGAGCTTATTCAAGTAGTAATCAGTAGGCAGTTTTTTGTGGACAGTATCCAGTGGGTAGTAGTCAGTAATCAGTATCTATTCACAAATACTGTCCACTGACTACTAGCTACTGTCGACTTTCCCTTGGTATGTATTAAAAATGTAGGGGCGAATTCATTTGATTCTTATTTTGTTCCAGATATGTAATAGGAATTCGGGTTCTGAATCATTTGATCTTTCATTTCCCTTGATATGTATTAAAAATGTAGGGGCGAATTCATTTGATTCTTATTTTGTTCCAGATATGTAATAGGAATTCGGGTTCTGAATCATTTGACCTGTCGACGATTCAGAACCCGAATTCCTAATACATAACCCACGTATCCTTCGACCCACCCCCTTGCGAAGAGTTAACGACTAGCGAACCTTTTCTCAACGCCACTCGCGTTAAACCTCCTGGCATCACATTTACCCCATCTCCATACAGAATATAGGGTCTTAAATCCACGTGGCGACCTTCCGCATGGTCCTCGATTAAACAAGGTACTCGGGATAAAGAGATGGTCGGTTGTGCGATATAATTTCTTGGATTGCTGAGGATGAGGGCTTTGAATTTTTCTTGTTCTTCCTTGGTTGATTTTGGCCCTATTAACATGCCATAACCTCCAGCCTCATTCGCTTCTTTCACCACTAATTTCTCAATATTGGCTAAGACATAATTGCGATCTTCTTCTTCCGCGCAAATGTAGGTTTTGACATTTTGAATAATTGGTTCCTCGTTTAGATAATACTTAATTATTCGAGGAACATAGGCATAAATCACTTTGTCATCAGCAACACCGGTTCCGGGCGCATTAGCTATCGCCACTTTGCCATTTTTATAGACTTCGAATATGCCTGGGATACCTATCATTGAGTCTGGATTAAAGACGTTAGGGTCTAAAAATGTGTCATCAATCCGGCGGTAGATAACATCGACGATTTGGAAACCTTTAGTAGTGCGCATTTTGACATACCCCTCGTGTACGACTAAATCACGCGCATCGACTAATTCCACCCCCATTTGTTGAGCTAGGTAGGAATGTTCAAAATAGGCAGAATTATAGATTCCTGGCGTTAAAACTACGACGGTCGGATCTGGTCGATCGCTGATGAAACGCAGCATTTCTAATAACTTATTAGGATAATCAGAAATGGGTCTGATTTGGGTTTTGGCTACTACTTCCGGAAAGGTTTGCTTTAATAGCTCTCTGTTTTCCATCATGTAGGATACACCTGAAGGGCAGCGTAAGTTGTCCTCTAAAATCATGTATTCCCCATCGCTACCTCGAATTAAATCGGTTCCAGTAATGTGGATGTAGATGTTTTTGGCAGGCTTTATGCCGATACAAGCTTTTAGAAAATCTTTAGAAGAGTTAATCACTTCAGCGGGAATGATCCCGTCTTTGATGATTTTTTGGTCTGAATAAATATCATTTAAAAATAAATTCAAGGCAGTGATTCGTTGAATTAATCCTTTTTCGATTTTCTCCCATTCTTTTGCTTCAACAATGCGCGGAATAATGTCCACCGGCATGATGCGCTCGGTTCCTTCGTTTTCTGAATAGACATTAAACGTGATTCCCATGGCCATTAAGGCTCTTTCTGCGGATTGTTGACGGCTTAAAAATTCCTCTTTGCTGAGTTGTTCCACGCGTTCTTTAAAGTGTTCGTATCCAATGCGTACACTTCCGTCCGCTTCGAACATTTCATCGAAAAAGCCTTCCGGATCATAGTTGTTAAAGGAGAAATTCATGGTATGATATGTTAAAATGCTTGATATGAAGATAATTTAGAATTTTATTTTTGTTTTGATTTTCCAAAACAGACTTAAATTTCAAAATTTCCAATTTTAGCCTCTTAATTATTGGAAATTTACCATTTTTTGTGAGAAATTGAGTTCTTATGTTACACTCAGAATTTTATTTCATCAGCCCTATTGGCATTTTACGTTTGGAATTAGCAGATGCTGGTTTGCGCTCTTGTACTTTTGTAGAGGAGGAAGGAACAACTACCGAAAATCATCCTGTTGATATTCAGCGGATTAAAGACATTTTGCAATCGTTCTTTGATACAGGCATTTTACAAGATTTTCCCATTGATCCAACTATTGGGACTCCCTTTCAACAAAAAGTTTGGTCGGCCTTGAAAGGAATTCCTGCTGGTTCCACCACTACCTATGCGGAAATTGCGAAACGCTTAGAAATGCCTAAAGGAGCGCAGGCAGTAGGTAATGCAAATGGCCAAAACCCCATTTTACTCTTCCATCCTTGTCACCGCGTGATAGGTTCTACTGGAAATCTGGTAGGGTATAGTGGAGGATTGTGGCGGAAGGAATGGTTACTTGCGAAGGAAGGAGCTACGCTATTTTAGTATATTTGTCTATGGATAATGATCAAATCGTCGACGCACTTGAACTTTTAGTTAAGCTTTGGGATTTACATGGTGTAAATGAATTCAAAAGTAAGAATCTCGCTTTTGCAGCGCGTGGCCTTGATAAATTCCCTGGTTTAATCTCGTCGTTGTCAGAAGAGCAATTGTTAGGGATTCCCGGAGTAGGAAAAGTGGTTGTCAAAATCGTGCAAGATGTGGCCGCTACAGGAACTTGTCCTGATTTAGATCAGATTATAGAACAAACACCAGCTGGTTTATTAACCTTGTTGAAGATAAAGGGCTTAGGTCCTAAAAAGGTTAGGACGATTTGGCAGGAATTACAAATTACCAAAATTGATGACCTTTTAGCGGCTTGTGAGGATGGTCGTCTAGCGAATCTCAAAGGATTTGGTGGGGCAGTAGTGGAAAGTGTGACACTGAATATCCGTTTTATCAAATCAAATTCCAGCAAATTGCGTATTAATAAGGCGCAGGATTTAGCCGATGAAATTGCCCAAGCATTAACTGGCCTTTTCTCTCATGTCTCCATTGCTGGCGAATTGCGCCGTCATTGTGAGGTGATTAATTCCTTAGTTTTTTTAGTGGAAACAAACGACTTGTTTGGAGCGTCTGGATTGTTGCAATCAGTAGAAGGTTTAGAGGAAGATATGAAAGAGTCCTCACCATTTACGTGGAGAGGCTTTGCGAAAGATCATTTGATTCCCATTGAAATTCACTTTGCCTCTGCTAGTGAATTTGTATCTAAATTATATGCTTTATCAGCGGCGCCAGATCACTTAGCTCAGGTTCAATTTTATGAGCGATTTGACGGTAAGGAGTTGAAAGGAGAGTTTGAGATCTACACAGCTCAACAATTGCCGTATATCGTTCCTGAAATGAGGGAGGGTTTACAGGAATTTGACTGGTATGCTAAACACGGAGATAAGGCTTTAATTCAATACGCTGATTTGCAAGGATGTTTACACAATCATTCCACTTATTCAGATGGTAAGAATACACTTAGTGAGATGGCGGAAGCCTGTCGAACTTTAGGTTTGCGTTATTTCGGAATTGCTGATCACTCTAAATATGCTGCCTATGCAGGAGGATTGAAGGAGGAGGATGTCATTCGTCAACACGAAGAAATAGATCGTTTGAATTCGCAATGGACCGATTTTCAAATTTTAAAAGGGATCGAAGCGGATATTTTGCCGGATGGTAATCTGGATTATGATGCCTCAGTGTTGGCCTCTTTTGATTATGTAGTGGCATCCGTTCATGCTGGATTAACGATGGATTTAGAGAAGGCTATGCCTCGCGTGTTGAAGGCCATTGAAAATCCGTATACGTCTATTTTAGGTCATCCGACGGGACGTTTATTACTAGCAAGACCTGGCTTTTCCTTACAAATGTCGAAGATCTTAGATGCTTGCAAGGCGAATGGAGTGAGTATTGAATTAAATGCCAGTCCTTATCGTTTGGACTTAGACTGGCGTTATATCTATGAGGCGATGGATAAGGGCTTATTTGTCTCTATTAATCCGGATGCCCACTCAATTGCCGGTTTACAGGATATGGAATGGGGTGTCAAAGTGGGTCGCAAAGGGGGCCTTTTAAAAGAGTTGACTTTGAATGCTTTGTCTTTGGCCGATATCAAAAACTTTTTCACTAAAAACTAGAAATTCGGTTTCAGTAAATACTTCGCATAGAATTCGTCAATTACGCGCACAGCCTCTGTAGGTGTATCCACTAAGGCAAATAATTCCAAATCTTCTTCGTGGATATTGCCAGCGGCAACCATTGTCTTTTTCATCCAGTCGATTAGGCCGCTCCAATAGTCTTTTCCCACCAAAACAACCGGGAAACGCCCTATTTTATGGGTTTGAATGAGGGTCAATGATTCAAACATTTCATCTAATGTCCCAAATCCACCCGGCATAATAATAAAACCTTGGGAATACTTCACGAACATCACTTTGCGCACAAAGAAGAAGTCAAAGTTCATATTTTTATCTGAATCGATATAGGGATTAGGCGTCTGTTCGAAAGGTAATTCGATGTTTAAACCCACACTACGGCCTCTTTCGCTCGCAGCACCTTTATTTCCAGCTTCCATAATTCCTGGTCCACCTCCGGTGATGACACCATAACCGTGGCGCACTAGTTTCGCCGCAATTTCTTCTGCTATCTTGTAATAAGGACTTTCTGGGCTTGTTCTAGCAGATCCAAAAATGGAAACACAGGGACCAATTTTGGATAATTTATCAATGCCTTCCACAAACTCACTCATAATCTTGAAAATACGCCAAGATTCCTCTGATTTAATCTGAGCCCAGGTCTTATCTCCAAAAGCCTGTTTGATTTTCTCTTCTTCCTCTTTCCAGTTATTCTCCGTCATATTTTTAAATTTCTTTCCTAAATGTAGGACTATTCCTTTTACCTTTGCAAAAAATAAATCACAATTTCATGAATGCTCCTTTAAGTTTTGCGGTAGGTGGTGACCACGCTGGTTTTGATTACAAGAATGATTTGATCGATTTTTTAGAGGCCAAAGGTATCTCTGTAAAAGATTGTGGTACCTATTCTGCTGATTCTGTGGATTATCCAGATTTTGCACATCCTGTTGCTGATGCGGTTGAAAAAGGGGAGGTGAGTTTTGGTTTATTATTGTGTGGAAGTGCGAATGGTGTGGCGATTACAGCCAATAAACACCAAAGTATTCGCGCTGGTCTAGCCTGGAATACTGAAGTAGCCGCATTAGTTCGCCAACACAATGACGCGAACGTGCTTTGTCTTCCCGTGCGTTTTATCTCTTTAGAGGAAGCGAAAGCTTGTTTACAGGTGTTTTTAGATACACCTTTTGAGGGTGGTCGTCACCAAGGTCGTGTGAACAAAATTTCTTGCTGCTAAGCTATTTCTTTTTGTATAATTTAGGACTCACGAGCACATATTGCTGGGTGAGAGAGGGAAGGTGTTGCCCAATTTTGGCAAAGTAACCTTCTGAATCATAGATATAGGTAGGTTGATCCTTGTTGAAATATTCCTGTACAATGATGACATTTTTATAGGTGTTCAATTGGCTTAAAAGGGGTTTAGCTAATTCCCAGTTCACAAAAGGGCCAGCCATTTGATTGTATAAATACTCCTCCATTTCCGGTCCTAAAATGAGTAATTTCTCCTGGTTAATCGAAAGACGTCTCGGTTTAGCGATATTAGGTTCGTCTAACTGGTAGGTTAACGCTACTGCACCCACTAAGGTCCATAATATTAGTTCTCGCTGCCAATTCTTTTTGATCACATAAAAGAGGTTAAGCCCCAGATAGGCGAATGGAGGCAGTAAGAAAACGAAGTTAATTCGATGATAAGCAGGGAAATTCGTCACCGATATCAGACTGAAAAACAACCAAATAAGCGTCGTTTGTTGTGCTTTCTGTGCGTGCGCCCTGATTTTAGGATTTCCTACCACTTTGTAAAGCCCAAACAGTCCAAAAACGATGGCTGGCGAATAAAATAACACGACTTTTTTAGCCTCTTCAGCTGAAATTAATTGGAATTCAAAAGCCGAATTTTGGAAAACTTGGATTAAATCTGATAGGTTTCCACGGAATGAAAATACAATGGAAGTGATGGTCATCACAATCAGATAACCGATAATGATAAGTATGATCTGGCGAATTGAGATACCAGAGAAGAATAATAAACTGACTAAAGCCCACGGCAAGAGCCAAAAATAGGCTGGGAAAAATAGGGTTGCTGTGGCTAAATAGATTCCCACTAAGAACACACGATCATTTACTAGTAACGTTTTTTGCTGCTGAATGATCTCTTTCCAGGCTAACAATAGGAAGGTTAGTCCTATAAGCGCTGGGTCAGGTACATGAAACTCCGTACATAGATGGAACAGTAAAAGGTAGGTACAGAAGGCTAATCCACCTAATTTGGGCATTAAATCAAATGTCGTAATCGTTTGGTGGAAAATGAAGGCTTGAAAGGAAATTAGTCCAAAGGCGATGAAAGGATTGTAGGAAAGTGGAATAGTCAATAAATCAAGAAACTGATAAAATCCAGTTGCAAATGGACCGGAATTATCGCGAATGTCCTTGTATAGACGAAATCCTTGGTTTAGTTTTTGTCCAATCAAATAGTTCTTAATTTCCCACGGGAAATAGGTAAATCCTTGCTGAGTATACAGAAAAGCTGCTAATCCGCCTGCCACCATAAAGAATAGCATCGAGATTAAGCTGTTGGATTTAATAAATTGTAACATATTTGGCTAAACGAAGCCCTAAATTACGGTGATTCCAATTATTATTATGAAATTTGTAGGTGTTTTTTGAGATAAAAAGACCTAGAAAATAGAGAGCAAGCATGGAAACGAAGCGTCAGCAAAAATTTGGCCGTCAAATACAGAAAGATTTAAGTGATATTTTTCAAAAAGAATTTAAAATGCTTTTTGGAAATGGTATGGTGACGGTGACCGAGGTGAAAATTAGTCCAGATCTTTCGGTAGCTCGTTGTTATTTGAGCTTTTTATTGATTGATGATCGCGAAGCGGTGATGGATCAAATCGAGCTTCAAAACAAAGCCATTCGCAATGCCTTAGCGAATCGTATTCGCAAGCAGGTGCGGATCATTCCTAACCTAGTTTTCTTCCTAGATGACACCGCGGCTTATGCGGCTAAAATTGAAGCCTTGTTCGAAGGTTTAGTGATTCCTCCAGCTGAGGGAGATGTTCCTAATCGTGTGGCTGACGAAATTGATTAATTAAGATGAGCGTTTCCTTATTTGTTGCGAAAAGGTATTTTTTTTCCCCATTTAAGGCGAGTTTTATCACCTTAATTTCCCGTATTTCGATGATAGGGGTGGGGGTGGAAGTCATGGCTTTGGTCCTTATCTTATCTGTTTTTAATGGATTAGAAGATTTTCAAAAAGGCCTTTTCAAAACCTTCGATCCCGATTTAAGCATCGTATCAACTTCTGAAACGCGTTTTTCATTAAGTCCAAATCAAATTCAACAGATTGCTTCCGTTTCAGGCGTGAAATCTGTTCAACCCATTTTAGAAGATCAGGCGCTTATTCGGTATAATGGAAAGCAATTAGTTGTTACTTTAAAAGGAGTTGATTCTACCTTTATTGGCTCTAAACGTTTGAAAAACCAAATAGTCGACGGCGATTACCTCGTAGAATACGATGGTCATCCTTTCGGGATGGTGGGGGCTGGGGTATTTATGGCGATGGGCATGAATTTTGAGGATATTTACCATCCTATTGAGGCATGGTATCCTAATCAAAAGGCATTAGCAAAATTCCAAGTGACTCAAGAAGCGGCAAATCAGAAGGGCTTTTTCCCTTCCGGAGTGTTGCAGGTCGAACAGACTTTCGATAACCAAATGATTCTTGTTCCCTTGAGCTGGATGCGTGATTTAACGCTAGCTGATTCTACCTCAGTATCTCGTTTCGAGCTAATGTTAGCCGAAGGTGTTCAGGAACAGGATGTTCAGTCTGCCATACAAAAAATTGTAGGCGGAAATTTCCAAGTTCAAACGCGAGATCAACAACACGCCATCCTTTTACGTGCCATTAAGATCGAGAAACTTTTCGTGTTTATTTTGATGGCCTTCATCATGGGAATTGCGTCTTTTACCCTTTTTTATGCTCTTTCCCTTTTAGTTATTGAAAAGCGGAAAGACCTCCGAACCTTATTAGCGATGGGCATTACACAGCAACAATTGTTGCGTATTTTTCTATCCGTAGGACTATTTATTAGTTTTTCAGGGGCGTTAGTGGGTATGATACTTGGTTTTGCTTTGGGCTGGATACAACAAACGTTCGGAATTATCCCTTTAGGAATCCCGAACGCTTTGATTGATGCTTATCCCATTCAAATGGAATGGTTTGACTTTTTGATGACTGCTTTAGTGGTGATGGTGATCACCTTTTTAGCTTCGATTATCCCAGCTCGTAAAGCCGTTCAATTAACCTTTGATCAGAAAATTAATCTGCCAAAGGCGGATTAAATTCTCCTTCCCATTTCGAAACCACACAAGTCGCCACGCCGTTTCCTGCTACTGAAGTGACCGTTCTACCCATATCTAAGAATGGATCCACCCCTAATAATAAGGCAATTCCTTCCGCTGGTAAATTGAACATCGTTAAGGTTCCCGCGATAATCACAAGTGAGGCGCGAGGTACGCCGGCAATACCTTTGGACGTAATCATTAAAGTCAATAGCATCGTGATTTGTTGCTCTAAACTTAAATGAACTCCGTAAGCCTGCGCAATAAAACCGGTCGCGAAGGTCATATACAACATCGACCCATCGAGGTTAAAGCTGTATCCTAAAGGCAATACAAAGCCCACAATACGTCTGCTACAACCGAATTTCTCCAAAGCTGCGATTGTTTGAGGAAAGGACGCCTCCGAACTCGCTGTAGAGAAGGAGATCAATAAGGCCTCTTTTAACTCTTTCAAAAGCTTCCAATAAGGAATGCCGTTTGCTAAGCAGATGATCCATAATATAACCACAGTAAAGAATAAAAGACCACCCATAAAGCAGATCATCAAATAGCCGTAGCTGATTAAAATGCTTAATCCTTTGTTTGCCACAACGGTTGTCATGGCTGCAAATACCGCGTATGGTGCCACTTCCATCACGTAGTTCACCATCTTGAAGATGACCTCCGCTAAGTTTTCAATGACATGAATTAAGCGTTTCCCTACCTCACCGATGGAGCCTAAAGCGACGCCGAAGAAAAGGGAGAAGATGACGATTTGAAGAATTTCATTTTCAGCCAAAGCCTTGAAAAAGCTATCTGGGAAGATATGCAAGATGAAATCTTCCATTGTTTTAGCTTTGGAAGCATCAATACCTGTTTCTGTGCCAGAGGCCGGTTTAGGCCAACTTTGCAAACTACCCGGTTGAGTGATGTTTACCACCACAAGGCCCGTTACTAATGATAAAATAGTCGCAAAATAGAAGTAACCAATGGTTTTCGCTCCAATACGTCCAACTGCCTTGAAGTCGCCTAGTTTCGCGATACCTACAACGAGTGTACAGAATACTAATGGCCCAACGATCATTTTGATCAGTCGAAGGAAAATCTTGGAAACGATTTGGACTTTAGCTCCTAAATCGTGGCTAACTTCTGGTTCAAAATAAAGGAAAAAGAACTCCCCTAGCACGAGGCCCAGGATAAATCCAATGATAATTTTATTCGTTAAGGTTAATTTCATAGTGGGTTGACGAGGGATAAATACTTTTTGTAAAATGGTTTTCTATAGAAAATCATTCCCCAAAGAAAGGGGAAAAGAAGGTAATTCAAAAATGCGTTGCGGGTATCGAATGAAATTTCATCGATAATTTCACAAGCATCTTCGGTGGTTTTCTTCACTCTATGCTTATGCTGCCAATATTGAAGTCCGAAAGGCATTTTAACTCCTTGGTCAATAAAGTACCATTCATTCCCTGTTTCTAAGTCTTCTGTAATAAGGGAACTCCAGGTAACTTGTAGGAAAATCAGATTGATAACGAGAACGACGTTATCGTCTTTTTTACATCCATCAAATCGCTGCAAGGTGACTCTAGGAAAAGGGGGCGATAATTTAAGCAGCAAATCAGCCGTAAAAAGTTTTTTTACGTGGCTAATGGGAGCTTGAATAGGTGTGGAGATTGAGTAGGATAGCATATTAAGCTACCAAGAGTTTTAATAAAGTCGCAAAAAAGGTTTTAATGCCTAATGCAACATATTTTGCCCAGCCTGTACTTTCTTCAGAAGCTTCCGGTGATTCTTGCTCTGAAGGTAACTCGCTACGCGTTGCCTTAGAGGGATTCAAGGCAGCTATTCTGGCCGTCGAATCTGTTTGAATCGTTTTCGCCTTCGGATTGAGCGCGGAATACTCCACTCTTCCAAAGTTGCAGAATAAGGAAATCGTGAAAAAGGCGATGATCAGTTTCTTCATTTGATTTTTTGTTTCGCAGATTCAACAGCTGCTTTTTGAGCAGCAATTTCCTCTTCTTTCGTTTTTTGATCGACTTTATTCTGTACCTGATTCGTTAAAATCTTTTCTTTTTCGATTTTTGCTTCTTTTAAACGCTCTTCTAAATTGTTTATTTGGCGTGCATTAGAGTCCAATTCACGGATTAAACGTTCCGCTTGTTTGCTATTCTTCGCTTGAGCTGAGACTAATTCCGCTAATTTATTTTCCTCGATTCTTACCGCTTCCTCTAGATCTACGATTTTGATAAAATCCTCCATCCAAGTGCTCGTTTCACTTAATTTTGCGTGACCTGTTTGGATGTATTCGTCAGTCCCTGTGGCAATAGAGACGAATAATTTCACTTTCTTATTTTCTTCGGAAACTTTAGAAACTAGTACTAAAGGACTATCCGAGATTCCAGTAATCTTGATATCGGAGCTAGAGTATGTTCCGTTTTTCCCTTCGATTACCTTACCAAATTTGCTTAAATAAGCTTTCCAGCTTGCTCTCGCGTATTTTTCTTGCGTATTAACGAAAGTGTAAACTCCTTCTTTCTTCGATTTATCTACTTCAGACATGCCAGAGAAAACCTGAGCCGACGCATGGAAGGCAAAAGCAGAAAGGAAAAGTAGGATAGCGATCTTTTTCATAAGGTGAAATTTTTATTAAAGTTAGGAGATTTTTTTAGCTAGGACAACCTTGTTTTTGTTTGTATGATCTCTGAATGCAAAAAGCGTAAAGTCCCCGCCATCTTTCAATTGGAATTTCTTCCGAATTTCATCCGCTTTGATAGGGAAATTTCGGGTTGATATATTCGCTTTTCCTGCTGGTAACACCGCCTGAATCCATTTTTTTTCCAGAGGTCCCTCTGCTAAAACTTCAAACGTTCTTCCTGCAAAATTAGTTTGTAGGTCTTCAGAAGTATATAGGTGCGTGTTTGGAGCAATTTTCTTCAATCCTTTACCTACCATTTTAAAGAATCCAGCCTTCAGTACACCTGCATGAGGTTCATAGAGGAAGTTTGAAACAGGGCCGAAGTCGCAAATGCTTGCAGATTCAATTGATTTATTCCCTTTAAATAATAGTGAATCAGCTTGACTTAATTCAATGACTTCGACAGAAGGATCTTCAGAAGATTGAGACCTCTTTAAAAAGAGCAATTCTTTCACCTCGTTTTTTAAGCAGACAATATAGATCTTTTCTACCCCACCTAATTCTTTTGTGGCCCGATCTAAATCCAATAGAGGACTCGTTTTTATCAATAAACTGGTTTTTTCGTTTATGTAGGGGATTAATTCAAGCGCATTGGGTTCACAATCTTGTAATAGGACGACTTTGTTTCCGTCGCCATCTCTTCTGGCTGGATCTACATAAAGGAAGTCGAATAATTCCACACAATCTGAAAGCCATTTTAAACTATCGCCTATGTGGTGCTGGATGTTTCCTGCTTTTAATACGGAGTGATTTAGGGTGGTGATTTTCGCGAGTTCTTCCTGTCTTTCGATGTAATCCACCTCGCAGCCTGCTTGTGCGAATGCGAAGCTATCTAAACCCATTCCACCCGTTAGGTCCACGACTTTTCCGTGAATTAGGGAAGCCTTAAAGTTTGCCGTTTCTTCGGAGGATGATTGCTCTAATGCCAAAGCAGGAGGAAAAAATACCTTTCCATTCGCCACCCAATGAGGCATTTTGTCCTTGAGTTTTTGTCTGGCTTTTATTTGGCCCACTAATTGAGGAATGTCTAAATTAGGGTATTTTGCTGCTTCCAGGGCAATCGCAACCGGATCCCTGTGGAGGTTTTCTTGAATAAATTGGATTTCGTTTTCTCGAAGCATTCCCTAAAATTAGCACCTCTGCTTTAATAATTTTTATTTAAATTAGTGAAATTCAATAGAGCAGATGACCGGATTAATTTTAGCGGCGGGCGCATCGTCCCGTTTAGGAGAAGCAAAACAATTATTAGTGTACCAAGGCCAAAGCCTTTTAGAGCGGTCTATTCGACTTGCATTTAGTGTCTGTAAAGAAGTTCAAGTTTGTTTAGGTGCTGAAGTGGATCAATCCATTCGTATCATCGAGAATTTACAAAAGGAGTTTCCTACTTTATCTTTTGTTCAGGTTGAACATTGGGACAAAGGTATGGGGGAGTCATTGGCAGTGGGCTTGAAAACGATTGATTTCTCCAAAGATGTCTTAGTGCTCTTATGTGATTTGCCTTTTTTGACCTCTAGCCACATTAAGAATTTAACGTCGCTGGCTAATCCTGAAAGAGCCATAGTCGCCTCATTTCAAGGGGTGAATTCTCCACCGGTATTAATACCATCTGCATTGCGTCCTTTGTTTAACCGTTGGAGTGGAGACCAGGGATTGGGGAAATTTTGGCGCCAAAATCCGATGCTCTGCGAAATCATTCACTTTTCTGATAAATTCCGAGATGTTGACGTGCCGGAGGATCGGGAGTATTGGGGGATTTAAAGACTTTAGATTATAGAGTATAGAGTAGAGATTATAGATGATAGAGGAGATATTTTAGATGATTTTCTCTATACTCTCTACTCTATAATCTTTGCTCTCTAAGCTAAGTTTCCTATCTTTGCATTTCAATTTTAAACTCAATTAAGTGGAATCAATCGGAACCCTTCCCACCGTCGAAACAGCCAAAAAATTAGGATTATTGCCCGAAGAGTATGATCGCATTCAGGAGATTTTAGGTCGCAAGCCTAATTTTACCGAATTGTCGATTTTCTCAGTTATGTGGTCTGAGCACTGTAGCTACAAGAATTCAATCGTTTGGTTGAAGACTTTGCCTAAAGACTCTCCACGTATGTTAGCGAAAGCGGGTGAGGAAAATGCCGGTTTGGTTGATTTAGGTGACGGTTTAGGTTGTGCTTTTAAGATTGAATCACATAATCACCCATCTGCACTAGAGCCTTACCAAGGTGCGGCGACAGGTGTGGGTGGTATCAACCGTGATATTTTCACGATGGGTGCGCGTCCGATTGCGCAATTGAATTCCTTACGTTTTGGTAATATTGATTTAGCTAAAACGAAGTGGTTAGTGAAAGGTGTCGTGAAGGGGATTGGGGATTATGGTAATGCATTTGGAATTCCTACCGTGGGAGGTGAGGTTCAATTCGATGATTGTTACAATGTAAATCCGCTAGTTAATGCGTTTTCAGCGGGTATTTTAAAAGTAGGAACGCAGGCATCTGCTATTTCTTACGGCGTGGGTAACCCGGTGTTTATTGTGGGATCTGCGACTGGAAAAGACGGAATTGGCGGTGCAAGTTTTGCATCAGAAGATATTACGGCGAAATCATCGGAGAAATTACCTGCGGTTCAAGTAGGGGATCCATTCCAAGAGAAATTGTTGTTAGAGGCTTCTTTAGAAATCATCGAGGCAGGATGCGTGATTGGTATTCAAGATATGGGTGCGGCGGGTATTATTTGCTCGACGTCTGAAATGTCTGCGAAAGGAGAGCATGGGATGATTATTGATCTTTCCAAAGTTCCTACACGTCAACCCAACATGCAACCATTTGAGATCTTGTTATCTGAGTCTCAAGAGCGTATGTTAATCGTAGTGGAGAAGGGTCGTGAGGAAGAAGCGAAACGTATTTTTGATAAGTGGGATCTAAATTGCGAGCAAATTGGTACGGTTACAGATACTAAACGCCTTGAGTTCTATCAAGATGGGGTTTTAGTAGCTGACGTTCCAGCGGATGATTTAGTGTTAGGTGGTGGTGCTCCAGTTTACCACCGTGAGTACAAAGAGCCTGCATACTTCCAAGAATTCAAGAAATTTAAGATAGATTCAGTTGCTGATTTGCCTAAAGAAGAATTGCCTAAGGCTTTGAACTTCATGATGAATCACCCGAATATCGCTTCAAAGAAGTGGGTAGCGCAACAGTATGATTCATCAATCGGCCGTGCGAATCGCAACACGAATGCGCCTTCGGATGCGGCGGTAGTGAAAGTACACGGTTCTCAAAAATCCATTGTTATTACGGTAGATTGTAATTCGCGTTATGTTAACGCAGATCCGGAAGAAGGATGTGCAATGGCGGTAGCGGAAGCGGCTCGTAACATCGTATGTTCGGGTGGTGTGCCGGTGGCGATTACGAACTGCTTGAACTTTGGTAATCCATACGTTCCAGAAGTTTATTGGCAATTTGTGGGTGCGATCAAAGGGATGAAGAAATCTTGTGAGGCATTCGAAACGCCAGTAACTGGTGGAAACGTTTCCTTCTACAACCAATCTTCTGACGAAGGTCCAGTATTCCCGACGCCTACGATCGGTATGTTGGGTATTTTAGAGGATCCCGCGAATAAGATGACTTTAGACTTCAAAAAAGAAGGTGATGCGATCTATTTAGTAGGTGAATCGGTAAATGATATTGCTTCTTCTGAATATGTGTATTCATACAAAGGGATCAAAGCAACTCCAGCACCCCATTTTGAATTAGCGACGGAACAAAAGGTACAAAAGGCGATTTCGGCTTTAATTACAGAAAAATTAATTGAATCTGCTCACGACGTATCCGATGGTGGTTTGTTAGTGACATTAGCGGAATCGTCATTCCCTCGTGGATTAGGATTTAAAGTGACTTCGGATTCAGCTATTCGTCAGGATGCGTTTTGGTTCGGGGAAGCTCAATCACGTGTGGTCGTTTCAGTTGATGCTGCTAAGAAAGTGGCCTTTGAATCTGCTTTACAGGCACATGGAGTTAAATTCTCCGCGCTAGGATCTGTTCAAGGAACGGATATGGTGGCGGATGGAGCTGTATTGAGCTCTGTCGCTGCTGCGTATCAATCATTTGATACAGCTCTAGAAACTGCTTTAATGAAATAGTAAAATGAGCCGCTATCTACTCGCTTTTTCGTACGATGGCGGCTCTTTTCATGGCTACCAAATTCAGCCTAACGCAACGACGGTTCAGTCGGTTTTGCAAGATAAATTAAGTTTATTGCTCGGTTCACAGCTTGAAATTGTCGGAAGTTCTCGCACAGACACGGGCGTTCATGCGCATCAACAATTTGCTCATTTCGATTTGCCTGATGTCAAAAAAGTCAAGGAAAACTGGGTATTTCGTTTGAATCGAATGTTGCCTGAATCTTTAGCGGTTCAAGGAATATACCAGGTGGCAGATGATTTTCATGCGCGATTCGCAGCATTGTCGCGAACTTATGAATACCGTATTAGTCCTTCGAAAAGCCCATTTAATTCAGCTTATGCCTATCGTTTCGGTGTTGAACTAGATGTAGACGCGATGAATGAGGCAGCTGCTCTGTTTTTTCAGCACACGGATTACCAATGTTTTTCCAAAGTAAAAACGGAAGTAGCCACCTTTGAATGTACCATTATGCAGGCTTCTTGGGCATGGAGAGGGGAAGAACTGGTGTTTACGATTCAAGGCAATCGATTCTTGCGTGGAATGGTAAGAGCGGTGGTAGGTACGCTATTAGAAGTAGGGCAGGGGCGCTTGAATAAAACGCAATTGCAAGAAATTTTAGACTCGAAAGACCGCTGCAAAGCCGGTCGTGCCGTACCTGCTCACGGATTACATCTCTTAGAAGTGGAATATCCGGCGGCTATTTTTGACGCCAAATGTGCAGGATAACATCCAACAAGGTCGCCGCTGATTGTACCTTGATTTTATTCGGCTTATAATTCAAGCCCTTCAGATTGTACTTGCTGATCCAGATTTCCTTAAAGCCTAATTTCTCTGCCTCAGCGATGCGCTGATCTATTCGCGTTACGGAACGTAATTCTCCTCCTAAGCCTACCTCTGCCGCAAAACAGATAGAAGAATCGATGATTTTATCCTCATAAGAAGAGACTAAGGATAGGCAAGTCGCTAAATCGAGTGCGGGGTCATCTACCCGTATTCCGCCCGTAATGTTCAAGAAAACGTCTTGCGTCGCTAATTTATAGCCCCCTCTTTTTTCTAAAACGGCGATTAACATACTTAATCGTTTTCCATCGTATCCGTTCGCTGTTCTTTGGGCATTCCCATAAGAGGACGCACTCACTAAAGATTGGATTTCTACTAAAAGCGGACGATTTCCTTCCATCAGTGTACCAATGGCGATACCTGATGACGGTTCATCGCGTTGCGATAAGAGGATTTCAGATGGATTAGTGACAGGTCGTAATCCGCTTCCTAGCATTTCGTAGATGCCTAATTCGGAAGTCGATCCAAAACGGTTCTTCGTTGTGCGCAAAATGCGGTAGATCATGTGACGATCTCCTTCGAATTGTAAAACGGTGTCCACCAGGTGCTCTAGGACTTTAGGTCCGGCGATGGAACCTTCTTTGGTAATGTGACCTACTAAGAAGATAGGAGTGCCACTTTCCTTCGCGAATCGCATTAATTCCAATGCACATTCCCGAATCTGTGATACGGAACCCGGGCCGGATTCGATTTGATCAGAAAACAGCGTTTGTATTGAATCCACAATGATTAATTCAGGCTCTAAATCCACTAAATGCCTAAAAATGGATTGTGTATTGGTCTCCGTAAGGATATATAAGGAGTCAGATTTCGCAGCTAAACGATCCGCTCTCAGTTTAATTTGTTGTTCCGATTCCTCTCCAGTGACGTATAAAACACGCGTCTGGGTTAAGGAAAGGGCTACTTGCAATAAAAGGGTTGATTTTCCGATGCCTGGTTCTCCACCGATTAATACTAAGGAGCCAGGAACGATTCCACCACCTAAAACCCGGTTGAATTCGGGGTCAGAACAGGTTAGTTTAGGAAGGTTTTCGAAGCTTACTTCATTTAATAGCTTAGGCTTCGCAGCAGATTTCGGACTACCTTTTGTTTTCCAAACTTCTGCCGGATGATTAGTCGCTTCCACTAATTCCTCCACGAACGTATTCCATTCTCCGCATGAGGGACACTTACCTAACCACTTCGGAGCGGAGTGACCACACGATTGACAGAAAAAAGACGTTTTAGCTTTGGCCATTTTGGGGAGGAATATTTATACCCAAATTTACGCTTTGATTTCGTTTTTTCTTTTTTTTCGGATGAAAAAGGATAATTTTACAAGTTAATAAAACACTATAGTGATGAAAGCCTTAAAATCAGTATTGACAATGGCCCTTGTAATGGGCATCTTATCTGTAGCCACAGCTCAAAAGCACTCACGCGCTGATTATTTCAGAATTGGAATTAAGGGAGGGGTTAATCTTTCTTCTGTTAAAGTAGCTAGCCTGAGTACGAATTTAGAAAACAAGACGGGCTATCAATTAGGTGCATTTGCCCGCATAGGTCGGACAATTTTTATACAACCAGAAGTCTATTTTACAGCGAAAGAAGTCAACGTAGATGTGCTTAACTCATTAACAACGAATCAAGGTGTCGTGGGTTTCTCTCAAAAATCGTTAGATGTGCCTTTGTTAGCTGGGATTAAATTAGGTCCCTTGCGTGTATTAGCCGGTCCTGTAGCCTCTTATGCTCTTTCAGCTTCGACAAGTCCTGATGCAGCCGTTAAATCGTATTTTTCAGGCACTTCTCAAGAAATTATTAATCGCTCTAGCTTCTCTTATCAAGCGGGTATTGGATTTGATATCTTAAACTTATCGCTTGATCTACGTTACGAAGGCGCGATGTCAGAATTGAAGAATACAGTAGCCGTCCCTAGCGGTTTTAATTATTCCCAAAAACCGAGTTATTACCAGGCGACTATTGGTTTCCGCATTTTATAATTACACAAATGAATGAACAAATAAAGGCTCTTCAGGCCGAAATCGACGCTTTTGTCATTTCAAATGAGGGCGAGTTAGACTCTTTTAGAAATCAATTTGTTGGACGTAAGAGCCGCTTAGCATCGCTTTTTGATGAATTGAAAAATGTGCCAGCTGAGAATCGCCGGGAGGTGGGACAGGCCTTGAATGGCTTGAAGAATTCCGCAGAGGCGAAGTTTGCAGAAGCGCAAGAATCATTCGCAGGGAATGCGGCTGGCTTCGAGGTTCCCTCTGATTTAACATTGTATAATCCGATCTCGCAAGGCAGTCTTCATCCTTTGACGAAGGTGAGAGCGCGTATTTTGGAGATATTTAACCGGATGGGTTTCTCGGTTTCTGATGGACCGGAGATCGAAACCGATTTCTATAATTTTACGGCGTTGAACTTCCCAGCGAATCACCCAGCACGCGAAATGCAGGATACCTTCTTCATCGAAAAAGGGGCTGGAGAGATTCAAGACGATGTTTTATTGCGTACTCACACGTCTAATGTACAGATTCGCTTGATGCAACACCAAAAGCCACCGATTCGCTCGGTGATGCCAGGACGTGTGTATCGGAACGAAGCGATTTCAGCGCGTGCCCATTGTCTTTTCCACCAAGTAGAAGGACTTTATGTGGACGAGCAAGTGAGTTTCAAGGATTTGAAAGATACCTTGTATCATTTTGCCAAAGAGATGTTCGGTAAAGACACGAAAGTTCGTTTCCGTCCATCTTACTTCCCTTTTACGGAGCCTAGTGCTGAAATGGACATCACCTGTCTATTGTGCAAAGGTGATGGTTGTAATGTGTGCAAAGGAGCCGGTTGGGTGGAAATTGCCGGAGCCGGAATGGTAGATCCGAACGTTTTGGAAAATGTGGGAATTGACTCGAAGAAGTACAATGGCTTTGCCTTTGGAATGGGTATCGAGCGGATTACGATGTTAAAATACCAGATCAAAGACTTACGTTTATTCACGGAGAATGACGTTCGTTTCTTAAAACAGTTTAATTAATCTGACCTATGTGGAGTTTTAAAAAAGTAAATAATTGGACAGGCTGGGGAGTTTTCTTCATTGCCTTGATTACGTATACCTTGACGGTGGAACCTACGGCCTCTTTTTGGGACTGTGGTGAGTTTATCGCCTGTGCCTACAAATTACAAGTACCTCACCCTCCAGGGGCGCCTTTATTCCTTTTATTAGGGCGTATGTTCTCTTTGCTAGCTTTAGGCGATGTGACGAAAGTGGCTTATTGGGTAAATATGATGTCCGTTGTCAGTAGTGCATTGACTATTTTATTCTTGCATTGGACGATTGTGATGATTGGTCGCAAGATGATTAATAAGTCGTTTGAAGATCTTAACTCGAATGAGCGCTTTGGTTTATTGGCGTCAGGCGTGGTAGGATCGTTGATTTACACGTTTTCTGATACTTTTTGGTTCTCAGCAGTGGAAGCCGAAGTATATGCGATGTCGTCTTTCTTTACTGCAATCGTGGTTTGGGCGGCGTTTAAGTGGGAATTAGTAGAGGATAGAGCGGAATCGAATCGTTGGATTTTATTCATTGCCTATTTAGTGGGATTATCGATTGGGGTCCACTTATTGAATTTAGTGACGCTTCCGGCGTTAGGTTTATTGTATTATTTCAAACGCTATGAGAAACCTACGTTAACGGGTGGAGTGATTTCGATCTTAGCTGCGCTCTTCATTTTAGGTATTATTAATGCGGGAATCATTCCAGGTTTGCCTAGTTTGGCTTTCCAATTTGAGTTGACTTTCGTGAATACCTTGGGCTTCTCTTATGGCTCTGGTGCGATCGTTTTCTTGATTCTACTGATTGCTGCGGTGGTTTTTGGGATTCGTTATTCGTATGCCAAAGGAAAGGAAGTACTCAACGTAGCCCTATTCTCATTCGTCTTCTTGTTAATCGGTTATTCAACTTACACGGTTGCTTTAGTGCGTTCAGGTTATAACACGCCTATTAATGAGAATGATCCGAGCAACATCTTGAACTTCTTGAAGTACTTGAAACGTGAGCAATATGGCGAGCGATCGTTGATTTACGGACCTGTTTATACCGCTGAAGTAACGGGTTACAAAGAGGGTGCTGAGACGCCTATCTATAAAATGAAGGATGGGAAATACGTAGAATACACGAAGAAACCGGTGTATGAATACGACAAGACCCAAATGATGTTATTACCACGTGTCTATTCAAATCAAGCGAATCACGTGAAATTATACCAGGAAATGTTAGGAATTCCTGCAGGGGAGAAGCCAAGCTTTGGCAAGAACCTAGAATTCCTATTTACGCATCAATTAGGGCATATGTACATGCGCTATTTACTGTGGAATTTCGTGGGTCGCGAAAGCGATTTCCAAGATGCTTGGGCGATCAATACATTTGAGGATACGTCGAAATTACCGGACATTTTACGCAACAATAAGGCCCGCAATAATTACTTCTTCCTACCGATCATCTTCGTGTTATTAGGATTCTTCTATATGCTTCGCAAGAACGATAAGGACCTTTTGGTGACGATTTTGATGTTTGTTTTAACAGGTGTGGCGTTAACGGTTTACCTGAATTCACCGCCTACAGAACCGCGTGAGCGTGATTACATCTTCGTAGGTTCATTCTACTTTATGTCGATTTGGGCGGGATTTGCGGTGATGCAAATACTAGAGTTTATTCAGAAGTTTGTGAAAGCAGATAAGGCCAAATGGGCGATTGCTGCTCTATTAGGTTTAACGGCTCCTGCGATTTTGGCCCAACAAAACTGGGATGACCACGATAGAAGCGGTCGTGTGCACCAAATCGATTTTGCCAAAAATCTCTTGAATTCCTGCGCTCCTAACGCCATTCTATTTACGGGAGGGGACAATGATACGTTCCCACTTTGGTACGTACAAGAAGTCGAAGGATTCAGAACGGACGTTCGCGTGTGTAACTTGTCTCTATTAGGAACAGACTGGTACATCGATCAAATGAAGCGCAAGACGTATGAATCTCAGCCTTTACCGATTCTTTTATCGAAGGATCAGTTAATGGAAGGGGTAAATGACCAGATTTTATTCAATCCAAAAGAAGGTTTGACTGCGATGTCTTTACCGGACTATTTGGACCTATTGCACAAAGACAGCCCATCTATCCAGGAGCAAACACAATTAGGTGAAACGATCAACACCTTGCCAACGGATTCGGTGGTGATTCCAGTAGATATTGCTGCTGTGGCTAAAACAAATTGGTTCCCTAAACAATTTGTTCCTTATATGTCACCAGCGCTGGGTTGGAAATTACCATCACACAACATCTACAAAGGGGAATTGATTCAATTAGAGATTATCTCAAACAACGCAGTCTCAGGCTGGAAACGTCCGATCTATTTTGCGTCCACGTTGCCGAATGACCAATATTTAGGTTTAAAGGAATCAATGCAACTAGAAGGCTACGCTTATCGTTTGATGCCTTTCAAGATTCCTGGCGCGAATGATGGTTATGTAAATACACAGATTATGTCTGACAACATTTTGAAAAAGATGTATTGGAGAGGTTTGGATAACGACAAGATCTATTACCATGGTGATTTCTACTTAGGAATTCCATCAGTAACAGCTCGCTTAAGTGTGTATCGTTTAGCGGATCAATTAGTCCGCGAAGGAAATTACGCAAATGCGAAAAAGGTCTTGGATTATCTAGACCAAAAAATGCCTGATAAGGTCATTCCTTACGATCAATTCTCTGCTTCTATGGTGGAATTATATGTAGCTGTTGGCGATGCTCAATCTGCCCTTAAAATCGCTAAAAGAATAGTAGATCGCGATGATCAATTATTAGATTACTATTTAGATGGTCGCTATTCATCTCATGAACGAGATGTACAAATAGCTATCTACGAAATGAACTTAGTCGTTTCTGCTTTGAAAGCTTCGAAAGTGAGCCCTGCGAAATACCAGGCCCTAGAGGCGAAGTTTAATAAGCAGTTAGGTAGGTTGCAGTAGAGTGTAGATATGGATAACAAAAAAGGGGCATTCGCCCCTTTTTTGTTAGTATCAGATAGGTAAGTCCGGAGGAAATGAGTCCGAAGTAATAAATCTCATCTCTCTACTCTATTATCTATACTCTACGAAAACATATCCCTCACCTTATGAAAGAATCCTTTCTCCGATTTCCCAGGTTGTGGGGCGAAGTTAGGGGAGTCACGTAATTTTTCTAATAATTCGGTTTCCTCTTTGCTCACTTGCTTAGGTGTCCAAATGTTCACGTGCACTAATTGATCGCCGATCGAGTATCCGTTTAGTTCTTTGATCCCTTTGCCTTTTAAGCGGAGAATTTTACCACTTTGGGTTCCAGCGTCTAAGGTGATCTTTGCTTTTCCACTGATGGTAGGAACTTCTACGGAGGTACCTAAGGCAGCATCCACAAAGTTGACGTAAAGATCGTAGATCACGTTGTTTCCGTCGCGGTGCAATAGATCGTGTGCTTCTTCTTCAATGACGATTAACAAATCACCGGCTACGCCACCACGAGGGGGAACGTTTCCTTTTCCAGACATCGACAGCTGCATATCGTTTGAAACGCCAGCTGGGATTTTGATCGGGATGATTTCTTCTTCTAATACGCGTCCTTCACCAAAGCAATCGCCACATTTTGCTCCTACGGATTTACCTTCACCATTACAATGAGGGCAGGTAGAAGAAGTGACCATTTGGCCTAGCATCGTTTGTTGTACTTGACGTACTTGACCTGAACCTTGGCAAGTGCCACAGGTTTTTAAGTCTGTTCCGTTTTTAGATCCGTTACCGGAGCATGATTTACAAGCGACGTGGCGCTTTACCTTGATTTTCTTTTCAACACCGTTTGCGATCTCCTCTAAATTCAATTTGAGTTTGATACGCAGGTCGGTTCCTTTGCGCTGACGTCTTCCGCCGCCACGACCTTGGTTAAAGAAGCTACCGAATGGGCTATCATCTCCACCACCGAAAATATCTCCAAATTGCGAGAAGATATCCTCCATGTTCATTCCGCCACCGCCAAAACCACCGCCAGCTGCGCCACCCATTCCAGCGTGACCGAAACGGTCGTATTGCGCTTTCTTTTGGGAATTGCTTAACACTTCATAGGCTTCCGCTGCTTCTTTGAATTTCTCCTCTGCCTCCTTATTATCAGGATTCTTATCTGGATGGTATTTCACCGCCATTTTGCGGTATGCCTTCTTGATCTCGTCTTCCGATGCGGATTTAGAAACTCCTAATATCTCGTAATAATCTCTTTTTTGCGCCATTATCTATTAATTTCCAACCACCACTTTCGCAAAGCGGATGACCTTTTCATTCAATGTATATCCTTTCTCAACAACTTCGACCACTTTGCCTTTTTCCTCTTCAGATGGGGCTGGGAATTGCGTAATGCAATCATGGATTTCTGCGTCGAATACTTCGCCTTTAGCCGGTAATTCTTTCAACCCTTTGGATTGTAAAATGTTACCAATTTTAGTGAAGATTAATTGCGTTCCTTCGGAGATTTCTCCTTCGGGTGCGTTAGCCAAAGCACGCTCATAGTCATCTATGACAGGTAATAAGTCAACGATTAAACGTTCCGATGCGGTTTGGATGAGTTCTATTTTCTCTTTAGCCGTACGTTTACGGAAATTTTCGAAGTCTGAATACAGGCGAAGGTATTTCTCCTTCATCTCCGCTAATTCATCGATGGGAGCTGTTTCTTCCGTTTCAGGGCTTGTTTCTTCTGTTTGATTGATAATTTCTTCCTCAGGCGTTTGTTCGTTTTCTTTCTTTTTCATGGTACAAAATTACGATTGCGTTCTTCCCTTTACAAATTCAATACCAAAAACAATTTTCTGACACTTTGGCATAAATGAAATGACCTTCGTAATTTTAAACAAATGTCAAAAAGTCCAGCAGAAATTTCTCGTTTAATTAAGGCCAAAGCACAGCAGTATGGTTTTGCCTTTTGTGGAATTTCTGAAGCAGGATTCTTGGAGGAAGAAGCGCCGCGTTTAGAAGCTTGGTTGAACTCAAATCAACACGGAGAAATGGCCTATATGGCGAATCATTTCGATAAACGTCTTGATCCTAGAAAGCTGGTGGACGGTTGCCAAACCGTCGTTTCTCTAGTCTACAATTATTTTCCGGCGGAAGAAATTCGAGCCAATCCATTTAAGATTTCTAAGTATGCCTATGGGGAAGATTACCACCGGGTCATCAAAGACAAGATGCAAGAGTTATGGGATGCTTTGCAGAATGAGGTAGGGGAGTTTTCGGGGAGGATGTTTGTCGATTCTGCACCTGTGTTAGAAAAAGCGTGGGCGAAGAAGTCTGGTTTGGGTTGGATAGGGAAGAATGCGAATTTGATTATTCCCAAGAAGGGGAGTTTTTATTTCCTAGCAGAGCTCCTAATTGATTTGAAGGCAATTCCAGATGGTCCTATAAAGGATTTTTGTGGCACCTGTACGCGTTGCATTGACGCTTGTCCTACAGAGGCTATTACACCTTATGTGGTGGATGGAAGCAAATGTATTTCCTATTTTACGATCGAGTTAAAAGACCAAATGCCGGCAAGTTTGCAAGGGGATTTTCAAAACTGGATTTTTGGCTGTGATATTTGCCAAGATGTGTGTCCTTGGAATCGATTCTCTAAGCCACATAATGAACCGAGATTTGATTCGAATCTACAAGATGTGGATTGGGAAGGCTTGTCTGAGGAAGTATTTCAAACCCTTTTTCAGTATTCTGCGATCAAGCGAACGAAGTTGAATGGCCTTCAACGAAACATCGATTACGTGAAAAAAAAGTGGCCGTGAATCCACGGCCCTTTTCAAGCAAAATAAAACCCTAAAGTGATAGTCGTATAATCAGGCTAGGTTCGATGACCTCTACCGTCTTTTGATTGTTGAGGATCATTTCGGCCGCTTTTTGGCCTAACTTCTCCGGATGAGTACTCACCACCGTGATTCCTCCGGCTATTATTTCCTTAAAGGGATGATCATTCAAGGAAATGATGCCAATATCTTTACCTAAAGTCCAGTTCTTTTTCTCCGCGTATTTGATAGCCTGGAAAAGATCGGTATCTGACAAAGTGAAATAAATTTCCTTTTGTTGAAAATCGTCCTCTTCTAGGCCATCTAATACTTGGAATTTCAATGAATTCGCTTCGCAGAATTCACTACACGCATTGATTAATTCAGGATCGAAGTATTCGTCTTCGCTCAAAACTAAATTAAGACTGCGGTACTTATTAAACAGGTTTAGTTGGGTATTAAAAATCTTTTTTAGCGATGGGTTAGGTGGACAGATGAGACTGGAGTGACGGATGGTTCCGAAGTTTTGGTCCAATAAAATCAAGCGATCCCCCGCTATTTTCTGTAAAATCTTCACCGTTTCTTCATCCTCATCGATTAAATGGGGTTGAATCAGGTAGTAATGGTAATTGCCTAATTGTTGGCCAATGATTTCTTTAAACTCTCTCGGCTTGTATTGGTAGGTATAAATATCCACCATCACATTTTTGCCAAAATGATCGAGAAACGCATTGTACAAGGTTTGGTTTGTTTCTGTCATCCGACCGATCAGGAAAAGGACTTTCGTCTTTACCTTCAAGCTCGATTCAGAGATGAAATAACCTTTGCGGAAAATGGACGTGATCGCACCCATTTTATGTAATTCGGTGTAGGCTCTTTCCACGGTGTCGCGGGAAAGGTAGCATTCTTCCGAAGCCTCATTAATGGAAGGCAATCGCTCGCCAGGTTTTAATTCTCCCATCTCAATATCCTGCAAAAGTGAATTCACTAATTGCTGGTATTTAGGAAGTTTATTTCCTGAATTCTTTACGTTAAATGAAACAAATGTTTTATTCATATCGAAGAAAAATTCTTATTCCAAAATTACAGTGATGGCATGGTGTTGCATAGGACGAATCTTTCAAATTCGAGGACAATTCTTGCAAATACGTATTTCAGGATAAATCCGTCCAATTTCCTGGTAATATTCCCTAATTTTAAGATTCAAATGAAAAGACTATTTTTCTTCTTGGCCTTGTGCAGCGTTTTGAGTCTTCAGGCTCAAAAGCAGACGCGTTATGAACGATTAAGTACGGCCTCAGGATTATCCCAAAGTTCGGTTTATAAAATCATCCAAGACAAGAAAGGCTTTCTTTGGTTTGCGACGGGCGACGGTTTGAATCGCTACGATGGCCATAATTTCAAGATTTACCGCAATGATCCGAGTGATCCCAAAACCCTGAGCGGGAGTGAAATCTTTACGGTAGCCGAAGACGATGAAGGTAATTTATGGGTGGGAACACGTAATTCAGGATTGAATAAGATCGAATTAGCCACGGGTAAAATAACGCGCTTCACGAAAGGTCCAACCGGGCAAGATTTGTCCAATTCCAATATCCCAAGTATTCTCAATATCGGTAAAGGCAGAATGGGTGTGGCTGTTTTAGGGCTGGGTTATTTGGTCTATGATATTCGTACGAATCAACTCATCAAGGCTGAATCTGAGTGGAATAATCCGCTAGTGAAGGAAGTAGCTCGTCTGTACAAGCATTCTTCGGGTACGGTTTGGATGGGAACGCGGACAGGGTATTTAGTATCTCAGTTGAATGCACACAGTTATATTCCCTATCAATTTGGGGCGAATAATTACCGGGTGCGCGCACTTTTTGAAACGAAAAATGGGGATATTTTAGTAGGAACGGATGGTCGGGGTATTTATCGATTCACGCCAAAGACCCAGCAATTCAAGGTCGTTTTCTACCAAGCTTCTGACCCTTTGTCCCGTCAAAATATTGTGACTTCAATTGCCAAAGACGCGCTACAAAATCTCTGGATAGGGACGGATAATGGGGTTTATAAGCTGAATGAAGAAGATTTTAAATCCTACACCAATATCCCTTCAAATCCCGATCCAGAATTAGGGCTATCTTCTAATTCCGTGATGAGTCTTTTTACGGATGCGAATCAAAACACCTGGGTGGGTACTTGGGAAGCAGGATTAAATATTTCTTTTTTCCAAAAGCCGCGCTTCGCCGTCCTCCGCTATAAACCCAATACCCTGCAAGGATTACTCAGTAATAAGGTAAGTACGTTGCTAGCAGATGGCAACAAAGGGGTTTGGGTAGGAAGCAATGTGGGTTTATCCTATTTCAATCATAAATCAGGTCAGGTAACACATTATCTCCAAAGTGCTTCCAGTAACAAGTTGAACTCCACAGAGACTTACGATGTGAACTTTATCCATCCTTCAGGTGATGGTGGGGTTTGGGTAGGTTTATGGGGTAAGGGGATTAATTTATTTACCAAAGACCACCAGCTGAAGGATTTCCCTTTCAAACCCGGAATTAGAGAGGCCAATTTTAATACATTAGAATCCTTTAATGGGGAGTTTCTATTAGGAACGGCAGGAATGGGTGTGGTCGCTTTTAATCCATTGACCAAACAATACCGGGTACCCTTTGTGGATTTAGGTAAGGTTAATTTCTTGAATAAATCCATTGCGGCTATTCGGGTTTTGAATGGAAATGAGGTTTGGGTGGGTACCGTGGGTTTTGGCTTGTATGTGTTGGAATTGAACACGGGGAAATTACGGCATTATGTGAAATCGGTGGAATCGGGAGCTTTGAGTTATAATCACGTGAATAAAATTTACCAAGATCGGCAGAAACGGATTTGGGTGATGACGCAGGGTGGAGGTTTGAATCAATACCTGGGCTCTGATAAAGGGTTTAAAGTCTATACAGTAAATAATGGGTTAGGAAGTAATTCGTTACGGGGAATGGTGGAGGATGCCAAAGGGGATTTGTGGTTCACCACCAATGGCGGGATATCGAAGATGGATGGAAGGACATTGCAATTTGTCAATTTCGAAGAAGCGGATGGATTGCAAGGAAAGGAATTTATGACGAATGCGATTGCGAAGAATAGCCAAAACTGGTTGTTTTTTGGCGGTGTAAATGGTCTGAATTACTTGAAATCGGATAGTTTGCGAATGCGATTAGATGTGCCTCCGGTCTATTTTACGAAACTCAAAATCTTTAACAAGGAGGTAGAAGCGGGAGAAGAAAATTCTCCACTGACCTACGATATCTTGTCCACGAAACACCTCGTATTGCAGCCGGATCAATCGGTATTTAGTTTGGACTTTGTGGCTTTAGAATACCAGAGGCCTAAAAACAACCGCTATGCCTATTACTTAGAAGGCTTTGAGAAGGAGTGGAATCTTGTAGGAACACAGCGTTCTGTGACCTATACTAACTTGAGTCCGGGGGATTATACTTTCAAGGTGAAGGCGAGTAATTCGGATGGTATTTGGGCAGAAAAACCCTATGTGTTAAAGATCACCGTATTGCCACCTTGGTACCGCACCTGGTGGGCTTATCTACTTTATGCAATTACGTTATTGGCGATTATTTATGCCTTTATTCGCGAGGTTCGAGTGCGTGAGGCCTTTAGGACGGATTTGCGTTTAAAGGAGATCGAGAAGGAACGTATTCAGGAATTAGAGCAGGTGAAGACGCATTTCTTTACGAACATCTCTCACGAATTGCGGACGCCATTGACCCTTATTACTAGTCCATTAGAAAAATATTTTATTTCGAATGCGAGCCTGAATAAAGACCAAAAGACGAAGATTAATTCGATTTACCAAAATGCCCAAAAACTACTAAGACTCATCAATCAGCTGCTTGATTTGTCCAAAATCGAATCCGGAAACGTCCAGCCCGTCGTGGAGAAGCACGATTTGATTCGCCAATTGCATTCGATCAAACAAAGCTTCGATGCCTATGCTCAACAAAAGCAGATTAAATTGAAGTGGGATGCTCCGGTGGAATCTTTATTCGTGTACTACGATGCTGATATCATCGAAAAATGTGTCACGAATCTATTATCGAATGCCTTTAAATTCACTCCAGAGGAAGGAATCATTGGTATTCGGTTGGAATTGCATAAGGTTTACCAAGGCACAACAGATTCCATTAAACGCGTTTCGATTCACGTTTCTGATACGGGAAAGGGAATTAGTGTGGAACATATTCAGCATATTTTCGACCGCTTTTACCAAATTCCTGAGAAAGTGGATCGCGTGGGAACGGGAGTAGGTCTTTCTCTTTGTAAAGAATTGATGGAGGTGCACAGAGGTTCAATTGAGGTCCAAAGTGATCTTGGTGCGGGTTCTGACTTTAAAATCCATTTCCCTGTTACGCTGGAGGCCTTTGATCCGGCGTGGGTAAAATCAGGAGCTTTTCCTGTAGCTTCTGAGTCAATGAGTGAAAGAGTGGTTACTATTCAGCAAGAGAAACAGATTTTATTAATTGTAGAAGATCACACCGAAATGCGGGCCTTTATACGCGAGATTTTTGAAGGAACCTTCCAAGTGATAGAGGCGGATAGAGGAGAGACTGGCTTAGAAATGGCCTTGACTTATTTGCCTGATGTGGTGATTACGGATTGGATGATGCCGGGAATGTCAGGTGTTAATTTGTGTAAAGCGATTCGTAAAAATGCGAAGACGAGTCATATTCCTGTCGTTATATTGACCTCTAAAAGCTCTCAAGAAAGCCAAATCGAAGGGATGCAGTCTGGTGCAGATGATTTTATATCCAAACCATTCCACGCGGATATTTTGGAATTAAGAGTGGCTAAATTACTAGAAGCGAAAGAGCGTCTGCGCAAAAGCTGGCAGGAATCTGTTCTGAATCAAGATTTGCAAAAGGAAGTCGTATTTGAAGATGAATTCTTAGCGAAAGCTACACAGGTTGTCATTTCCCATTTGGAAGAAGCAGATTTTGATGTGGAGCATTTAGAGCAGGCAATGGATATGAGCAAAATGCAGCTGTATCGTAAATTGAAAATGTTAACTTCGCTGGCTGGAAACGAATTTATTCGCTCGATTCGTTTACAACAAGCTCGATTTCTATTAGAAAAAGGTCAATTGAATGTGTCTGAAATTGCCTACCAAGTAGGATTTAATGACCCAGCTTATTTCACGCGTGCCTTTAAAAAACAATATGGATTCGCTCCTAAAACATTCCTTACTAAAAAATAATATGCGCAAATTATCCCTTGTTCTTGTCTGTGGTTTCTTGGTTTCTTGGGGCTTTTTAGCTCACAAAACTCTTCAGCAGATCGCTATTTACCCTTTGCCGGCAGATTTAGGTTTGTTTTTCTATGCCAATCAGGACTACATCGTACAGCAATCCATTCGCCCAGATGTGCGCCGTAAAGATGACAAGACCGAGGATTCGAAGCATTATTTGGATATGGATGCAAACGTTTTTGGTCCTAATTACCGGACGGACATCCCCCATGATTTTAAACAAGCTGTGGCGAAATATTCTTTTGACAGTTTACGTAAAGAAGGTTTAGTGCCTTGGGAGGTAAATCGGGTTTATGGTCGTTTAGTCAATGCATTTAAGCAGGAGATGCGTGATTCTGTCTTATTTTATGCGGCTGATTTAGGCCATTATGTATCAGATGCACACGTTCCGTTGCATACCACGAAGAATCACGATGGTCAATTAACGAATCAAAAAGGGATGCACGTGCTGTGGGAATCTCTTGTTCCAGAAGCTCAGCTAAAGAATTATGCCTTGTATCAACCGCAAGCGGCATCTTATATTGCCAAACCTCAGGATTTTATCTTCCAAGTGTTATTAGAGTCACACGCGTTGCTGCCGGATATGTTTAAAGCAGAAACGCAAGTTCGTCAGGCCTTGGGGGAGGAGAAGTCATTCAAAATGGTGGAGCGTTATGGTAAAACACAGCGTTATTACACGGATGAATTTATTCAAGCCTATGGTGCTAAGTTAGGTTCTTCGATACATGCACGCATGATTCAATCCTCTCATCGAGTGGCGTCCTTTTGGTATTCTGCTTGGAGAGATGCAGGTTCACCTGCCTGGGTTTCAAAGGATATTTCAACAGATAAGAAAGCGGCATTTGAAGCTGAAAAGGCACAGTGGAAATCTGAAGCATTGATTTCAACGGGTAAATTGATTTCTTTACATAAGTAATGCAGCAGATTTTAGTCCTTTCAGATACCCATTCTTACCTCGATCCGCGCTTGATTCCACACGTGGAAGCTTGTGATCAGATTTGGCATGGGGGAGATTGGGGTTCTGTTGCGGTGGCGGATACACTCATGGGTTTTGGGAAGCCTGTGTATGGCGTGTATGGGAATATCGATGATCGAACAATTCGTAATATGTTTCCCAAAATCGCTCGATTTACGTGCGAGGAAGTAACGGTCGCTATGACGCATATTGCGGGTGCGCCTTCGTCCTATAAACCCGATGCATTGGAGACTTTTTCGATGGGAATACCGATGATCTTTGTCTGTGGTCATTCCCACATATTACAGGTAAAAAGGGATCAAAACCGCAATCAAATGCTCTTTTTAAATCCAGGTGCTGCCGGACAACACGGATTTCATTCCGAGCAAACGGCGCTACAATTCAAGATTGATGGCAAACGGATTTTTGATATGGAGCTGATTCAAATGCCCCGCATTCACACGAAAATTAAGTAGTCTGGAAAGATTGGATGTTTTCAAAGACGCTACCTTTTTGGTAAGACTTTAAGATCCAACCACCACCCACGACATCATCGCCCTCGTAAAATACGGCAGCTTGACCTGGAGCAATTCCGGAGACATCAAAGGCGAAATCTACTTTAATGCGATCGCCTACTTGTTCAATGTGTCCAGCGGTTCCGGCATCTTTATAGCGCACTTTGGTGATGGTTTCAATGCCTTCTGCAGGAATAGAATCGTATTTTTGTAGGTTTAATTGACCTACCCACATCCCCGTGCGATTTAAGTCCTCTACTTTGCCAATCACCACTTCATTCGTCTCTTTTCGAATTTCGATGACAAAGGCTGGATAGCCGAAAGCCTTTCCGAGTCCCTTTCTTTGGCCCACCGTATAAAAAGGATAACCCTCGTGTTTACCAATGATTTTTCCTTCTGTATCGATGAAATTTCCGCCCTTTACTTGCTCCTCTAATTCAGGAACGCGTCTTTTTAAGAATCCGCGGTAATCGTTATCCGGTACGAAGCAGATCTCGTAACTCTCCGACTTATTCACTAAATCCACAAATCCACGCTCTGTCGCCATCTCACGAATACGTGCTTTTGTTAAATGACCTAAAGGTAAAATTGTACGGGCAAGACTCTCTTGTGAAACGCCCCAAAGCACATAACTCTGGTCCTTCAAAACGTCTACGCCTTTGGAAATAATATGACGGCCATTCTCTTGACGAATCTGTGCATAGTGTCCAGTCGCAATAAATTCGCAGCCTAATTGATCAGCACGACGCAATAAAGCGTCCCATTTAATATGCGTATTACACATCACGCAAGGATTAGGGGTGCGACCTTCGATGTATTCATTCGTGAAGTAATCGATAACCGAATCACCGAATTCTTCTCTAATATCTAAAATGTAGTGGGGGAATCCGAGGGAAACGGCGATGTGACGTGCGTCATTTATAGAATCCAAAGAACAGCAGCCAGTTTCCTTTTTATCGCCACCAGAGCTGGCATAATCCCAGGTTTTCATCGTCATTCCGATGACCTCATAACCTTGTTCGTGTAGCAAAACAGCTGCGACCGAGCTGTCAATTCCGCCGCTCATAGCGACTAAAACGCGTCCTTTTTTCTCCATATTTGCTGCTCAGGTTCAATGCCTGACGAAATTATACTGCAAGTTACGGCTAATCTTTGTAAATACGTGTACAAAGCGTATTTTTGCTCATTATTCAAATACCGTCTATGTTAAAAACGAAAGTTAAAGTCAGTTCGATTGAAAATCTCTCCGATGCGCGCTACTGTGCAGGAATGGGAGTGGAATGGTTGGGTTTCCCTTTAGCGATGCCTTTAGAGAAATTTGCAGAGATTAGGAACTGGTTAGCTGGTGTTCAGATCGTAGGCGAGTATGCAGGATTGAAACCGGAGGAAATAAAGGCCTTAGTTGCTTCGCATCAACCAGACGCAATTGAGATTGATTCGAAAGTGAATCTGGTGCTTATTCAAGACATTGTTTTACCCAAAATACTTCGTGTAAACATAGATACAGATAATTTACCTGCCTTATTTGCTTCCGCGGCGCCCTATGTAAGTCACTTTTTATTAGTGGGCGAGGGGCCAGAATCTTTGCAGGGAATGGAATCCTCGATTGAAATTTGGGCGGCACAGTATCCAATTATTTTAGGTTTAGACGTTCCAGAAGAGGATTTAGAGGAATGGGTGGAACAAACTTCGATCCAAGGAATTGGTTTAATGGCAGGAAAAGAAGACCGTCCCGGTTTTCGCGATTTTTCTGATTTAATGAGTATCTTGGAAAAATTAGAAATTGACTAATATGCTAGCAAACATCAAAGAGAAATATGCTCAAGGAAAAGCGTTCGTTTCTGCGAAAGTGTCCGCTTTATGCTTGTTATTGTTAGCGGGTTTCAAAAAAGTAGTAGGTGAGCGTATTTACAGCATTTGTGTAGGCTATGTAGTTTTAGGGCAAGTTTTTGTTCAAACGCAAGGACGCAAATTGCAGGCCTATTACGATTCCAAAGTAGATAAAACCACTCCCTATTACAAACCCATTGTAAAAGGATATAAGTTCTTTGCAAAGTCTGCTCTCTTTGTGTTGGTTTATTTATTGGTCATCGAGACTAATTTCTTCTTTTTAACGGGAGAAATGCCTAGTGTGGATGACTTACAGAACCCTAAACTTTCTCAAGCCTCTGAGATTTATTCTGCAGATGGGGTACTTCTTGGTAAGTTTTTTGCAGAAAACAGAACACCTATTCGCGATTTCAATCAGATTTCTCCCTATTTAGTGAAAGCCTTAGTAGCGACGGAAGATGCGCGTTTTTACGAGCATACCGGAATTGATTTTCAAGCTTGGGCAGGTGTGTTAGTGGGTATTGCCAAAGGAGGTGATCGTGGGGGTGGAAGTACGATTTCACAGCAATTAGCTAAGAATTTATTTAAAACGAGAACTAAGAAGGGCTTTGTGAAGACAGGTCTGTTGGGCTATATACCGGGATTAAATAAGTTAATCTATAAGTCCAAAGAATGGGTTACGGCTATCAAATTAGAGCGATTTTATACCAAAGACGAGATCATTTTATGGTATCTGAACACGGTGGATTATGGCAATAATGCCTATGGAATTAAGGTAGCTTCGAAGACCTATTTCAATACCACTCCGGATAGTTTAAATATACAGGAAGCGGCTATTTTAGTAGGTTTGCAAAAAGCGACGACGACCTATAATCCGAAGCGTTATAAAGGAAAACCTTTGGCAGAAAACAAAGCCTGGAAGCGTCGTAATGTCGTTTTAGCCCAAATGGTGAAGGCAGGATACTTGCGCAAAGCTGATTACGATTCACTTTCTGTCATGCCTATCGAGTTGCGCGAAAACGAGGAATCTCCTTATGATGGCACGGGAAATTATTTCAAGGTTGCTGTGGCGAAATACCTGAATGAGTGGGCTGAAAAGAATGATATTGAATTAGATCTGTACCGGGATGGCCTAAAGATTGTGACGACGATTGATTCCAAAATGCAGATTTATGCAGAAGAATCAGTAGAAGAAGGGATGCGTGCAACGCAAAAGAACTTTGATAATCACTGGGCAAACCAGAACCCTTGGGTAGGTGAAAATGGTCAAGAGATTCCTGGTTTCATCGATACGGTAGCGAAACGTACGGAATATTATAAGTACTTATCGGCCCGTTTCCCCAAGAACCCTGACTCCGTTAAACACTACATGAAGGATGTGAAGCGCGATATGTGGGTATATTCACGTAACTCGATGGGTGAAGAAAAGCGCACGATGAGTGCCTATGATTCTATTCAATATTACAAGAAATTCTTGCAAGCAGGTATGATGACGATGGATCCATTTACGGGTCATATTAAGGCCTGGGTGGGTGGCTTGGACTTTAAATATTTCAAATACGATCATGTTAAACAAGGTCGTCGACAACCGGGATCGACGTTTAAACCATTCGTGTATACTTCTGCAATTGATGGACCTAAGGATCTTTCGCCATGTTATATGATGCGTGATGAGCCTTTCGAAATCGAAGTAGAGAACGCGAAGGGAGAGAAGGAAATGTGGCGTCCAGGTAATGCAAATGGAAGTTTCTCTGGTAGAGAAATGCCCATTAAGCGAGCATTAGCCCAAAGTATTAACTCGGTTACCGCTCGTCTTACGAATGAGGTAGGTGCGGATACCGTGATGTATTACGCTAAGAAAATGGGGATTAAGAGTCCTTTAAAGGCGGTGGCCTCGATTGGTTTAGGTTCTTTTGATGTGAATCTTTTTGAGATGATAGGCGCTTATTCTGCCTTTGTGAATGAAGGTATGCATGTGGAGCCTATGCTCGTTCAAGAGATCCAAGATCAAAATGGAAAGGTGTTGCAGCGATTTGATCCTACGATGGAACAAGTTATTCGAAAGGAATCAGCGCAATTAGTTCGCTACATGCTAGAGGGAGTCATTCACGAAAGTGGAACCGGTAGCTCCTTGTTGTATGGGGAAGGCGATATTTTATTGCCCAAAGATAATCGCTATGCTCGCGTTTTCGCCGGTAAAACAGGTACGACTTCGAACCATTCCGATGGTTGGTTTATAGGTATGTCACATAATTTGATTTCTGGTGTTTGGGTAGGTGGCGATGATCGTTCGATTCACTTTAGGACGGGTGCTTTAGGGGAGGGTTCGAAAACAGCTTTGCCGATCTTTAAGCGCTTTATGATAAAAGTGGTCAAAGATCCGATGTTAGCTCAATACCGTCCGCAGCCATTTGAAAAACTGGATCGCCGCGTGGTGAAGAAGGATTTCGATTGTTCAAACGGTTCTTATGCCTTGCCAGATTCGCTTCAAGTATCTGATGCTGAATTGGATTCGATGAATGCTTTGTTAGATGATAATGCGACCGCGTCAGATTCGACGGGTTCTCCTCAATAAAATGAATAAACACGATATTGCGGCCTATTTTCAAGGCTTACAAGACAGGATTTGTGCCGGAATTGCTGCCACAGATGGAGTGGCATCTTTTCAAGAGGACAAGTGGACTCGGGCAGAAGGCGGTGGTGGAAGGTCACGTGTTTTAGCTAAGGGAGGTATTTTAGAAAAAGCAGGGGTTAATTTCTCAGCTGTCGAAGGACCACTGCATCCGAAGATGGTAACAAGCTTAAACGTGACCGAAGAAGTTGAATTCTTTGCCACCGGAGTTTCTATCGTCATGCATCCAGAAAATCCCTGGGTACCCATCATTCACATGAATGTGCGGTATTTTGAGTTGAGTAATGGGGAGTTTTGGTTTGGTGGTGGTATTGATTTGACGCCGCATATTATCATTCCAGAGCAAGCGAAGTGGTTTCACGAGCAATTAAAAGCCGTATGTGATCAATTTGATTCGAGCTATTATCCGAAATACAAAACCTGGGCGGACGACTATTTCTACAGTCCACACCGCGAAGAGACACGTGGAATTGGAGGGATTTTCTTTGATTATATCAAAGGAGATAAAGAAACAGTGTTTGAGTTTGTCAAAGCCGTGGCTGAATCTTTCGAGCCTATTTACAGCCATTTGATGCGATTGAACGCATCGCGTGAGTATACGCAAGCGGAAAAAGAGTTTCAATACATTCGCCGTGGACGCTACGTTGAATTTAATCTAGTACACGACAGAGGAACGAAATTTGGCTTAGAGACGAACGGAAGAACGGAATCGATCTTGATGAGTTTGCCTCCGATGGCGGCTTGGGAATATATGTATGATCCGAAGGTGTTTCCGGAAGGTCAGAAGACTTTTGATCTATTGAAAAAAGGTATCAACTGGATATAAAAAAAGGGGCTCATTGAGCCCCTTTCAATTTATTCTGCTTCCCAGACAATATCGATGCCCTTGGGTGTCATCAATAATACGCGGGTAGGAGCTGGTAACAAGACCAAGCGAGCGTTCGCAACTGGATCTTCGATCCATTCTACTTCAACTCCTTCTTTTTTACCAATTTCGATTTCTCCATCAGCCGTTTCCACGAATTTCTTCGCTAAATAGGCAGTGGGTAATAAAACATCCGATTCTGGGCAGTGCTTTAAATGCACTTTCTCCAAAATGTCTTCTAATTGATCTCCATATTTCTCATTGAAATCATCTTCCAAATCGTGTAGCATTTCCTCTACATCATCGTAAGTATCATCTGAGTAATTTAATTTGCTCAATTCTAATCGCTTTTCTAAGATGGCGATCATCGCCTCATCAATCGTATTCATGCTAAACGGATTTGTTTTCACAAAGATAGGGGCTGAAACGGAGATTCCCTTGGAAATGTAGGGTCAAAAAGAATATTTCCTTTTTTGATCGATAATCCAGAGGCAAAATTATTCGTGTAGAGTTGCCCAGTTCCTAAGCCTTGTGGAATTTTTACTTCATAATCCCCCGTTAACTGCGCGATGGCTTGCAAGCCGATGTTGGATTCCAAAGCAGAGGTAATCCACCAATCTTTTCCCTTTTCGGTAGCCCAATTAATCCAATCCCGGGTCGCCTGAATACCTCCTAAAAAGCTGGGCTTTAAGATGATATAATCTGGGTCGATGAATGTAGCGATGGATTTATCTTGCATGCCTATCAATTCTTCATCTAAGGCGATGGGGAGTATTTGATGAGCAACGAGCTTTCGCATTTCTTCGGGCTGACCAGCTTTGATGGGTTGCTCGATGGAATGCAGGTCGTAAGCGGCTAATTTTTCTAGCTTATAGGGTGCCTCAGTAGGCGAAAAGGCGCCATTTGCGTCTACGCGTAAAATTAATTGCTCTGCGGAAAAGCGAGAGCGAATGCTTTTCAAAAGCGAAAGCTCGGTTTCAAAATCAATCGCACCTATTTTGAGTTTCAAACAGGAATATCCTTGAGCTAATTTTTGTTCAATTTGCTCACGCATAAATTCGGCGCTTCCCATCCAGATGAGTCCGTTTATGGGTAAGGATTTTTCACCTAAGGCAAATTTGTTTGTAAATGGCGCGGTTAAATCGTGGTAAGCTGTTTCTAAGGCGAAACGAAAGGAGGGTTGTTCAAAAGGGATTTCAGCAATCCATTCTTGGATGTCTGCAGGTAATGCCAAACCTTGAAAAGGCTCTAATGCTTTTTCGAAAGCCGCGGCACAATCATCCGAAAATTCAGGACTTAATCCGAATAAGGGTCCAGCTTCTCCAATGCCGCATCGAACGCCGTCCGAAAGTTCCACGTAGTAGGATTTTTTTTTCGTTAAAACGCCACGCGATGTTCCTGCTTCGAAATGAAATAGGAGTTCGTGCGGAATAAATCGGAGGCTGATTTTGGACATCCTGCAATTTATTATTTTCTATTCGATTTTGTGCCCTCCCGTATTATTTTTAGCTTTAAGGTTATTATATGAAGCAGATAATTACCTTTCTTCCTTCCTTGCTTTTTGGCCTGATTACTTACGTCCGGAATAAACTCTATGACTGGGGAATTTTGCCGTCTACCCCCTTTGATAAACCGCGCATCATTGTGGTGGGTAATCTGTCTATAGGTGGAACAGGGAAGAGTCCTTTAGTTTCCTATTTGGTCCAAAACTGGCGCGGAGACGATCGATTAGGTATTTTAAGTCGTGGGTATGGACGTAAAACCAAGGGCTATTTGGACGTAACAGTGGATTCGACAGCAGAAGAGGTGGGGGATGAACCTTTGGCCTATAAGTCTGTATTTCCCGAGCTGTCTGTAGTGGTTTGCGAAAACCGGGTGAAAGGAGTTCAGCAGATGCCGGAAGTGGATGTGCTATTATTAGATGATGCCTTTCAGCATCGCTCGATAAAAGGTTCCGTAAATTTAGTTTGTTCTACCTTCTCTCAGCCTTTTTATACTGATTCTTTGCTGCCGCAGGGACGTTTACGGGAGTCTGCTAAAGGTATAAAACGAGCAGATGCGGTGATTGTTACGCGTTGTCCAAGTATTTTAACGAAAGAACAAAAATCGAATTTTGCTCAAGGCGTTTTGCGGAATACGAAGGAGGAGAAACCGATCTTTTATACGGGTGTAAGGTATGGCAAACCGGTAGGTCCAAGAGAATACTTGCCGAGTAAATGGTCATTATTTGCGGGTATAGCGGATCCCAAGCCATTTTTTACGTATGCCTCTAGCCTAGGTCAAATTCAAGAAGAAGTGATGTATGCTGATCACCACCGGTTTACAGAGATTGAATTGTTAGAGTTAGAACAGCAGGCCAAAATGATGGCAGGCGATGAGGGATTTTTGACTACTCACAAGGATTATGTGCGTTTAAAGGCTGAATTAGCACAATTGCCTAATCTGGCTAATCACTTATATTATTTACCAATGGAAATGTATTTCATTGATCAGGAAGAACAGTTTTGGGACTGGTTGGGAAAAAACTAAATTTGTAGCGTGAAGTATAGACTGATTGTTCTTCTTGTTTTATGGGGTATTTCGCCCGTTTTTGCGCAGACTTTGCAGTCAGCAGGAGGGGATCGGAATTCCTTCCCTGATCCGATGGCACCCAAGGATCCGAATGCACCTAAGCCCGTTTCAAATGGGAAGTCAGGGCGTGCGGCTTTGGACGACTCCACTAAAATGATGTATGGCCCTCAAACCATGTCTTATTTTAACGAAGAAGATGTGTTGAATGGCCGAGGAGCAAAAAAATCAGTGGATACAAGTTTACACCTGTTTCACCGCTATTTATTTCAGGAGAGATCGGGTTTTTTAACGGCTCATTTAGGGAATGAAGGAACGGCGGTTCGGAATATCTTCATCCATAAACCGGATCAAATAGGGACGCATTTAGGCTATAATGCCTATATGCCCTATGCTTTTGCGACTGACGAGGTAAAGTATTACCAAACAAAATCTCCCTATTCTGATATTGAATATTATTTAGGGGCTGGAGGGCAAACGCGTCTGAATTTTACGTTCGCGCGAAATGTAGATTCGCTTTGGAATATGGGTTTTGAGATTCAGAGGCAGGTTTCTGATAAATTTTTGACCGATTCGAAATACAAATCAGGGAATCAAGCATTGACAGAGCAATGGGGTGTATTATTCCAGACTAATTTCAGAACGCGCAATAACCGGTATCGATTGTTATCCCATTTAAACTATTTTGATCAAGGAATTCAAGACCAGGGAGGATTACAGTTGTTGAATGGCTTAGATCCGACTACGGCTTTAAATTACACGGATAACGGAGCATTTTTTGCCACTTCAGGAGTCCAGTCAAATGATTCTTTTATCAAATTCCATTTTTACCACGAGTTCATCGGTTTTAAAGGACTGCAATTCTTTCAGCGCGTAGACGTAGAAAATCGGACTGCGAAGTTTAAGGACTTGAATTTTGCGACGAATCTGACTAAATCATTTTATTCGAAGAATTACGGAACGCAAACGGATTCCTTGTATAATGAGAATCAATGGCAATCCTATGCGCATCAGACAGGTATAAAAGGAATATTTCGAGGTTTTACCTATCGAACGTATTTCAAACAGCGCTATTGGGATGTGAATAACCCGATGGCAGGTTTGCAAAAGAACCGCTTGGAAAACTATGTGGGTTTGTTTTTGCAGCAAAAATTCAATGACAAGATTGACTTTACAGCGGATGGGGAATATTTAGTAGGTTCCGATTACCGCCTGCAGGCCAGCTTTCTATCTCCTTTCTTTCAAGTAAAAGCTAGTCGCACCTCAATCAGTCCTTCGATTGCTCAAAATTGGGCCTATAATGCTGCTTTTCGTTGGAATCAATCATTTGATAATGTCCTGTTTGATGAATTGATTGGGACTTTGGATCTACATACAAAAAATGTTTATTTCCGTCCAACTGCTACGATTCAACGCATCGCGAATTATGCCTATTTTGATACCTTGGCCACCGCCAAACAAGTAACTGATGCGATAGGCGTATTTAGAACAGGATTTTCAGCAGGAGGGACGTTTAAGCGTTTCGAATGGTCTGCTTTGGTTTTAGCCAATACAAAGTCGGGACCCGATGTGATCAGAATGCCAAGCTTGGTAGCCAATGCGAATTTTGCGCTGAATGTGCAATACAAGAAATTATTGTATATGCAGTTTGGCGTGGATGTACAGCATCAATCAGCTTATTTTGCAGATGCGTATATGCCTACAATGCAGCAATTTCATCTGCAAGATCGCTACGAAATCCCTGCTTTTGTTCAGGCAGATGCCTATGTGACTTTACGTATTAACCGAGTTCGACTTTTCTTTAAAATGCAGAATGTAACGCAAGGATTGTTAAATTCGAATTACTATACCGCTTACTTACATCCGGCGATGGCTCGTTCCTTCGGTTATGGTGTTCGTTGGTTGTTATTTGATTAAAAAACAGTAAACCTAGATAAATTATGAAATCGATTTCTCGCCGAAATTGGGTGAAAGGAATGGCGCTTGCTACTTTAGGCAGCGTTGTTTTTACAGATCTCAAAGCAGCCAATGCGCCCAGCATTCAATGGAGCGCTGATCAAGACCAATTATTACAAGCTTGGATGGGAGTTATTATTCCTGAATCCAGTATTCCTGGCGCCGTTTCCTTAGGCGTTCCAGCCTATGTGAAGGTGATGCTTCGCGATTGCTATGAGCCAACTACTGCTACTACCTTGATGAAGGTATTAGCGGCTTTACCTTCGATTGAGAAGGTTACAGAGTCAGAAAAGGAACAATTGTTTTTCCAAATAGAACAGGGTAAACAGGGGTCTGATGCGCAAAAAGCAATGAAGACGCTAAAAGGATTAACAATTCAAGGCTATACCACGACAGAATATGTCATGGTGAATCACTTTAATTACATGATGGCACCTGGATTTTTCAATGGCTGTGAACCTATTAAAAAATAAACTGAGCGATGAATATTTTAAATAATGCAGAAAAACGCACCTATGGTGCGATTGTGATAGGTTCCGGAATGGCTGGAGGCTGGGCTGCTAAGGAATTTTGTGATAAAGGAATCAAGACTTTGGTGCTCGAAAGAGGACGTAAAGTGACCCATAATGAAGATTATCCAACGACTTTGTTGAGTCCGTGGGAAATGGAACATAGAGGGCAATTAACGAAGCAGGAGATTGATGAAAATCCCATCATTTCAAAATGTTATGCTTTCAGAGAAGACGCGAAGCACTTTTTCGTGAAGGATGCAGAACATCCCTACATTCAGGATAAGCCATTTGATTGGATCCGCGGATACCAAACTGGAGGTAAATCACTGCTGTGGGCGCGTCAAACGCAACGTTGGTCTCAATTAGATTTTGATGGTCCTGCGCGCGATGGATTCGCGGTGCCCTGGCCGATAACCTATAAGGAAATTGACCCTTGGTATTCGTATGTAGAGCATTTTGCGGGTATTTCGGGTAATAAGGATGGGTTAGATTCCTTGCCAGATGGAGACTTTTTACCACCGATGGAATTGACTTGCGTGGAAAAACATTTCCAAAAAGAGATGAAACGTTTGTATTCAGATCGCCACGTCATCATCGGTCGATGCGCACACTTAACAGAGCCTCGCGATATTCACATTCAACAGGGACGCGGAACGTGTTTAGGCCGTAATTTATGCCAAAGAGGTTGCCCATATGGTGGTTATTTCAGCGCTAATTCGTCTACGTTGCCTTGGGCTGCGAAGACGGGTAATATGACATTAAGAACGGATTCTGTAGTTCATTCGATTATCTATGATGAACAGAAACAAAAAGCCGTAGGTGTTCGTGTCGTAGATGCACACACGAAAGAGATGGTGGAATATTATGCGAAGGTGATTTTTGTAACAGCAGCTGCGATTAATACGAATTTGATCTTATTGAATTCGAAGTCCTCTCGCTTCCCGAATGGTTTAGGAAACGACAGCGGTCTATTAGGAACGCACATAGCTTTCCACAATTACCGTGCTTCCTTGTCTGCAGAATACGAAGGATATTTAGATTATAAAACAGCTGGAGGACGGCCTAATTCAGGGTATATTCCTCGTTTTAGAAACTTATACAAGCAAGAAACGAACTTCTTACGCGGTTATGCGGCGGGAATGAGTGGTGGAAGAGGAACGCACGCAGACCAAAGTTCAGTAGGTGAAAGCTTGAAGAATTCCTTATTGAATCCAAAATGGTCGAACTGGTATGCTGGATCTCACATGATGGGGGAAACGATTCCGAAGGAGAGTAATAAAGTGACTTTGGACGCTACTAAAAAAGATGCCTGGGGAATGCCATTGCTTCATATGGACGTGAGTTACGATAACAATGATGATCTGATGGTCAAAGATTTTATCGATCAATTCACTGAAATGTACGAAAAGGCCGGCTTCAAGAACATCAAAACCCGCGATTCACACGCTCCAGCGGGATTAGATATCCACGAAATGGGCGGAGTGAGAATGGGATCAGATCCGAAGACATCACTTTTAAACAAGTGGAATCAAATGCACCACGTCAAGAACGTGTTTGTGACGGACGGGGCTTGTATGACCTCCACTTCTACCCAAAACCCATCATTAACCTACATGGCCTTCACAGCCCGTGCGGTGGATTATGCGGTGAAAGAAATGAAAAAAGGAAACCTGTAATGCAGACATTTTTAGGTAAAACGGCTGATCACCTCTTCCACGCACACGGTATGGAAGAGCTAAAAGATATTGCCGTCGTAATGCCCTCGCAACGGGGCATCCTTTACTTAAAAAAGGAATTAGCGATCAGGGGTGATCGACCGTTTTTGTCTCCCTCATTCTTTACGATTGAGGAATTTGCGCTTCAGATGACGGATTCGGTTTTAGAGGATCCGATTGACTTATTGATGGAGGCCTATGCCTGTTTTAAGGAGGTCGATTCGAAAGTTGATTTTGATCGTTTTGTCACGTGGGGACAGATGATGTTGAAGGATTTCGATACGTTGGATCTGTATTTAGTGGATCCTTCGGCCTTGTTTTCCTTTCTTTCCGAAGCTAAATCGATAGAACGGTGGGGCCAAGAATATGGTCAAGAACATGCAGATGAGTGGATTACCGCTAATACGCAGGCTTATTTCAAGTTATATGATTCGCTTTTAGAGGTCTATATTCGCCTGAAAAGCAGATTAGAATCGAAGGGAACTACCTATCGTGGGCTTGCTTATCGCAAACTAGTCGAGCTGTTAGAGTCGGGTAAATCGCTCGGATTTAAGCAGATCTATTTTGTCGGTTTTAATGCGCTCTCTAAATCGGAGGAGACCATCATTCGTTTGCTATTGCGGGAGAATGTGGCACAGACGCTTTGGGATGCGGATGAATATTATGCCAAAAGCAAGCATCACAGGGCAGGTAACTGGCTAAAACACTATTCAGACCCAGGTGATTCTGCCTATTTATCTCGTGGTCCATTTCATTGGATGGGGCGGGATTTGTTAGAAAAGCCAAAAGAGGTCGAGACAGTGGGTTTAGCGAATCCTTCGGCTCAGATTTTTGTGGCTTTGGAGCAAATTCGTGCATGGCAAACCGAACACGGGGATTTGGAACAAGTAGCCCTCGTGTTAGGGGATGAGAGTCTGTTGGATTCTTTATTACCCTATTTAGGAGAGTTTAAAGACCGCCTGAATATCACGATGGGCTATTCGTTAAAGAAGGCTCAAGTGTTTTCACTAATCGAGATGTGGTGGGCCTTGGTGCCTTTGGAAAAATACCCTGTTTCGCAGCTGAAAGCATTGAAAGAGCATCCGCTGATGTCCTCTATTTCGTTACCAAAATGGAAAGAGACTGATTTGTATTTGTCCGATGTTCCTGCAGGTGGAAGCCTTTTTATACCCACTAATTCGAGTTTTCAGGACTGTTTAAAGTCGCTTATTCGACTGCTGACCAATATTTTATACAAAACAGATAAGGAAGATTGGGATGCGGAATCGCAGGCCATTTTGCAGGCCTTGACGGTATTAGATAAGTTAGAAGAGATCGCTCAGGCGAATCCCTTTATTACCGTTAAAAGTGGCCAGGCGCTTTGTAAGCAGCTTGTGCAACAGCAAAAAATGACCTTTGAAGGGGCGGAGAATCGAACCTTGCACGTCATGGGGCTGTTAGAAACGCGAACTCTGGACTTTGATCGGGTGATTGTTTTATCGCTGAATGAAGGCAGTTTACCGGGAACGCGGAAGCGTGAAAGTTTGATACCCGTCGATATTGCGAATATGGCGGCCTTCTCGCTGCCCACATTTACCCAAGCGGATGCCGTGACGAGTTATCACTTCTATCGTTTATTGCAGCGGCCTAAGGAGGTAATGCTGGTCTATGTGCAGAATGATTCGTCCTCAGCAGAAGTTAGTCGTTTTATTCGCCAGATTCGCTATGATTGGGCCAAAAAGAATCCACATTTAATCCTGCGTGAACCAATAGTCAAATTCAGTTCGAATGACGAGAAAAATCCAGAAATAGCCTTGAGCATTGAGAAAACGCCGGAGCTAATTGCTGAAATAAAAGACGTATTGGCTAGACGAGGTCTATCTCCCTCATCTGTTGCGATGTTTGCGAGTTGTTCGCTAAAGTATTATTTCTCCCAAATTGTCAATCTGCAACAAGAAAAACAACGCGATGACGAAATGGGGGCGGATGTATTTGGGACTTGGGTACACAAGGTGCTGGAGTTACTCGATAAACAAATGATCGCTTCAGGTGGTTATGAGGATGGTCTTAATGTGGCACAAAAGAAGGCCTTAATTGAACCTTTGTTAGCAAAGGCAATGGAAGAGATTAAGGAACGCGAGGGAAACTTTGAAGTAGAGAAAGGCTTTAATTATGTGTTGCAGGAAGTGGCCAAAACCTTGCTGGGAACTTATTTCGATCAATCCGCTGCTTGGTATGAGGAACGAATACAATTGCTTGCGGTAGAGGAAGAAGTGAATACGGTGGTTTCTGTTCCAGTAGGCGCTGAAATGTGGCCTGTGAAAATGAAAGGTCGGATCGATCGATTAGATTTGAAAGGTGGTTCAGTCTTGCGTATTGTCGATTATAAGACAGGAAAAGTAATAAAGAAAGACGTGGACGCCGGAGAAAGTTTAGCCGAAACACTGAGAGAAGAGGAACTGAAAGCCAAACTTTTTCAGTTGTGGATGTACAAGTTTTTAGTGACGAAAGAGTTGCAAAAAGCACCAGCGGAGAGAAAAGAATTCCTTCAAGGTTTGGAAGCGGATCGTATCAGCATTCAGCCCGGTATTATTTCCTTCCGAAATTTTGATGAAAAGGTTTTGTCTTCGCCACTCGAATTTACGGAGGGGGAGTCATTCGCTGATTTTATTCAAGAATCAGAGAAGCTAGTACAGTATTGGGTTGAATCACTAGTTTCTGCGGATCAGGCCTTTGAGAAAACGGTGAATTTAGACCAATGCACCTTTTGTGATTTTACCGCTATTTGCCATCGAAACGTGTAGTTTCAGTAAAATGACGTAATTTTGACCCATAAATTGATATAAAATGACATTTCAAGAAATCAACGAACGTATTATTGCCTTAGCTGCTCAAAAAGGCGGCCAAGGTGTTTCATTCAAATTCGCTTTCCCAGGCGGAATCATCGTCGTAGGTTCGGATGGAGCTGTATCCAATGAAAATTTGGATTCAGATTGCACCATCTCTACAACAGAGGAAACATTCACTTCGATCTTAAACGGCGAATTAAATTCTATGATGGCCGTAATGACCGGAAAAGTAAAAATCTCTGGCGATATGTCTGTCGCGATGAAATTGACGAATTTATTGTAATCGATGAACTTTACGGATACCATTGTTGCCTTAGCGACGCCTGCAGGGGTAGGAGCGATCGGCGTAATTCGTCTTTCAGGAGATCAAGCAATTGAGATCGTGAATGCCGTTTTTAAGCCCAAAGATCTTTCCACCCAACCCACTCATACGATCCATTATGGTCGTATAGAGTCTGCTGGTCGTGTCTACGACGAAGTGGTCGCCAGTTTATACATTGCTCCGCGTTCCTATACAAAGGAAAATGTGGTCGAAATTTCCTGCCATGGTTCCCCGTTCATCCAAGAGAGTATCTTGCAATTGTTCGTAGAACAGGGGGCTCGCTTCGCTCGCCCCGGCGAATTTACCCAGCGCGCTTTCCTAAATGGAGCCTTCGACCTAGCCCAAGCCGAAGCGGTAGCAGACGTAATTGCTGCCGATTCTGCCGCTGCCCAAAACGCCGCTTTGCATCAATTGAGAGGCGGTTTTTCAAAAGAATTAGCCGCATTGCGCGAGGAATTAATCCATTTTGCTTCCCTAATCGAGCTTGAATTAGACTTCGGTGAAGAGGACGTGGAATTCGCGGATCGCAAAGATTTAGAAGCTTTAGTGAATCAATTGTTGACGAATATACGACCGTTGGTTTCCAGCTTTAGAGCCGGAAATGCGGTGAAGAACGGAGTTGCAACGGTGATTGTGGGGAAACCCAATGCAGGTAAATCGACATTATTAAATGCCTTATTGAACGAGGATCGTGCCATTGTTTCTGATATCGCAGGAACTACACGTGATTCCCTCGAGGATGAGTGGACTTTAGGTGGAATCAAATTCCGTTTAGTGGATACGGCAGGTTTGCGTGAAACATCAGACGTCATTGAAGCGCTAGGAGTGGAGAGAACACAAGCCTGGGTGAAGAAAGCACAGGTAGTCATTTATATGGCTGATGCTACCTCTGAAACGCCTTCTGGACTCGCGGCTGGCGTGGAAGCACTTGGTTCACTAGAGATTCCCGTGATTAAATTGTTGAACAAAGTGGATCAAATCGCTGACCTTTCTGCATTTGTATCTGCCATTCCGGATTTGATTGCTATTTCTGCCAAAAACCGTTCAGGACTCAATGACCTCGAAACCGCCTTGTTAAACGTAGTCGGTTTAGATCAAGTGAGCACGAATGGAACGTTAGTGACCAATCTTCGTCATTACCAGCAATTATTACAAACGCAAGAAACCTTAGAAGGTGTTCTTAATGCTTTGCAAACCGGCCTAACAGGCGATCTTATCGCACAAGACCTTCGCTATGCTCTTCATCACTTAGGGGAGATTACTGGGCAGATATCGAATGACGATCTGTTGAAGAATATCTTTGGTAAGTTTTGTATAGGTAAATAGCCGAAGGCTATTTAGAGGAGAGATAAGATTGTATAAAGTAGAGATGGTTTCGCCTGCGGTGATTCTATTTAGAATAGAGATAGGAGAGTAGAGATTTAGTTCGTTGGTTTGTTTTAGATTAGAGCTATTTTGGTGTCCCATTTAAGAAAATATGGCAAAGACCATTTTCTAATGGGACACCAAAATAGTTCTAAAACAAGTCACGAAACTGAAAACCGTTAGTCAACCTTTCTTTCCCCAATTTCTGATACTCCGCCAGCGCCCACAGCACAAATTCCTTCAAGAACAACCTATCCGCTGCCTCAACATCGGGTTGATATCGAACGATCAAGTCCTCTAAAGGCTTAATTTCATTCAACGTCGAAGCATAATCTGCCGCGTTACATTCATCATACAATACAACGCCACCTTCAGCATAGACCGCTTCCATTAAGGTTGCATAAGGACTCTCTTCAATTTTCTTAGATAGCTTTTCGATTTTAGGGAATAAACCGGGAAAGAATGATTTGATGGCTGAACCGATCAATTGTTCGGCTACGAATGCCGCACCTTCTTGTTCGCCCTCATACACTAATTCTACTTTTCCTGTGATGGCTGGGATGATTCCCATGAAGTCTGCCAAACGTACTGTTGTTGATTTCTCGCGATTTAGTAGGGCACGTCTTTCCGCCGTGCTCACTAAACTCTCGAGCATCGAAATACTCATACGAGCGCTGACACCACTTTTGGAATCAATGTATTCACTCTCTCTCGCCTCGAAAATAATTTGCTCTAATAAATCGTAGGCTAAATTTGGGACATAAACTCGATCCGATTGAGTGGCATTAATATGAGCTTCTTGAGACGAAATCTTGCGCGCAATCGCAATGGTTTCAGGATAATGGGTCAAAATTTGAGAACCAATACGGTCCTTCAATGGCGTCACAATACTTCCTCTATTTGTATAATCCTCCGGGTTTGCCGTGAAGATGAATTGAAGATCAAGCGGTAAACGTAATTTGAAACCGCGGATTTGGATATCGCCCTCTTGTAAAATGTTGAATAAGGCTACCTGGATACGCGCTTGCAAGTCAGGTATCTCGTTGATGACAAAGATGCAGCGATTAGCTCTAGGAATCATGCCAAAGTGAATCACACGGTCATCTGCATACGATAATTTCAAATTAGCCGCTTTGATCGGATCCACATCACCAATTAAATCGGCCACTGACACATCTGGTGTAGCTAATTTCTCTGCAAAACGATCAGAACGGTGCAACCACGCAATCGGTGTCGCATCTCCTTGTGATGCAATTAAATCAATCGCAAATCTGGAAATAGGCGCTAACGGATCATCATTAATCTCCGAACCAGCCACGTAGGGGATGTATTCGTCTAACAGATTAACCATTAAACGAGCTAAACGTGTTTTCGCCTGACCGCGTAAACCCAATAAGTTGATATTATGGCGAGACAAAATCGCTCGCTCTAATTCTGGTATAACGGAGTTTTCAAAACCATGAACGCCCTCGAAAACGGTCGTTCCAGCCTCCATGTGTTTAATCAAGTTGTCTCTTAATTCGTCTTTAATCGATTTGCTTATGTAGCCTGAGGCCTTTAATTCGCCTAAATTGTTGATCATCTTATTTGAGTCTTTTCTTTCTATTCGTTTCGTAATCTTGGAAAATCATTTCCCCTAAGCCCTTTAAGCCCGTGTAAAAGGCTTTTCCTTGATTTGCTTCGGTGAATTTGTCCACAAATTGCTGTAGGTAGGAATCCCTCGCAATCATAAAGGTGGTAATGGGAATATGTAATTTACGTGCCTGCGCCGCCTGAGTGTAACATTTTTCGGTCACATAAGGGTCAAGTCCATTACTATTCATATAATAAGTCCCGTCTTTTTCCCGAACACAGCTCGGCTTTCCGTCGGTAATCATAAATATCTGTTTGTTGGTATTCCTTTTTCGGCGCAGAATATCCATCGCTAATTGCAGTCCAGCCACCGTATTCGTATGATAAGGCCCCACTTTTAAATAGGGAATATCCTTGATGGAAATGCTCCAGGCATCGTTTCCGAAGACCAGAATGTCGATGGTATCTTTGGGGTAACGGGTGGTTATGAGTTCTGCCAAAGCCATCGCTACCTTCTTCGCAGGCGTAATCCGATCCTCACCATACAGAATCATGGAATGGCTGATATCAATCATCAAAACCGTGCTCATCTGAGATTTGAATTGCGTGTCTTCCACGACTAAATCCTCCTCCGTTAACTCGAATTCGCCTATTCCGTGATTGATTTGGGCGTTTTTCAGACTCTCCGTAAGGGAGATTTTCTCTAGACTATCGCCAAAATGATAGGATCTAAATTCCCCTGTCATTTCATCTCCCTGGCCTGATGCCTTAGTTTTGTGATTCCCAGCACCACTTTTATTTAAGTTTCCGAAGATATTCTCTAGTGCTGTCTGGCGAATCGCTCGCTCTGTTTTGGCCGTAATTCCCATCCCAGAACCCCCATTCTCATCAATCTCCTCGCGGATATAGCCTTTGGCCTTTAAATCTTCAATGAAATCTTCAATCGTATAATTCTCATCTGTCAGCTCATATTCTTTGTCTAATTCGCGCAACCATTCGATTGCCTCATCAAAATCTCCCGACGTATGTGTGATTAATTCCTTGAAAATCCCGAAAAGCTTATCAAAAGGGGAGATGCTCTTCTCCTCAAACTCCTTGAAATAAAAACCCTTTTTATTCATGTCTTTTAAACCCTATTAGCACTTTAATTGTTCAAATAAACAGCTAAATTTGATAAAATGAGTGACCAAATTATATCTTTTCGATTTTTATCTTTTCAAAGCTTCGCTAATAAGCGCTTTGCCTTTGCTGAAATGGGTCGTTCATTTGTCCAGCAATGGAAATCAGACGGGCTTTCTTTTGCGAAACACTTAGGTGTAGGCTCGGGCAATGGCTTCTCTATTTGGCCAGACTTCTCTTCATATGCTTTCTTTGGCGTGTTTGATAACCAAGCAGCATCAGATCATTTTTTCAAAACTAACAAACGTTGGTTAACACTGTCCTCGCATTCTTCAGAAATGAAAGGTTGGGACGCCGTCGCCATTAAAGGCCACGGAACTTGGAACGGTTCGAATCCCTTTTCTATTGTGGAAGATCCCGGAAATGGTCCCCTATTAGTGATGACGCGCGCCAGTATTGTGTGGTATAAATCTCCCATTTTCTGGTTCTATGTCTCTCACGCCAGTAAATATTTAGAAAATCGGGCGGGTTTATTATTTGCCAAAGGCGTAGGCGAATTCCCCCTCATCGAACAAGCGACACTAAGTCTTTGGGAATCTTCAGAAAGCCTAGATTCCTTTGCCTATAAAAGTAAAGAACACGCCCCCATGATTAAGAAGACGAGGACGATTGGGTGGTATTCGGAGGAGATGTTTACTCGATTTCGTGTAGTTATGGTTTTAGATTAGAGATTATAGAGCATAGAGTAGAGATGGTTCTCTTTTATATCTTATCTATACTCTATAATCTATAATCTAATATCTCCTCTCTATACTCTATACTCTCTAATCTAAAAAAGGGCCTAAGCCCTTTTTTTATTATCGAATAGCTTCAATCCCTCTCGTCCTCGTCCGTATCCTGATCGCATCTTGCACATCATAAACGAAGATTTTGCCATCTCCCACATTGCCTTCGGAGGCGTTGTCTAGGATGACATCTAAGCATTTTTCGAGGTTTTCATCGCTTACGACACAGATGATCATGACCTTTGGTAATAAGATCATCGACTTTTCTGTACCGCGGTATATTTCTGAATAACCTTGTTGTAAACCAGCTCCACGAACGGGAACAACGGTCATACAAGGTATGTTGGCATCGATTAAGCCTTTTTGAATAGCTTTTAATTTCGATGGTTTTACAATGGCTTCTACCTTTTTCATATCGTATTTAGTTAGCTATTATTCAAAAGTTGTGTATGCTTCTACTCCAAATTCAACGGCATCAATACCCGCAGATTCTGCTTTGTGGCTCAAGCGAATTCCCATCGTCTTTTTCAAGGCCATGAAAATAGCATACGTTGTAGCAAAGGAGAATACGCTGATCACGGAAACACCGATTAATTGCGTGATGAATTGGGTGCTTTCGCCGGTGATGAATAAGCCATTCTTTTGGGAGAATAGACCTACAGCAATCGTTCCAAAGAAACCGTTTACACCGTGTACCGCTACTGCACCCACGGGATCATCCACTTTCATTTTGTCTACCACCACTACTGCGATATCGACAATCGTACCTGCGATGAAACCAATAATCAAGGCTGAATCCGGTGAAACGACGTTGCAGCCTGCTGTGATAGCCACTAAACCTGCCAAAACACCATTAATCACCATCGTAATATCCACTTTCTTGTAGCGGATAAACGTGTACAACATTGTGGCGATACCGCCCGCAGCTGACGCAAGGAAGGTATTAGTCGCTACAGAACCGATTAGATCCCATTTACCCACGGCTCCTAATGTAGAACCAGGGTTGAATCCGAACCAACCGAACCAAAGGATAAAGGCACCTACTGCCGATAAAGTTAAGTTATGTCCCGGAATTGCATTCGCTGTTCCGTCTTCGTTGTATTTTCCTAGTCGTGGTCCTAATACAATCGCGCCAGCTAGTGCTGCAAATCCACCCATCGCGTGAATGGCTGCTGAACCAGCGAAGTCATTAAATCCGCGTAAGGCTAACCAGCCGTTTGGATTCCAAACCCAATTAGCTGCAAGGGGATATAATACCGCACTAAAAATAGCAACATAAATGGCATAAGACCACATCTTCATGCGTTCTGCGACACCGCCTGAAACGATAGAGATAGCAGCCACGGCAAAGCCCATTTGGATGAACCAGAAAAGGGAATTAGAAATAGTCAAACCTAAACCTAGGTCTCCTTCCATAATTCCGGTGTCGAAAGCCCAATAGCCATTCGATTTACCATAGGCAATCCCGAATCCGACTAAATAGAAAGCTACTCCGCCGAACATAATGTCGATCATTACTTTGGCAATAATACTGATGGCATTTTTAGAACGGACGAATCCAGCTTCTAGAAGGGCAAAGCCTCCTTCCATTTGGAAAATAAGAGCGGCACATAGGGCCACCCAAACCGTGTCAATAGCGTGTGTGAGTTCCACTTGCTGAGCAGCAAGCGTGGCAGTTTCATTCATGGTTTTGTGTTTTGTATATAATGCTTCTTGTTTCAAAAATACAAAACGATTTGGAATATTCTGCATTTTGATGGAACTTTAACACGATACAAAAACCTATATTATGAAGAGAATCATTGCACTCGTTTGCTTGAGTTTTAGCTTAAGTTTCGTTTCATCGGCCCAAACACCATCGATTATCCCCATTCCGTCTCAAGCGGTTTATCCAGCTGGGAAATTCATTTTACCATCTTCCATCTCTATTTCAGGTCCTGCGGATGCCCAATTGAAGGTGGGTTATGCGACTTTGGTCAGTAAGCTGAAAAGTGCCACAGGACGTTCCGTTACACTAAAATCGTCAGGTACAGCATCTATCCAAATGCAAATCGTGAACAACGCTAATTTAGGAGCTGAGGGATATGAGTTGCAGGTAAATGCTAAAGGCGTTAGCATTAAGGCGAACAAATCAGCTGGTTTATTCTACGGAATTCAAACACTAGTACAATTACTGCCTAAGGAAATTGAATCGAAAACAGTCATTAAAGGAGTTCAATGGGCCATTCCATTTGCTCAGATTACAGACACTCCTCGTTTTGCTTGGCGTGGCCAAATGTTTGATGTGGCGCGCCACTTCTTCACTAAAGAAGAGGTGAAGCAATTTATCGACGAGATGGTGGAGTACAAATACAACTTGCTTCACTTCCACCTAACGGACGATGAGGGCTGGAGAATCGAAATTAAATCCTATCCTAATTTGACGAAGAAAGGGGCATTTAACGTAAAGAAAGAGGGTCGTTTCACTACTTTCTCTAAGCCTGAGCCTAACGAGCCTCGCAATTATGGTGGTTTCTACACTCAGGAAGATATCAAGGAATTGGTGAAATACGGCCAAGATCGCTTTGTGAATATCGTGCCAGAAATAGATGTTCCGGGTCACTCGATGGCTGCAGTAGCCTCTTATCCAGAACTTTCGTGTACACCAGGAGCTGATAAATATGAAGTTATTTCGGGTGAGCCATTCATCGATTGGTCTCACGGACACCCAGAGGCTTTATTAGATAATACACTTTGCCCAGCAAATGAAAAAGTATATACTTTCTTAGACAAGGTGATGGGCGAGGTAGCTATTCTTTTCCCGTATGAATACATCCACATGGGAGGTGATGAGTGCCCTAAGAATTATTGGGATAAGAATCCGGAGATTTTAGCTTTGAGAGCACGGGAGGGATTGAAGAATTCGCAAGAGGTGCAGGCGTATTTTGTGCGTCGTTTGGAGAAGATTATTTCGTCTAAAGGTAAGCGCATGTTAGGCTGGGATGAGATTTTAGAGGGCGGAGGATTGCCAAAGGGAACGGCAGTTATGTCTTGGCGTGGTATTGCCGGCGGAGTAGAGGCAGCTAAATTAGGTCACGAAGTGGTGATGACTCCTAATAACAATGTGTATGTGGATTTAATGCAAGGAGATAGAGCCATCGAGCCACCAGTATACAAAACCGTTAGATTGGCTGATTCCTATGCGTTTAATCCAGTACCGACGGGAGTGGATGCAAAATTAGTCAAAGGTGGTCAAGCGAATATGTGGTCAGAGCAATTGTTCAACTACCGCCATTTGCAGTACATGATGTATCCTAGAGCATTAGCCATTTCTGAGTCTTTGTGGTCGCCTAACGAGAACAAGAACTGGGATAACTTCATCAGCCGTTTAGAAGATCATATGGCACGTTTTGACGTAGCTGATAAGAGATATGCGCCTTCTATGTACGAGGCGATTGTGAACGTAACCAAGAATTCGAAAGGTGAATTATTCGTGGAATTGAAAAATGAAATATCGGGATTAAAGATTCACTACAGCTTTGATAATTCGTATCCAGATAACCATTATCCTGTTGCATCTGGTCTAGTGGCTGTTCCCAAGGATGCAGAATTGATGCGTATCGTTTCCTATCGTGGAAAAGAAATGAAGGGACGTACGATGAATATTACTCGGGCTGATTTAGAAAAAAGAGCTAAATAATGCTATTAAACCTTATTTTCAGTGTATTATTTTCAGTAGGGGTGCCCAATATTTCGGGTGCCTCTTCTGCTTCTACGACTAACTATCTTTCGGTTAAGAAAGGTTATGTGATGTCGTATAATGGGGTAGAGGGTAGAGCGAATTGGGTGGGATGGACTTTGACAGCCAGTGATGTGGGCGCTGTAGATAGAACCGATCGATTTGTTCAGGATGAATCTTTTCCCCGTGGTTTTAAAATTGTCGATGAGAAAGATTACGCCCATTCAGGCTATGATCGAGGTCATCTATGTAATTCTGAGGATCGTACCTCTTCCTACTATTTAAATGAGGAGACTTTCTTAATGTCGAATATGATTCCGCAGACTCGTGAGTTGAATCGGGGTCCTTTCAAAATGTTAGAATCCTATTGCCGTAAGCTTGCGATTAAAAAAGGACAGAATCTTTTAATTTATTCCGGTGGAATTGGGGCAAGGGATCGATTAGCCTCCGGTGTTATCGTTCCAGCCTATTGCTGGAAAGTAGTGTATGCACCAGACAAAATCTGGTGCATACTTTTTCCTAATGCGAGTGATTTGAATAAAAACTGGCAGACCTATTCGGTGCCATTAGAAACTCTGGAGAAAATGACGGGTTATCATTTTCCGCGCAAATTATCGCAACATATACATCGCTAGTTTCTTAGCTGCTAAGAAGTTCTCATATTCTAATGGCGTTCTGCGGTTATTTGTGTACTCGGTATACAACCAAGGATCACCCAGCGCAAATACTTTACCTCTTCCCACTTTCGCCGTAGCCATCACCACATGACCTAGGTGATTCACTAGTGGCTTCGCATTGCCGCTTAGTTTTAATGTCGTTATTTCTTTAATGTAGACTTTTTTAATTGGGTCAAAAACTTCGTTGCCTGCCGGTATCATTACAGCACCTTGCTCCCAGTTGCGACCTTGAACGAAATTCAAGTTAGGAGCGACGAATTCGATGCCAAAACGTTTAGCTAAGATATTAAACTGAGGAATCTCACAGTTTGTCGTATCGTTCGCTAACAAGATCAAATTTCCACCTGCTTTTACCCAAGCTTCTATTTCATCTGCCGCTTTCGCCGTCATAAAATTAGGCTTCGCCGTTTCCTTGTAGCTATCTGGATCCACAATGATGTAAACAGAAGCGCCTTTCAAGTTCTCCCGCGTAGGAGATGCTCCCAAGGTATCTAACGAAGCGCCTATTTGCTCGAATTGAATGCCCCATTGATTAAAACCAGAGTCCTTGCGATCCTCCCAGGTATAGTGGAAGCGATTGCCGTTTTTAGTCTCGTGGTTAAAGAAATAATCTAAAACGACTTTTTTGCCGGCACCGATGGGTAATTCTTTGGCAATTTCCATCTCTAAAGATGCCAGAATAAATGGACCTACACCTTTCAAATCATCTTTGCGTAAGGGTTCGCTCAAATAATAGTCGTACGATCCATCCCGGTAAGGAACGCCACCTAATCCACCTACGCTCACCGTTTTCTCTAAATGGAGGTAACCCTCCGCGTCTTTGGTGATGAATTCTTTCAGAATTCCAGCGTATCCTTTTTCCGCGTTTTTGCGGAATGAAGCAGGTAAATATCCTTTTCTAACGCCCTTAGCGAAGGCATAAACGAACATGTTCGAACAAGAGGCCTCGAAATAGTTACCTTTTTTGCCTGGATAACCCGGTAATTGATACCAAACACCCGAAGTCGGATCCTGAATCTTTGCGATCGCAGCTGATAATTGATTTAATTGTTGGATTAAGATCCCCCTTGATGGGTGATTCTTAGGCATATAATCCAGGACATCAACTAAGGCCATCACATACCAACCCATCGAACGACCCCAAAAATTAGGCGAATGTCCGTTCGATTTATCAGCCCAAGGCTGTGCTTTAGCTTGATCGTAGGCGTGAAATAAAAGCCCCGTTTTCGGATCAATCGCGCCTTTGTACATTAACTGAAACTGCTTGACGATGTCAGCCCAATTGTCTTGTTGTGTGATTTGACCATATTCTGCATAGAATGGTTCTAACATATAGAGTCCGTCTAACCACATTTGGTTAGGGTATCTTTTCTTATGCCAAAATCCGCCATCTGCATCTCTTGGTTGCGCTGAAATCTGCTTTCTTAACAGGTCAGCGGCCTTTTTATAGCGCTCGTCGCCTAATTCTTGGTACAGATACAGGAGCATACGTCCCGTAGTGATGTTATCAGAATTGAATTCATCAAAATGGTAGGTGCGAATGTTACCATTGGCATCTACGAAACTGTCGATGTTCTTTTTAATGTAGTTAAAGTAGGTGGCGTCACCAGTTCTTTGGTACACATGCTCTAAAGCTTTCAATACCAAACCTTGCTCATAATCCCAACCTGCAGGTTTTCCTACTTTCACGGTAATCGAATCCGGGTGGGTGTGCATAATGGATTTAGCCATTAGCTCCGAGTAATTTTGGGCGGTCACAGCGGTGCTTAGACCTAAAAAAAGAACGATTAGTTTTTTCATCTTAACGTAAATCAGCGATTTCAGCGAAATCCATATCGGTATAATCTTTGTTTTCACCCGCCATTCCCCAAATAAAGGAATAGTTCTTTGTGCCAGATCCACTGTGAATCGACCAAGGTGGAGAAATAATTGCTTGGTGGTTATGCACCCAAATGTGCTTCGTCTCCGTTGTTTCGCCCATCAAATGCAATACAGCGTGACCTGGTGTAACATCGAAGTATAAATACGCTTCCATTCTTCTATCGTGTACGTGAGCCGGCATCGTATTCCAAACCGAACCCGGTTCTAAAATCGTCAATCCCATCACTAATTGGCAGGATTGAATGCCCTCGTTGTGAATGTATTTATAGATAGTGCGGTGATTCGAAGTCTCTAAACTTCCTAAAACCACTGTCGTCACCTGCTCGCGATCTAATTTCGCATTCGGGTAATTTGCGTGCGCTGGGGAAGACAATAGGTAGAATTGCGCCGGATTATCCGAAGATTCCGAGCTAAAGCTTACCTCTTTTACGCCACGACCCACATAAACAGCCCCTAATTTATCGATGGTAAATTGTTCTCCATCCGCAGTCACCGTTCCTTTTCCACCTACGTTGATAATCCCTAATTCACGTCTTTCAAGGAAGAAATTAGCCCGTAATTTTTCTGGATTTGGTAGGTGCAACGTGTTCAATACAGGCATGGCTCCACCGATGATCATACGATCATAAATGGTGTAGGTTAATTTAATTTCATCGGCTTGAAAGATGGTTGAGATTAAGAAATTATCTCTGATTTCTTGGTTTGTAAAGGTGGAAACCTCTTTTCGGCTCGCCTCAAATCTATAGTCCATTCTAATATGTTTTTTTGTTTTCAAAGCGCTTTTGCGCCTAATTCTACTGTATATTTACACGTTTTATGCTAAAAGAGTTCCCACATACCCTCGCTCATTTCCTCCTTTCAATCGGTTTTCAATCGATGGGTGGTGACTTATGGCAACAAGAGGGGTCAAAGGTACGCGTAAAAGCAATTCCAGGAGAAAGCCAGGAGGGTGATATTTGTATTGGGGAAGATCAATGGCTCATGCGACGCTCCTCTATTGAAAAACATATAATTGCTCGAGTGAAGTCTTTACGTTCTGTTTTTGCCCGCGACACCCGTATCGTTTCGATTGATTCGGAGACGGCACGGGAATTTTTAGACAATGAGCACGTGAAAGGTTTTTTAAAAGGTTCTAGCTATCTAGGCTGTATCGTTCCACCTCATCGTGTTTTTCGGGGGATTGAAAGTACCTATACCTACGAGGGTCATCCACTGCTAGCGGTGGCAGTTTTTGGGAAATCGATAAAGATGAAAGAAGCCGGACTTGAGGGATGTCATTCAGGAGAATTAGTGGAAATTGCCACTTTATCCAGCATTCGTCTCGTAGGAGGTTTGACGAAATTCTTGCAAGCCTATAAAGATTTGCATCCAGAAACACACAATGTGATGACCTACGTGGACAAGGAATGGAATACGGGTAAAGGTTTTTTGTCTGTAGGATTTGCCAAAATAGGAGAGACGGCCCCCATTCAATTAGGTAACAGAATGAATAAAGGGAATTTAAAATTACGTTATGTCTACTGATCAGAAGCTTATCGTTTTATTGGGACCTACTGCTAGTGGTAAAACGGCATTAGCCGTAGAACTAGCGTGCGCCTTAGATGGCGAAATCATTTCTGCAGACTCCCGCCAAATTTACCGTCGCCTCGATATAGGTACCGGAAAAGACTTAAAGGAATATGGTTTCATCCCATATCATCTAATCGATAGCCATGAAATAGGAGAGGCTTTCTCCGTTGCTCATTTCCAAAAGGCCGCTTTCGATGCAATCAACGACGTTTTTGCGAGAGGAAAACAACCCATACTTTGTGGCGGAACAGGGTTGTATATAGAATCTTTGTTAGCTAATTACCAATTCTCCCATGTGCCTCATTTCTTGTCTGAACCTTTAGACATTCAATTTAAGTATACCGTTTTCGGCCTAAACCCATCCACTGAAACGAGAAGAGAGAAAATAAGTACTCGTTTTCAGGCTAGATTGAATGAGGGGATGTTAGAAGAAGTCCAGCAGCTTTTATTTGATGGGGTCCATCCAGAAGAATTGCGTTGGATGGGCTTGGAATATAAATGGATCGTGAATTATGTGGAGGGAATAATTACCAAAGAGGAATTTGAAAAAGGCTTGGAAACGGCGATTCACCAGTTTGCTAAACGCCAAATGACGTATTTTAGGAAAATGGAGCGGGCCGGAATTGAAATTAATTGGATTCCGGATGCCCTTGATTTTCAGGCGAAAAGAGATTATATCTTGAATTTTATCTAAAATTTTGAATAAGAGTATTGCAAAATCTGGAAAAACGCCTTACTTTTGCAATCTCTTAAGGAGACAGAGAGTTGGCAGAGTGGTCGATTGCGGCAGTCTTGAAAACTGTTGACTGTTACAGGTCCGGGGGTTCGAATCCCTCACTCTCTACCAGAGCGAAAAGCGAAACGAAAGTTTCGCTTTTTTTGTTTCAGGTCATTTAATTAAATTTCGGAATGAAATTATACCTCGTACCTACCCCCATTGGGAATTTAGAAGATATCACGCTGCGTGCCATTCGGGTACTGGGAGAGGTAGACGGGATTTTAGCGGAAGATACACGCAATTCAGGTCAATTACTGAAGCATCTTAATATCTCCAAACCTTTGTATTCCCACCACGCCCACAATGAACACACCGGTGTTCCGGGGGTTATCAAGATGTTAAAGGAAGGTAAATCATTAGCCTTAATTTCTGATGCGGGAACACCAGGTATCTCTGATCCAGGTTATCTTCTAGTGAAAGCATGTGTAGATAATGGCATTGAGGTGGAATCATTACCCGGTGCAACGGCCTTTGTTCCTGCTTTAGTGAACTCCGGTTTCCCTACAGATCGTTTCGTTTATGAAGGCTTTTTACCTCATAAAAAAGGGCGTCAAACTCGCTGGAAGGCGTTAGCAGAGGAAGATAGAACGATTGTTCTATATGAATCGCCGCATCGCTTAGTGAAAGCATTGGAACAAATAATTGAGTTTATCTCGGCTGATCGATTAGTTATGGTGGGACGTGAGATAAGTAAGCTGCACGAACAAATGATACGAGGAACAGCTACAGAAGTGTTAGCTTATTTCACGGCGCATCCGGATAAAGTAAGAGGTGAAATTGTGATTGTTATTGCTGGAAAATAGATGAAAAAGATCCTTTTATTCTTGTTGATTTCTTTGGCTACGAAGGCTCAGTTGAGCTCTAAGGCAGAAGTGGTTTTAGTGACGGTCGCACCAGGCAAGGAATTGCATTCGGCTTTTGGCCATACCATTCTCTGGGTTAATGATCCGATGAATGGAATTGATCGGGCCTATAGTTATGGTACTTTCGATTTTAAAACGGAGAATTTCTATTTGAAATTCTTGATGGGGACCCTGCCGTATACCATTTCTGTTCATTCGATGCAGGATGAGTTTAATTACAATGCCCAATACGAAAAGCGTGGGATGATCGCTCAAAAATTACAACTCGATTCCCTTCAGAAAAATGCCATTTTCCAAGCCTTAGAAAAGAACCTTTTGCCTGAAAATAGGGAGTATGCCTATAAATTTTTCTATGACAATTGCTCTACGCGGATTCGCGATATGATTGAGCGTAATGCACCTGGGAAATACACCTGGAATCAGATCCCATCTCTGGAAGGTAAATCTTACCGTGATTGGATGAATAAATACCTGGAGTCTAATTCATATGTGACTGTAGGGATGAATTTAGCCTTGGGGATTCCTTCGAACGTTAAAACTGATGCGTCTCAAGCGTGTTATTTGCCGGATAATTTAGCGTCTGCTACTAATCTGGCCAAAGGACTTTCGGCTAACCCAGTTACGTTATTTGATGCTGAAGTGTCAGATAAAGCAGGTTTTGATTTCACTGGACCTTATGTGATTTTAGGTGTTTTAATCGTATTAGTAGGGTTAACGACCTATAAAAAACGATTTTCATATGCTGCAGATGTGGCTTTGTTTTCTGTAATCGGAATTTTAGCTTGGTTCATCTTCTTTTTAGGTACTGCCACTAACCATGAGGTGATGGCATGGAATCCGGCATCGTTGATGTTGTTTCCATTGAATTTCCCTCTAGTGATTTGGTTTGCAAAGGATCCGTTGAAATGGAAAAAATACCTGCAAATCATCAGCATTTTGTGTTTTATCGGGCTTATTTGGTCTGGTATTCAATTCGCTCCCATGGTATTGGTCGGATTGCCTATTTTTATTCGCGTGTGCTATTTATCCTTCATCAAAAAATAAATGCGTTTTTACCTCTTACTCTTCATCTCCTTTTGCGGCTACTCCCAAGAGGTATTTAAGCCTTTAGAACAGCGGAAGGAATTTCAGCCGTTAAAGATAGAACGCCTCTTGAAAGCGGATGGACATTTAGATGAAGCTGAATGGGCAAAGGCTCCTTTGGTGAATTTGGACTTTCAGGTAGAACCTTTTCAAGGACGAAAGGCGTCTTTCAATTCGACCGTTAAACTACTTTACAATCAGCAATTTCTGTATGTGGCGGCTATCATGCATGATAGCATAGGGAAGAATTCGTATCGTGCTCCTAATTTGAAGCGCGATTTTGATTTTGATGAAAATGAAACATTTGGTGTTTCGATTGACGGATTTAATGATAAACGGAATGCCATTGTTTTGGAGACTAATTCCTATGGTGCTCAACGTGATTTATTAGCCTTTGATGATCGTCAATATGATGTGGATTGGGATGGATTGTATCGGGTGAGAACACATCGTTCAGATTCTTCCTGGGTAGCTGAGTTTGCGATACCTTGGCAGACCTTACGTTATCCTAAAACAGATGGTATAAAAGCCCAAGATTGGGGAATTAATTTCTTTCGTTTGCGACGTTCTAGCAATGAATTATCGGTTTGGTCGCCACATCCTCGTTCGATGACTCCATTGCGCATGGACTACGCGGGCAAATTAACGGGGATTATTCCGCCGCCACCCACTTCTACTAACATTCGATTTGTTCCCTACCTCTTGCAGGTTTCGAAGAATTCGGAAGGCACAGAAATAGGGAATTCCAATACCTCGGAATTAAAATTAGGTGGCGAAATTAAGTGGGCAATCAGTCCTACCTCCGTGATGGACTTTACCTTCAATACGGATTTTGCGCAAGCAGATGTGGATAGACAGGTAAATAACATCTCTCGTTTTTCTGTATTCTTCCCGGAGCGTCGTCAGTTTTTCTTAGAGAATGCCTCGCTTTTTTCAGCAGGTTTAGCCCCTGTTAGTGAAGTGGTAGGCGGTTCGATGTACATTCAGCCCTTCTTTAGTCGTACGATAGGTTTAGATCAAAATGTAAATCCCATTGCCATTACTGCAGGAACTCGGTTTGTTTATCGTTCTGAGAAAAGAAATTTTGGAGGAATTTATATGCGGCAAGGCGAGGGAGATGGTGATCCATTTACTAATTTTTTGGTGGGTCGTTATTCCGAGAATTTTGGCAAACAAAATAGGGTAGGAGCGATTGTTACGACTAAATCTTCCCCCTCAAACGTCGCCACAACTGGGGCGGTAGATGCCTTTATTCGCTTCAATGATAAATTCTCTTTTAGTGGAATGGGTACTATGACGCAGGATTCGCAGAATAGTAAACAGGGATTTGCGGAGTATGGTCAATTTTTGTACAAAGATAATTTAGTCACCCTATATTGGACGCATACTTTAGTTTCGGATGATTACAATCCTGAAATGGGATTTGTTTCCAGGAAAAATGTATTATCTAATTCTCAAGGATTCGATTTTAATGTGCGCGGGAAATGGCTGCCTAAATTTATTCGATTTTGGCAACCGGGAGTTTATACCGAAGTATACCATAGTTTGAAGACAGGAAATATTGTGGAACAAAAACTGGTATCTGGCCCATTATGGTTTAATCTGCAGAATGGGGGTATCATTGGCGCTTATATTGATGGCAGCGTTCAGAACTTGGAAGATGAATTTAACCCGGTAGGTATTCGCATTCAACCAGGAAACTACCAGTATTTTAGAAAAGGATTTTTCTTAGCGAGTGATCCAAGTGCTAAATATTCTGGTTCTACTGAATATGGTTGGGGAGGATTTTTTGATGGAACATTACAAATGATTGATTCTAAGTTTCGGTTAGCGCCAATGCCCCATGTGAATTTGGGCTTATCATGGAACTGGAGCAAATTTGAGAACGTAGGTGTCGCTCGTGAGACGAAAGAAGTCAACTTATTGATTTTGGAGACTCGAATGGCCATCAATCCGCGTTTGCAATTAATAGGCTTTTACCAGAAAAATACAACAGATAACTTGAATTCGGTGAATATGCGATTGGCCTGGGAATACCAGCCTTTATCTTATGTTTACCTCGTATTTAATACCTTAAATTTTCAAGGCATGGATAGCACCCAGCAGAAGCAACAAAGTTTTTTAGCTAAATTGTCTTACTTAAAGCAGTTTTAATATGAAGATTGAATTACGTAGCGATACCTTTACTTTACCAACTCCTGGAATGCGCGAGGCGATGTTTTCCGCATCTCTAGGCGATGATGTGTTTGGTGAGGATCCTACGGTAAATACCTTGGAGCATAAGGTGGCGAAATTATTCAATAAGGAAGCCGCACTTTTCTGTGTTTCCGGAACTCAATCAAACCAGATTGCGATTTCAGTTCATGTTTCCAAAGGTCAAGAGGTTATTTGCGACGAACTTTCTCATATTTACTTATACGAGGGGGGAGGAATTATGGCGAACGCAGGAGCCTCTGTTAAATTATTGAAAGGGGATTTAGGTCGTTTGACAGTTTCCCAAATCCGTTCAGCCATTTCGCCTGATGATATTCATGCCTGTGAGAGTAGATTAGTCAGTTTAGAAAATACCGTAAATAAAGGCGGAGGAAGTATTTATACATCAGAAGCTTTACAGGAAATTTCTGATTTTTGTCGTTCTATAAACCTATCTCTGCATTTAGATGGCGCGCGTATTTTCAATGCCATTGTGGAAACGGGTCAAACTCCTGCCCAATTTGGCAATTGGTTTGATACGATCTCCATTTGTTTGTCTAAGGGTTTAGGGGCACCCATCGGTTCCATTCTTGTCGGTTCTAAAGACTTTATTAAGAAGGCTAGGCGTGTTAGAAAGCGTCTAGGAGGAGGATGGAGACAAGCGGGATTATTAGCTGCGGCCGGAATTTACGCCTTAGATAACCAAGTAGACCGTTTGAAAGAAGATCACGCACGCGCAAGAGTCATTGCCTCCGTTTGTGAGAAACTCCCTTGGGTGAAAGCCATTCTTCCCGTGTCAACTAATATTGTCATTTTAGAATTACAAGCGGGAATAGCTTCAGTAGATAAAGTGGCTGAATTAAAGGAATTGGGTATTTATTGTGCTCCCTTTGGTCCTACTTATGTTCGTTTTGTGACTCATTTAGGTTTTGATGATGCAGCTTTGCAAGCATTTACAGAACGAATTTCTAAGTAAAATTAACTCGATTCCGTCTTCTATAAGAAATCAATTCTTATGCAGCGAAAGGCGTTTAAAATGTATTTGCTGCCGGGTCATTCGGCAGAATACAAAAAGAGACATGATGAAATATGGCCTGAATTAGGGGTTTTATTGCATCAGGTAGGTATCCAAAACTATTCCATCTTCTTGGATGAAAGTACCCGTACGCTTTTTGGCTATTTGGAAGCCCCAGATTTATCTACACTCGATTCGCTTCCGGCTCAGGAAGTAATGAAAAAGTGGTGGGCCTATATGGCAGATATTATGGAGACGAATCCAGATCATTCACCCGTTGCTATCGATTTAACACCTGTCTTTTATTTCGCCTGATGAAGAAATTACTCTTTCTATTATTACCATTCAGTATTTTCGCTGCAAAGCCGGATCGCACTCAGGTCTTGCAACATATGCATGTAGCTAAATCGTATTTCCAAAGTGTTTGGCCAGATGTGACGAAAGTAATAGTGAGTCCAGACAAGACTCGCCCTTCCAATATTTGGACGCGTGCCGTCTTTTATGAGGGCTTAATGGAATTGTATAAACTAGATCCGCGTGCCTCTGATTTAAAATATATGGAAGATTGGGGTGAATTTCATCATTGGTCCTTGCGCAATGGCCTTAAGACAAGAAATGCGGATGATCAAGCCTGTGGGCAGGTTTATTTGGACTTATTCGACTTGAAAGCTGATTCTGCTCGCATCAAACCCATTAAAGAGAATATTGATAATATGGTTGCGACTGATAAGTCGAATGATTGGTCTTGGATTGATTGCCTTCAAATGAGTATGCCTGTTTACACCCGTTTAGGCGTTCGTTTTAAAGAGGATAAGTATTTTACTAAAATGCATGATTTGTATGCGGATACGAAAGCTAAACTATATAACCAGCAGGAGCATTTGTGGTGGAGAGACAAAGACTTCATTCCTCCCTACAAAGAACCGAATGGTACGAATTGTTATTGGTCCAGAGGTAATGGATGGGTTTTTGCGGCATTAGCGAGAACGTTGGATCTAATGCCTGCCAATGCACCCCACAGAGCCGAGTATGTGAAAGATTTCCAAGATCTTGCGGCTGCTTTATTGCCTTTACAGCGTAAAGATGGCTTTTACAATGTCAGTTTGATGGATGAATCCAATTATGGTGGACCTGAATTGACGGGTACTTCTTTATTTGTTTACGGGATGGCTTGGGGAATTCGCTCAGGTTTATTGCCTGCATCGAAATACCAGAAGTCAGTTGATAAGGGTTGGAAAGCCATTGATTCCTGTGTTCAACCCAATGGTTTTTTAGCTTATGTGCAAGGAACAGGTAAGGAACCTAAAGATGGTCAACCTGTGACTAAGACATCTGTGCCTAACTTCGAGGATTTTGGTGCAGGATGTTATTTATTAGCTGGATCGGAAATTTTAAAAGCAAAATAAATGAGGGTTCTGCTGCTATTATTTCTTTCCGTGGCTGTTTTTGCGCAAAAAATAGATCGGAAAGAGGTAATAGAACGGCATAAAGTATATAATTATACTTTAGATACTTTATCTTCCTTGTCAGTAGGAAATGGGCATTTTGCCTTCACAGTCGATGCAACAGGTTTGCAAACCTTTCCTGCTTATTATGCAAAAGGTATTCCCTTAGGTACTCAAAGTTCTTGGTCCTGGCATTCTTTCTCCAACCCAGAAAACTTTCAGCGTTCCGAAACTTACCGCACTGAAAATTATGCTGGTAGACCCATGACTTATGCCTTGCAAGCGCATAAAAATGCCCGAAAAGATGCCGCAACAGATTATTTCAGAGCGAATCCCCATCGAATTCATTTGGGTCATTGGGGTTTTCGTATAATGCTTTCTAATGGATCATTGGCTTCCTTGAAAGATATAAAGGATATAAAACAAATTTTAAATCCTTACAGAGGAGAAATTCAATCTTCATTTTCAGTGGAAGGGGTTCCTGTTAAGGTGTTTACATTTTCTGACCCTCAAGAAGATATAATCTATACGAATGTTGAATCGCCCTTACTTGTTTCAGGTCGATTAAGTTTTCAATTAGATTTTCCTTTTCCCTCACAGCAATTTTTAGACGAAGGGGTTACCGATGCTTTTCCGGAAAAACACAAATCCTTTCTTTCTGATTCCTTACTTCAGAAAGTGATATTTCACCATCAAATTGATTCATTACTTTACCCTGTGACTATACAAGCTAATGAGGCCATTCAAGTTCGGAATTTAGGTGCTCACATGTTTGAGATTAAAGCAAATCAATCAGCTCAGGTTGAAATGGCGATTGGATTTGGTGAGGTTAGATTTAGCAAGTTCATGGCTGCGCGTTTGAAGGGAAGAAAAGAGTGGGAACATTATTGGACCAAAGGAGGAATGATTGATTTTGGGCAGGTGAAGGATCAACGAGCCAAAGAATTAGAACGGCGAATGGTGCTTAGTATGTATTTGGCAAAAGTTCAATCTTCCAGCAATGAGCCCCCTCAAGAAACTGGATTGGTGTATAATTCCTGGTTTGGACGTCCGCATTTGGAAATGACCTGGTGGCATTTAATGCACTTTGCTTATTGGAATAAGGTGGAGTACCTAGAGAAAGTCTTGCCTTGGTATGAACGAAATTTCAAGGCCGCGAAAGAGTTAGCCCAGAGACAAGGATTAAGAGGTGTTAGATGGCAAAAAATGACGGATCCGGATGGGGGAGAGTCGCCCTCTTCTGTGGGATCTTTTTTACTTTGGCAACAACCTCATATTATTGATATGTTGGATGTGATAGCAAAAAGAAAGCCTATATCATTTCAAGAGAAATACCACTATTTAGTGGAGGAAACGGCATTTGCGATGGAGGATTTGTTGTCCTGGGATTCTCTTCGAAACGTTTATCGTTTAGGGCCAGGCTTTATTCCAGCCCAGGAATCGCTTCCATTTTCTACGACCTATAATGCACCATTGGAGTTAGCTTATTGGTACCAGGGTTTGCGAATTGCACAAGAATGGCGAAAAACTATAGGAAAACTACCTAATAAAAAATGGGTTCATATCTTAAGTCATTTTCCGGCTCTTCCGGAACAGGCGGGTATCTACCAAGCAGCAGAAGGATATGGTGATACCTACAAAAATCCTAAATTTATTTCAGATCATCCCGCAATAGCGGGGGCGATGGGAATGGTAGAACCGCTACCTTCTACGGATCCAATTAAAATGCGCGCTACCTTACAAAAAATAGATAAAGTATGGAATTGGGAAAGTACTTGGGGGTGGGATTACCCTTTATTAGCTATGACCGCATTACGTTTACATGATTCAGAAAGGGCGGTAGATTACTTATTGAAATCGGTTCAAAAGAATACTTATTTAAACAATGGCCACAACTTTCAAGATAAGCGTTTGAGGTTGTATATGCCAGGAAACGGTGGATTATTGTCCACTTTAGCTTGGATGGCACAAGGTCAGATAGGGAATCCTTCCTTTTCTGGTTTTCCACAAAGCTGGAAAGTAAAGATAGAAGGCTTCAAGTAATTGAACATTTTTCATTTATATTTGCATTTTATTCTTAATTTTACCGTTCAATCAATTATAATAAAATGAAAAAAGTCATTATTGGTTCCTTAGTGGGCGGTCTGATTATCTTTCTATGGCAGACAATGTCTCATGTAGCGTTAAATTTACATGAGCCTGTTCAGCAGTATACCGCTAAACAAGACACGATTCTACATTTCTTGAATAAACAAGAATTAGCACCCGGCGGGTATATTTTGCCTCGCATGAGTCATAATCAGTCAATGGAGGAGTTGGAAGGATTTACTAAGTCGATTGCTGGTAAACCTTGGGCTCGGGTGATTTATTACTCTTCTTATAAAACGGATATGACGATGAATATGATTCGTGGCTTTGCTGTGGATATATTGATTGTTTTTTTATTAGTGTGGGTTATTTCAAAATTGAAGATTCCACGTCGTTCAACCATTGTCGGTATTTCGATTGCGATTGGTTTTATGGCCTTTTGTAGTACCTCTTACACGGAGCATATTTGGTACCCAGTATATGATTTACGCGCTCAATTGATTGATGCGATAGTCGCTTGGGGGCTTTGTGGTTTTTGGTTAAGTCGTTATTTTGGCCAAAAAAGTTAATTCAAAGGCTCCATCTGGAGCCTTTTTTCTTATCTTGCTATTTCAAATATCTATTATTCAATGAAAATCAAACACCTCATCATCGGATTGTTCGCGACTTTGTCATTGCAATCTGCTATTGCTCAAGATTATCCAACGGATTATTTAAGTCCAGAATTTCACGCGGGTCGTCGTGCTGCCTTTAAAGAGAAAATGTCTGACAAAGGCGTGGGTATCTTTTTCGCATCACAAACACGTCAGCGTAGTAATGACACCGAGTTTCAATATGCGCAAAACAAAAATTTTTACTATTTAACAGGTTTAGAAGAGCCTAACGCTGTTTTATTATTGTTTAAGCAGCCAGTAACCCTTTTAGGGAAAACTGGAACTGAATTTATCTTTGTTCAAAACCGTGATCCATTTAAAGAATTATGGACAGGTAAAATTCTTGGAGTGGACGGTTTCAAAGCCAAGAGCAAGATGGAAAATGTGTTCATCAATGACCAATTTACAAGCTCTGCCATTTCTTTGGCAGGTGTTGATTCTGTCTATACGTTGTACCGTACAGAGGGTATTTTTGCTAAATACCAAGTAAAGCCAGATCCTTTAACTCGCATGGCCTCGTTAGTGGATAGTTTAGTGATTTCAAACGCAAAGCCATTGGCATCTAGATCTACATTAAATACCCTAAGAAACCTACGTGGCATTAAATTACCTGAAGAGATCGCTTTAATTCAAAAAGCAGCTTCCATCAGTGTTTTAGGTCATAATGACGTGATGCGTGCAGTAAAACCAGGTATGAAAGAATACCAGGCTCAGGCGATCATGGAATACCATTTCAAAAAAGAGGGTTCGGAATATCCTGGTTATAATAGTATCAATGGTGCAGCAGAAAATGCCTGCGTTTTACATTATATCACGAATTTGAAGACGATAAAAGAGGGAGATTTATTATTAAGTGATTGTGCAGCAGAATACCACGGTTATTCAGCGGACGTTACAAGAACGGTTCCAGCGAATGGAAAATTCTCAGAGGCGCAAAAAGCCTTGTATGAAATCGTTCTTGCTGCTCAGGATGCAGGAATTGCAGCTTGTAAAGCTGGTGCTCCATTTAGTGATATAGACGCAGCTTCCCGAGCTGTAGTGAATGCAGGTTTAATCAAATTAGGCATTGTGGCTAATGAGAAAGAAGCGCGTACGTATTTCCCTCACGGAACTTCACATCATTTAGGTTTAGATGTACATGATTTAGGACCTCGCGTTTTAGCAGCAGGTGTGGTGGTAACCGTTGAACCAGGTATTTATATTCCAGCTGGAAGTAAGTGTGATAAGAAATGGTGGAATATTGGTATCCGTATCGAAGATGATATTTTAATTACCGAAAAAGGAAATGTGAACCTTTCTCAAGGTTCTCCTCGTTCAGTGGCTGAAATCGAAAAGATGGCAGCACAGAAATCTATTTTTTAAACTAAACCACTGTCAATTATGTCAACGACTAAAAAAATATTTGTTTTTCTCTTTGTAGGTTTATTCCTTCAATCATTCAATTCCATTGCACTTGATAATCCAGATGCCATATTAGGTGTTTGGAAAACAGGGGAGGGCAATGCCATGGTGAAAATTTATAAAAACGGTGATAAATACCAAGGAAGAGTGGTTTGGTTGAAGGAGCCGATTGATCCAGAAACAGGTAAGCCCAAATTAGATAAGAATAATGCCGATCCTTCCGCTAAAACAAAACCGGTGTTAGGATTAATTAATATTTGGGGATTTGTTTCTAAAGGTGAAAATGTTTGGGAGGATGGCAATATTTATGACCCTAAGAATGGGAATACGTATTCCTCTACAATGAAGTTGATAAATAATAATTCACTTGAGGTACGTGGATATATCGGTGTCTCAATTATTGGACGAACAGATACTTGGACAAGGCAAGTGGCTAAATAACTTTAATAAAAAAAAGGCTCCATCAGGAGCCTTTTTTTGTTAGGGAGAAACTAAGTTTAAACTGATATTAAAGTAGAGAGGATTCCCTAGCTTACTTGAAAAATAGCTGTCATTATCTTCTTTTCCGTCATATTTATTCATTACATCAAATCGGTAGTTATAGCGTAATCCGACTTGTGCACTAAACCATAAAAATCCAGTGATTTTCTTATCCCACATGATTCTTGGTTTTAACTCCCCTCGTTGTATATAAAATAAATCTCGTTGAGTAGAAGGAATTGGCATAGAGAATTGGTTTCCTTCTAATTCAAATCCTGCCTGAATCATGTTCGAGGTGTTGATATTATATCTGATAAATCCTTTAGCAGGAAGTAATAATTCCATACCCCATTTATCATTGAACGTTTTGTTCCAAAACAATACCGGAAAATACATCAACCTGCCAGCTCTATATGATCTAGCGATACCTGTACCAATCATATTTTTCTCTGATTTTTTCCATCCATAAATGGCTGTTGCACTGATGGTCAGGGCATTTGACGTAACCTTAGCATTTTCATTAAATAAGCCATTGACATCTGCGCTTGCTTGAAAAATCATAAAATTGGTCTCATTCAGAGGTTTGAATATTGTTGTATTTAATCCAGCGCTGATGAGTGAAGTTTGATTTAATTGTTTTGCAAATGCATTACTACCAGGGTTTTCAACGGCAAATTTTGATCCCCAATAATTAGCTCCCAATTGCCAAATGATTTTGTTAGTTGCGACAACTGGAACATTCACTTGCGCCTTAAATACATTTACTTGGCTTACATGTTTGTCTTCTAGAATAGAAAAGGATTCCGCAATTCGAATGCCCGGCATGTGAAATTCACCGTTGTATTCATAACCAACACTAATGATTTTTTGAGGTGTTTGGTTAAGCACTTTCTGCGTGGTGTATCTTTTTACACCTTCAGGCTCACCGTAGTTGCTGTAATCCTCTAGGACTTCGGTGCTATCTGTTTGGGAAATAGATAAAAAGGAGATAAGAGTGAAACAAATAGAATATAAAATTTTCATGTAGAGTGGGTTTTAAAATTGCGTAAATATATTCCAAAATGTTTTATGAAAATTAAACGGGCAAATAAAAAAGCATTCATTTATTCTTTCGAACTAATGAATGCTTCAAATACTGAACTTAACGTTCATAAGTGGAATCGGAGGGACTCGAACCCTCGTCCAAACCTAGAGAACTGCTGCTTTCTACACGTTTAGATTTGATTAATTTTCGATGTTAGATAGGTTCAGATCAGACCTTACCTAACACTTATCCTCTGGATACTACTGAACCGTTAGAGAAATCGGATTCAGCGACTCTGCATGTCGACGCTCAGAATCCCCCGTCGGCAGAGTTTGGACAGGGCTGAACGATGGCAATTGGTTAGTCTATCAGACTAAGCAGCCATGGCATACGAAGTATTGCCAGCTATAATTCGAAGGTTTTTTTAACAGGAAATGCCTACAACTCCCGACGTGCTTACAACCGGACTACATAAGCTGTCAAAACCGGTCGATCCCAAATAGAAATGCAAAGATACATAATTTACACAGGTAAAGCAGTAGTTTGTTTGATTTCATCCATTACAAATAAAGTACTTATGTGAGCGACAGAAGGCAATACGGCTAACTTTTCTTGGTAAAACTGATTGTAGCTTTCTACATCAGCACTGACCACATTTAAATAATAATCAAAGTTTCCAGATACTAAATGGCAAGAGGTCACTTCCGGAAAGTTCAAGATGGCTGCTTCAAATTCACTAAAGTTCTTACGGTTTTGTTTCTCTAGTGTAACCTGGCAGTGTACGAGTAGGCCCAGGTTTAGTTTCTTTCTGTTTAAAAGCGCCACATAGCCTTGAATATATCCATCTGATTCCATTCGCTTGATTCGATCGTGTGTAGGGCTCAATGATAAGTTCACTTGCTCAGAGATCTCCTTGAGGGTTTTTTGGCTATCGTTTTGGATGATTTGTAAGATTTTGTGATCTAATTCATCGAGGTTTGTATTTTTTGCCATAAAGTTTTCGGTTTTCCGGTTCGAAACGCGACAGTAATCTTATTTTTTATTGCATAATTGAATTTGTGCAGTAAATATTACTTATTATTTATCATTATGCAAGATAATTTATTGTCCTGTCTATATTTGTAGTGTATTATACTTCATCAAAGGTAAAGGCCAGCGGATTTTTTTCGGTGGCCTTTCTTTTTAAACATTTATGTTATGATCATTGGTGTACCTAAAGAAATTAAAATTCAGGAGTTTCGGGTAGGCTTAACTCCGGCAGGTGTTCAAGGTTTAACTGCTAAAGGACATCAAGTATATGTCCAAGCCAGTGCAGGAGAAGGTTCAGGCCTTTCTGATGCGCAATACAAAGAAGCAGGTGCCCATATTTTAGCTACAGCTGCTGAAGTGTATGCAATAGCTGATATGATTGTGAAAGTGAAAGAACCTTTGGCAGCAGAATTTCCGCTGATTAAAAAGAATCAAATCCTATTTACCTATTTCCATTTCGCTGCGTCTCGTGAATTAACTTCCGCCATGCTAAGTTCAGATGCGGTATGTATTGCGTACGAAACAGTGGAATTAGCGGATCGTAGTTTACCGCTATTAACTCCGATGTCAGAAGTGGCAGGTCGCATGGCGATTCAAGTGGGAGCTTTTTATTTAGGTAAACCTCAAGGTGGTAAAGGAAAGTTATTAGGCGGTGTTCCTGGGGTGAAACCAGCTAATGTGTTAGTACTTGGTGGTGGAGTAGTAGGAACGCAAGCGGCGAAGATGGCGGCGGGATTAGGCGCGAATGTGACGATTATGGACACGAATTTAGCGCGTCTTCGTTATTTGGATGAAGTGATGCCAGCTAATGTTTCCACTCAGTTTTCTACTTCTTATGCGATTCAAGAAGCTTTACCATCTGTAGATTTAGTGGTAGGAGCCGTTTTATTACATGGGGCCAAAGCGCCTCATTTAATCAAACGCGATGACCTAAAGAAGATGGCTCCTGGTACGGTTTTAGTGGATGTTGCGGTGGATCAAGGTGGATGTATTGAGACTTGTAAACCTACCACACACGAGAATCCAATATATGAAATCGATGGAATCGTTCATTATTGCGTGGCAAATATGCCTGGAGCGGTTCCACAAACCTCTACAATGGCTTTAACTCAAGCGACATTGCCCTATGTGCATCTGTTAGCTAATTTGGGTTGGACAGAGGCTTGTATCCAAAATGAAGCCTTAAATAAAGGATTGACGATTTATGATGGCAAACTTTTCCATCCTGGTGTCGCGGCAACCTTTAATTTATAGTTCCCAAAATTTAACGCCCTGCGTTTTTAACAAGTCCAATTGTTGGAGATTGAATTGAAATTTAAAATTCTCCTCCTGCAATTGGGCTTCTTCTAATAAGTTTTGGATTTGGTCTAATTCCAATTGCTTAATCGTTCCCTCTTTATAACGAGCTTCTCCTAGCTGATAGGCATATTTCGCCTGATCAATCACTTTTTTCTGCGTAGCTAATTTGTCCTGAATTAGACTTAAGTTCGCTTGTCCTTGACGTAATTCGTAGGCAAGTTTGGTTTGTGTATCTTCTTTTTGAAAGGTGATGCGTTCTTGTTGGATTTTGGCCAAACTCTGTTGCATGCTCGCCCTTTTTCCTGAATAGATAGGTACAGTTAGTTTAATGCCTACCAAAGAATTCAATTTAAAGTCATCCTCAAACGCAGGCACCTCTCCATTAATGCGGGGCAAATAACCGTTTCGCACCCCAAGTGAGGCTGAACCCGCCAGGGTAGGAGTGCTCGCTTTACTTTGGATAGCAATCTCTTGCTCGAAAACCGATTTCTCTGCTTCTAAACTTAGGATAGTAGGATGTTGATCTATGGCACCTTTTGCCGTATTCGCTAGTAATATAGCTTTTATTTGGTCTTTGAGCCCTTTTTGACCGCTTTGCGTTTGCAAGAAGTCGATCAATTTATCGATTTGCGTTTCGGTCTCGGTGATTTTTGTTTCCTGATTTTGCACGCGAATGCGCAGTCCCATCACATCTAATTCCAAAGCCTCACCTAATTTGATTTGGTTCTCTACAATCGCTTTGTGCGAATTGATTCGGCCTAATTCAGCCTTTTGAATCGTGACAACGTTTTGTAAAAAAAGAATTTGGTGATATACTGTCGCGATCTGGAAGGCTAATCCAAAAGCCGTTTGATCAATCTGCGTTTGTGAAAGACGCGTCTCTAAAAGAATTTTGTCAATGGTTGATTTGTTCTTTCCCCAATCATATAGCGTTTGGCTCGCCACGAAATTCGTATTATAATTCATGTTTGGCTGAAATTGCAATACAGATGGTACTCCTCCAGTGGCAAAGGTGACTTTCGAGACAGGATCAATACGCGTTATGCCCGCCTCATATGCGACTATTGGTTTTGCATAAGAGCCTTGTATTTGCGTCTTGATTTCTCCCGCTTGTAATTGTGTTTTTTGCGCCTTTATAGAAGGAGAGTAGGTCAATACCTGCTGAACAAGCGTATTCAACTCTCTATTCGTCTGAGCTTGAGCTGTCAAGGCTAAAAGTGTTAATAGGGCAATTTTTCTCATATGATTAATGGGCCTCTTCACTGGCCTTTAAAATTTTCTCGATGTCTTTTTTATCCTTCTTGGGAGTTCTGATTAAGAAAACGAAAGGAAATATTAGGATGAAAATGATGGAAACTAATCGGAATGTGTCCAAATAAGCTAAGTAATAGGCTTGCTTAGTTACCGCCATATCAATCTGCTTGTAGGCCATTTCGCCGGCACGAGCAATCTCGCCTGTTTTCTGGGCCATCGATTGCGCAATTCCTTGGAATCGCTGCTGGAATAATGGATTTTCAGCCGTTACATTCGCTAGTAAATCGGAACGATGTTGTGCAGCACGAGTTGTCGCATAATTATTAGCCACTGCAATACCAAAAGCACCACCCAGCTGACGAATCATATTGGTCAAGGAGATACCTGAAGCATATTCTTGGGGCTTTAAACCAGCTACCGCCTGATTAATTAGGGGCATTTGTAGACAAGAAACTCCGATGACGCGAAGCATCTGCATAGGAAAGAAATCCCAACGGCCCATATCGCTCGTTGATTCACCACCGATAAAACCGAATACAATATAGATCAAAATGCCAAATACCATGAAGGGAAGTGGCTTTGCTCCTTTGGAAAGTGCACGACCAATAACTGGGAACAAAAAGACCCCTAAAAAGGTGGGAACCATTAAAGATAATCCCGTTTCCGTAGGTGTCAAACCATTTATTCGTTGTACCATAATCGGATACACGAAAACAGAGGTAAACAAGCCGAATCCACCCACTAACGTGAAGATGGAACTCATGGTGAATGTTTGGTTTTGGAAAATACGAATATTGACGACCGGAGATTTTGTATGTAATTCGCGGTAAATAAAGGCAGCAAGGCCACCCACAAATAAAAAGGCGCAAATATTAATTAAGCGAGAATCAAACCAGTCTTCTGATTCTCCCTTTTCTAACATGAACTGTAAACCCCCTACGGTTACCATTAACAACAATATTCCCAGATAATCGATCGCCATATTCTTTCGATTGGCCCCTTCGCCTTCCTTTCGGTCGATATAAACTAGGGTTAGGATTACCGCAATCACGCAAATAGGAATGTTGACTAAGAAGATATCAGACCAGTGAAAATTATCTACTAAATATCCACCCAAAACGGGTCCTAAAGACGGTCCTAAGATGATACCCATCCCAAAAAATCCAGAGGCCATGGGCCGATCTTCTGGTTCAAAGGCATCAAATAAAATGGCTTGTGACGTGGATAGGAGGGCTCCTCCACCAATTCCTTGTATAAATCGCCAAAAGACTAATTCCCATAGCGTTTCACTCATCCCACAGAAATAGGACGCAATACCAAACAGAATCATCGATCCGAGGTAGTAATTTTTTCGGCCAAAATACTCGCCTAAAAATCCTGTCATCGGGATAATCACCACGTTTGCTATGGCATAGCTAGTAATAACCCACGCGATATCCTCAATCGTAGCTCCCAAAGCACCAGAAATCTGGTTCAGGGCCACATTGACAATGGTCGTGTCCAATAACTCCATCACAGCAGCCGTGATGGTCGTTATAACAATAATAAATTTGGCAAATCCTTGCGGGCGCTCCATGAAATTAGTTCAAGGGGATAGATACTTCTAAAGACATACCTGCGCGAAGCATGGATTTGTACTTAGCTAGATCTGAAATTTCAATTTTAACAGGAATGCGTTGGGTTACTTTAACGAAGTTACCTGATGAATTATCCGGAGGCAAAAGAGACGTTTTCGCCCCAGTTGATTCAGAAATAGAAACGATTTTACCTTTGATTTTCTCTTTAGGGAAAGCGTCAATGGTTAACTCAGCCTCCATTCCAGCATGTAATTTTTGAACTTGTGTTTCCTTAAAGTTAGCCACTACCCAAAACGTATTATTATCCACAATCGTCATTAAGGGTTGAGAAACCTGAATAAATTGACCTGGTTCTATGGATTTCTTTCCGATTCTTCCCGATACAGGAGCTGAAATGGTGTAGTAATTTAATTTCAATTTTTGTTGTGCAATCTTCACCTCTTTGTTTTTTACTAAGTTCTCTGCACGCTTAACCGCAGATTCTTGGATAGCTAATTTTGACTTAGTACTATTCAACTCATCAATCGAGCCAAAATACTTGATATTAGCTAACTCTAGTTGATCTTTCGTATCGACCCATTGTTGGTGCGTAATCGCCTTCGCTTTTTCTAATTCACTATTGCGATTCAAATCTCTTTCCGCTTTATTTTTCAAATATTCAGCCGTTTTTACTTGCGCTTGTTGTGCTTGAATCGCTTTTTGAAGACTAGTCAAATTAGCTTTAGCAGCTGTCACATCGATATTTGCTTGATCTAAATCAACTTCCATTTCAGATAAGGCAAGTTTAGCCTCTTCCTTATCGATTTCGACTAAAACGGTACCCGCTTTCACCATTTCATAATCATGAACGCTTACCGATTTCACAAAACCAGAAACGCGTGGCAATACAGGAACAAAATAGGTTTCAATTTGTGCGTTGTCTGTGTCTTCGTGCGTGGTCGCGTATCGGTATTTACTAATTCCATAATAGCCTCCTAAAAGGACTACTAGGGCTAGAATGATCTTAGGTAAATTCTTTTTAGGTTTATGCGTATCTGTCATAAGAATGGATTTGATTACAAAGCTAGCTTATTTTTCAATAAAGTCAATTTGGTTGACTAAATTACTTGTATTAAGTTTGTGTTATGAATAAACACCGCGAGGAATCAGAATTGTTTCTAACTCGACTTTTTGCGAAGTCTTATCGCGTTATCAAGTCGTTGAATGCCCATTATTTAGCTGAAATGGGTTACCAAGACTTTAAAGTAGGTCACGTGATGGTCATGATGAATTTGAAAGAAGAGGGAATAACGGCGGCAGAGATTTCCAAAAAGGTGCACGTTTCTAAACAAGCGATTAGCAAATTAGTGCACGAATTAGCGGAGAAAGGCTTTTTGATGAATCTCAAACACCCAGAGGATTTACGGGCGACTTTAATTCAAACGACTGTTTCAGGAGAACAGTTTTTAGCGGCCTTAAATGAATGTCGGATAAAAGTAGATAAAGAATTATCCCAAGTGATTGGGACAGATAAATTAGACCAAATCAGGTCAGCCATGGAATCTATGTTGCTTCATTATGAATCGAATGCTTACTTAGACTCAGAGAGTGAGTCTTTTGCAAACTCGAAACTCTAGAAGAAGCGTTTGTGGAAGTTGACCAAGAATATTTCGTGACTCGCACGGGTAATAGCGGTATATAGCCAGCGTAGGTATTCGGCATCAATTTGATCTTCCTTAAGATAGCCCTGATCTACAAATACCGCAGCCCATTGTCCACCCTGTGATTTGTGAACAGTCAAAGCGTAGGCGAATTTCACTTGTAAAGCATTCAAATAGGGATCTTTACGAATGGCCTCGGTGCGTTCCTTTTTCTTAGGAATATGTGCATAATCCTCACAAACAGAATCATATAGCTTTTTGTTTGCCTCTCTTCCTAGTGCAGATTCCGTGGAATGCAAGGTCTCTAATAAGATTTTAGCCTCAATGGGCGGATGGTCTTCATAGTCACAAAGTCGCAAAGAAACATCTAGGAACCGTTGTCCATGCATTTCTTCTTCTCTTTTGATCTTCATGATCTCCACAAAATCCCCATTCGCTAAAAATCCTGCAGGAGAATCCTCATCAAGCCAATGGTAATTATTGCGAACGATCATGAGCAAATCACCACTGGATATTTCATCTTCTTGGTACAGAATCGTTCTTCGGACGAATTCATTCAGCTGAACGGCACTCTTGTTTGATCGTGTCAGTAAAATCGTTTCTTCTTTCCCAAACTTCTTGTAAGCATAATGCATCCCATCCTCCATCTTTTCTCCCGTCATTCGGAAGATATCTTTGAAGGATTTGGTATTAAATTGAATGGCTGTCGAATTCGCTAAGAGCAATTGCCTTAAAGCGGTTGCATTGTATAAAATACCGGAATCCAGGTCTTGACGCATGACATCAATTAACTCATGATCCAGCACTTCCATGTGGAATTCAGAGGAAATATAATCTCTAGAAAGAGCAGGAGAGAGGCTTTTACCTACGGGAGGCAATTGAGCTGTATCCCCCACGAAGATTAATTTATTACCCGTATGGCCATTCTCCGGATTCGTAAATACGTATTCGATTAAATCGGTTAATAAGCTATTGGTACCAAAATCTGATTCATCCGTAATCATCGACGCCTCATCCACGATAAATACGGTGTTCGTGGCATAATTATTCATTCGCTGAAAACTCAGTGCCCCAGAATGCGGGTTACTTACTTGGCGATAAATCTTTTTATGAATAGTGCTCGCTTTTTTCTTGGCATAATTAGCCATCACCTTGGCAGCACGGCCAGTAGGGGCCATTAATTGTGTCTTATAGCCAAAGGCAGGTAAGATTTTAATTAAGGTCGAAATAACAGTCGTCTTTCCTGTACCGGCATAGCCTTTGATAATGAAGGTCAAAGGAGCCCATTCGTCTTTATTGAGTACAAAAGTGCTTAACTTTTGGAACAAGGACGCCTGAGAGGGCGTGGGTTCAAAAGGAAACTTTTGGTGCAATAAAAAGCTGGGACTTTTATCGGTAGACATAGATCAATTTACAAAATAGATTCGGCTACCGAAAGGGAATTTTCCAACGAAAGTGGTCGAAATACGTTAATTAAACAAACGCGTTCATACGAGGATAATTCTTCAACTAAAATATCAGTTTCTTCTATCTCTTCCTCAATAATCAATCGTGCTCTTGTTGTTCCCCAATGCAAAGGATCTTCCGGCGTGTACCAAATCCCCTCTTTCAAAAACGCTAAATTCGCCATACTGCAATCTTGCACTTTTCCATCTTTCACAAAAATCACCTCATCTGCTTCTGGGTGAGCCTCTAAAAAGGTTTGAAAAAAACCTCTCTCGCTCCATTTAAAGCCATAATCGATTTCTCCTGTATCCACTAAAGCGAATCGTTTAATATCCTTTTTAGTATAAGGTAGAATTTCAATGGTTTCTGGATCCTCTTGGTACGTTATACGAAGTCGATGTGTTCCTTCTGTAGGCAATGACTGTTCTGAGACAAGGTCTTCCACATCGAACGGTTCCCATTCCGGAAAAAATTGGTCAAAAGTCTCATTGACCCGCATCTGGTGGAAATCCAGATGTTGCGCTTTTCCGTCTTGTATGCAGATGGTTTCTAAGAAAGAGAACATGTTAAAAGGGGAGATAAACTTTTTGGATTAATTCGTCGTATTCTTTTTTGACATCAGAAAATACGGTGATGCCGCCGCCACTTTTGAAAACAAGTCCCTCATTTTGTTTTTCGATAAATCGAATCATCACGCCAGAATTGAATGATTTTCCATCAAATTTACCCATAATTCCGGTATAAAATCCGCGGTCATATTGTTCGGCCTCTTTAATAAGTTGCATTGTCGCTTTTTTAGGTGCTCCGGTAATGGATCCAGCGGGTAATAATTCAAGTAAAATGGAACCATATTTATTGCGTAATTCTGGTATTAATTCTCCGCTAATTTTAGAGGACATCTGCCAAAGTTCCCCCGAATTTGTTTTCACCCGTTCGATGTATTGGTATTTTTCTACACGAATAGGAAAAGCTACTTTACTTAAATCATTGCGGATTAAATCCACGATGGTGGCATGCTCCGCCTTTTCTTTAGGATCGTTTTGAAGTTGACGTGCATCTGAATTCGCAGTAACCTCTAACGTACCCTTCATCGGAAAAGAAGAAATTTTATTTCCTTGAACTCGCACGAAGGTCTCCGGAGAAAAAGAAGTGAATTGATCTCTACACCGTATTTTGTAGGGAGCGTCCGCTCTTTGAAAAATCTCAGAGAGGTGAAGAGATGTCTCTATGGGTGTTTCGGCAGTTAAATTCAAGAGAAACGAATCGCCCCTTTTTAAACCAGCTTGAACTTGTTTGAATTTCTCAGCATACGATTCGAATGAAAGGGGAGTTTTCTGAAAGGATACCTGTTCAGACAGGATGCCAGATCCATCAAATTCAAAAAGTATTCCTAAGTCTTTCGCCTCTTCTTCAGATCCTGCCCAGGCATTTTCCAGTGAATAATCGACTAAAAAGACAAAAGGAATCCCCTTTTCGCCCCATTGGTCCAGCTGTTTAGCCACCTCTGTAAAGGGAGAAAAGGGGATAGAGTTCATGGAGTTTAGACGATATAAGAAGGCGCTAAACTTAATAACTTAGGGATACCTGCTGGATTTTGACCACCTGCCGTAGCCAAGAATGGCTGTCCACCTCCACCACCTTGTACTTCTTTGGCTAAATCACGAATGATTTTACCCGCATCTAATCCTTTGCTATCTACTAAGCCTTTCGAAATGGAAATCGCTAAACTAGCTTTTCCTTCGATTTCAGCCGCCAATAGCACGAATAAGTTCTCTTGGTTTTCTTGTAAATCGAAAGCTAAATTCTTCAATGCATCTGCCGTAGGAGCAGATACTTGTTTAATGATGGAATTAATAGGTCCAGCCACGATTTCTTTTACTAGGCTATTTTTTAAACCTGAAATTTCTTTCTGTTGGTAAGCTGCAACCGTTTTTTGTAGTGAAGAATTACTCTCAATTAAGTTAGCCACCGCCTTAACCAGATCTTTTGGCGCTTTCAATAAGTCGTTGATCTCACTCAATAAAGCTTCTTGCTCGCTTAATAATTCATAAGCCTTTTGAGAAGTGATGGCTTCAATACGACGAACGCCCGTAGCAACAGAACTTTCTGCAGTGATTTTAAATAAGCCAATTTCACCTGTAGACGGAACGTGTGTTCCTCCACAAAGCTCAACCGAGAAGTTCTTGTCAAAAGTAATCACGCGCACAAAATCCCCGTATTTTTCGCCAAATAAGGCCATAGCCCCTTTTTCTTTCGCTTCTGCAATAGGAACGTTTCGTTCTTCTAACAAAGGAATGTTCTCTGCGATTTTGGCATTCACAATCTGCTCGATTTGCTTAATCTCTTCATCCGTTACTTTTTGGAAGTGAGAGAAGTCAAATCGCAATAAATCCTCGTTCACTAAGCTACCTTTTTGCGCCACGTGCTTACCTAACACTTCTTGTAAAGCGGCTTGCATCAAGTGAGTAGAACTGTGGTGGTGTGTAATAGCACGACGACGTAACGTAGCAATGCTCGCTTTCACTGGTTCGCTCGCTAGAGTCTCAATGCGCGCATCTGATAAGATATGTACAATCAAATCATTCTCCTTCTTCGTATCAATCACTGGAAGAGAAATACCTGATGTAGCGAAAACAAAAACACCTGTATCGCCCACTTGTCCACCGGATTCAGCATAGAAAGGAGTCGTTTCTAAAACAACTTTGTATTGAACACCAGCCTTATTTTGAATCTTTTGGTATTTTAAAACTTGGGTATCTGTCTCATTTGAATCGTATCCGATAAAGCTTACTTCATCACCTTCGTTCACGATTACCCAATCTTCAGCACTAGCGCCTGCATCTTTGCGCGAACGCTCTTTTTGAGCCTTCAATGCTGCATTAAATCCAGACTCATCGATATCCAAACCTTTCTCACGAGCAATTAGAGCCGTTAAGTCAACTGGAAAACCGTAGGTGTCATTTAATTCGAACACGTCATCGCCTGATAATACTTTGCCAGAACAATCTTCCATTAATTTGTCTAGACGAACTAATCCGGAAGACAAAGTGCGTAAGAAGGATACTTCCTCTTCATATATCACTTTAGCTACAAAGGCTTCTTGTGAGATTAATTCATCAAAGACTCCTTCGAATTGTTTCGCTAATCCAGGGATTAATAAGTGCAAGAAAGGCTCTTTGAAGTCCAAATACGTATAGCCATAACGCACTGCACGACGTAAGATTCGACGGATGACATAGCCTGCTTTATTGTTAGAAGGCAATTGTCCATCTGCAATCGTAAAGGCGATGGCACGAATATGGTCAGCAATAACGCGCATCGCGATGTCAGCCCATTTTTCGTCTCCGTATTTCTTTCCACTTTTCGAAGCGATATATTGAATAGTACCTTGGAAAACATCCGTATCATAATTCGATTGCTTTCCTTGAATCGCCATACAAAGACGTTCAAAGCCCATTCCTGTATCTACGTGTTTGTTCGGAAGCGGTACCAAAGAACCATCTGCCATTCTTTCAAACTGCATAAATACGTTATTCCAAATCTCTACTACTTGCGGGTGGTCCGCATTCACTAGGCTTTTTCCTGGAATCGAATCTACTTCGTCTTGATTTCTTAAGTCAATATGGATTTCAGAACAAGGTCCACAAGGTCCTGTTTCGCCCATCTCCCAGAAATTATCTTTTTTATTACCATAAATGATGCGATCCTCGCCCACAATGGCCTTCCAAATATCGAATGCCTCTTGATCAAACGGAACCCCATCTTTTTTATCACCTTCGAAAACCGATACATAGATGCGGTCTTTCGGTAATTTAAATACCTCCGTTAATAATTCCCATGACCAAGTAAGTGCCTCTTGTTTAAAATAATCGCCAAAAGACCAGTTACCTAACATCTCAAACATCGTGTGGTGGTAGGTATCAAACCCCACATCCTCTAAGTCATTGTGCTTTCCTGACACTCGAAGGCATTTTTGCGTATCCGCGATTCTTTTTGAGGGCGGAGTACCGTTGCCTAAAAAGAAATCTTTGAATTGCGCCATCCCCGAGTTGTTAAACAAAAGGGTAGGGTCATTTTTAGCCACCAAAGGAGCAGAAGGAACAATTAAATGGCCTTTAGATTGAAAGAAATCCAAAAATTGTTGACGTATCTGAGAAGAGGTCATGCGTTTTATTGTAAAATGAATGGAACCTTTGTATTTTTACTAAAGGAGTCCTGATAAATGGAATCACAAAATTAAGTCTATTTTTTGAAGAAGCCCATTTTGGGTTTAAAATTATTGATGGAATTAAGCAAGCAATATTATTCAATTTCGGAGGTAGCGGCCATTTTCAAGGTGAACACCTCTAAGATTCGCTATTGGGAGACTCAATTTCCTCATTTGTCACCCAAACGCGCAGGTTCTGGTATCCGTAAATATACCCCTGCAGATATTGAAAAAATCAAGGTTTTGGTTAGTTTGATCGATGAAAGAGGCTTGACCATTGAAGGAGCTAAGCAAGCATTGAATTTCAAAGGCAAGGAAAAAAATCCTAATCAAAACATCATTAATCAACTAACTGATATTCGTGATTTTTTACAAGGGATGAAGGCCGATTTAGACATGGAATAAGCGTAGGTTTCGGAAAATTACTCCGATGAAAACCACTTATTCCTTATCCGTTTACCAAATCGCCTTAACCTATCTTCCTGAGGTTGGACCTGTAAAAGGTAAAAAACTAGCTTCCCTATATCCTGATTTATCCGATATTTTCCGATTAGCTTCCTATCAATCATTTGCAGCGGAAGCCTTGCGAGAAGCTGAAAAGACGGTTCAAATTTGTGCAGAAGATCAAATTCAAATTCTTTATTTCGAAGATTCAGAATATCCACAGAGAATAAAAGATGTCTATGATGCCCCTTTAATTCTTTTTAAAAAAGGGAAGACAGATTTGAATGCACACCGTATCGTGGCAGTGGTAGGGACGCGTCACGCGAGTGATGTTGGTAAAAAGGTAACAGAAGAACTAGTACAGTCTGCCATCAAAGATGAGGTTATTCTGGTGAGTGGTTTTGCCAGAGGTATCGACATCGCACTGCACAAAGCTTGTTTGAAATTTGATGTTCCTACTATCGCCGTATTAGCTGGCGGTTTTCGTCACATTTACCCGCATGAAAATGCCATGTATGTAGATCAAATTTTAGCTACCGGTGCTTTACTTTCAGAATACGCCCCACACATACCTCCAGCATCCTATCATTTTCCGGTTAGAAATCGTATTATTGCAGGTCTTTCAGATGCCACTGTGATTGTGGAAGCGGCAGAAAAAGGAGGGGCACTCATAACCGCTGATTATGCGCTTAATTACCATCGAACCGTTTTCGCTGTGCCCGGCAGTTTAAATCGACCATTTTCGAAAGGTTGTAATCTACTGATTCGCAACAATAAAGCTACGATTTATACTTCGTGGGATGATTTTATGCAGGAGTTGAATTGGGAGCAAGCAAAAGATCGTTTGGCATTTCACCCTGAACTTAGTCAAAAGCTTTTCACGTTGAATGAAACCACCATCATTTCCTTGTTACACCGGGAAGGACAATTATCTTCCAATGAACTATTGCAACGCTCCGAAATTCTACAAGACGAACTAGCACTTATTCTGTTGAATTTAGAATTAAAAGGGATGATACAATCGACAGATGGCGATGGCTATATGCTTGCTTAATTATTTTCGCCAAGTGCTTGGTGAAATTCTCCAGTCTTGTAAGGTTAATAATTGAGTCTCCGTTACGTAATCTAATTTTACGGCCTCTTCGATTAGTGCATTATAGTCGCTTAATGTATACAAGGGAATATTTGCATTTTTGAAATTATCTGAAGCAATTTCAAAACCATAGGTGAAGATGGCAACCATACCTAATACTTCAACACCGGCTTCTTTCAGAGCATCGGCTGCCTTTAATGAACTTCCACCTGTGGAGATAAGGTCTTCGATTAAAACGACTTTTTGGCCTTTTTCCACTTTACCTTCGATTTGATTTCCCATTCCATGTTTTTTAGGCTCAGGACGAACGTAACAAAAGGGTAAGTCTAAAAAATCAGCTACTAAAGCACCTTGCGCAATTCCAGCGGTTGCTACCCCAGCAATGATGTCTGCTTGCGGGAAGTAGGCTTTTACAGCTGCGGACAAGCAATTTTTGATATAAGTACGTACCTCAGGAAAAGACAAGGAAACGCGGTTATCGCAATAAATGGGAGAATTCCAGCCAGATGCCCAAGTGAAAGGTTGATCCGGACGTAATTGAATCGCTTGAATCTTTAATAGGTGTTGGGCTACTTCTTGAGGAATCGTCAAATTTTGCATGAGGGTTGTTTCTGAATTTATATTTACAAAAATAATTTATTCAGTCTATCTTTCACTATTTAATTCTAATTTTGCCACACAAAATTGAAAAGATGGTAATTTTTATTGATGATCGACCGATCAGAATTGTGAAGAAGAAGGAGTTGGGAGAAATGCCATCTAAAGAGGATTTTGATCTAGTCCTAGACGCTCGTTTATCTCCTTTGAAGGTGGAGAACTTCAGCGGTCATACCTGCATCATCAATGCAAGCACAGACCAAGTAGAGAAAATTCTGATGAATTTGCACGCTAAATCGGGTATTCATTTTCACGCGCTATACCTTATTGTGGAAGACCGTAAGCTGTTTAAGCAAAAGATTGTGAAGCTATATCAGCTAGTGGAAGCTGCTGGTGGAGTGGTAGTTAATCAGGATCAAGACGTTTTATGGATGTATCGTTTAGGAAAATGGGATTTGCCTAAAGGTAAATTGGAGAAGAATGAGAAATTTGAAACAGCGGCAGTTAGAGAAGTAGAAGAAGAGTGTAATGTAAAGGCAATTTTAGGCTATAAAATTTGTACTACCTACCATACTTATACGCACAAGAACAAGTTGGTTTTAAAGAAAACACGTTGGTATTCGATGAATACTAACTTCACTGGAAAACTTATCCCGCAAACGGAAGAAGGTATTGAGAAAGTAGAGTGGTTGAATGAGAAGAAGCAAATACAGGCTTTAACCAATACCTACTCTTCGATTCGTTACGTCATCGAAAAATTCAAGAAATTAGTCTAAGGTATAAGGCAAGTATTGATCCACTGGACTTCCGTAGCGATGCAAATCGCGGATAATGGTGGAACTTATAGGTGCTAAATGAGGCGAAGTGATTAAGAATACCGTCTCTAACTCGTTGTGAATGTGTCTATTCACTTGCGATATCGAGTTTTCATACTCGAAATCCGTTGTATTACGTAATCCTCTGATGATAAATTTGGCACCATATTCGTGGGCCACATTCGCTGTTAGGTTTTGATAAGTCACCACTGAAACTGGCTTTCCTTCAAATGTCTTGCGAATGTAATCTTCCATCTTCTCTAATGGAAAATAGCGTGACTTGGAGGAGTTTTGGCCTATACCTATGATCACTTCATCAAATAAAGCCAAAGCTCTAAGTACAATATCTTCGTGTCCTTTCGTAAAAGGATCAAAAGAACCTGGAAAAAATGCTTTTTTAGGATTGGACATAAGGTATTTGATAGAGTGATGCGTCAGCAATTTCCTCTGATCCAGATACCAATAAGGGTGGGTATAAGGTCCAATTTAAAGAAAATGCATCTCTGATGGATTGCAAGTAAAAGGCTAATTCAATGGCTGATTCGAAAGGATATACATTCGCTAATTGTAATTTGTTTCCTTGGTAAAGGCTAGCAAAAGCAAATTTCCCTTCTATATAAAGCGTTAATTGTTGATCGTTTCGTTGTAAGCACGTGGCTAACGTGTGAGTGTAGCTAATTTTTGCATAGGGGAAATGTGCTGATATATGATCTTTCCAATCACTAGGAACTAAAAAGACTAAGTTGGCATCTTCTGCTGAAATGGCTTGTTGTTGTATTTCTTTTCCTACTAATGCGTGTTCACCTAATGCTTTTTCAAGAAAGCCTAAGCGGTACGTAGGTGAATCAAAGGTATTGGGAATTAAAAGGAAATATTCATTAGAGATTTCAATCTGTACCGTTTTAATTCGGATATCCTTTTTCGGGTGAGCTAATAATTGCTCCCGGAAATTCTCAGCGTTTAGGCGCAGATGCAAAGTTTCAGCCGAATTTGTGGGTTCCATAGTCTCTATTTCGTTTCGAAATTGCAAAAAAAATATGATAATCGGTGCCAAAATTAGTAATTTTGCACCCTATTTAATCCAGCTCCTATGTTGCAAGTATCTAATGTGTCCCTTCGTTTTGGGAAAAGAGTCCTTTTTGAAGAAGTTAACATCAAATTTACAGAAGGTAATTGTTATGGTTTAATTGGCGCGAATGGCGCAGGTAAATCGACCTTCTTGAAAATATTATCGGGCGAAATTGAATCTCAAACGGGTTCTGTTTCTATGAACCCAGGTGAGCGTATGTCGATTTTGAAGCAAAATCACTTCGAATATGAGGAAGTAGAGGTATTGCAAACAGTGATTATGGGGAATAAGCGTCTTTATGATATTATGTTAGAAAAGGACGCTATTTACTTAAAAGAAGACTTCACCGAGGAGGATGGAAATAAAGCAGCGGATTTAGAAGCTGAATTTGCAGAATTAAATGGTTGGGAAGCAGAATCGGAAGCTGGTTCTTTATTGGGTGGTTTAGGTATTTCAGCTGATCTACATTATACTTTATTGAAGGATTTAAATGGTTCTGATAAAGTGAAAGTGTTATTAGCACAAGCTTTATTTGGTAATCCTGATATTTTATTACTGGATGAACCTACCAATAACTTGGATATTGATTCCATTTTATGGTTAGAAGGTTATTTGATGAACTTCAAAAACACGGTGATTGTGGTTTCTCACGATCGTCACTTCTTAGATAATGTGTGTACACACATAGCTGACTTAGATTTTGGCAAAATTCAATTATACGGTGGTACTTATACCTTCTGGTATGAGTCCTCTCAATTAGCTGCGCGTCAACGCACAGATCAAAACAAGAAGACAGACGAGAAACGAAAGGAATTAGAAGAGTTTATTCGTCGATTCTCTGCGAACGTGGCGAAGTCTAAACAAGCTACCTCTCGTCAGAAAATGTTGGATAAATTGCAAGTGGATGATATTAAGCCGTCCTCTCGTAAGTATCCTTTCATTAATTTCAAACCAGAAAGAGAGGCAGGGGATCAATTATTGAGTGTGGAAAATTTATCGGCTACCACGGAAGATGGGGTACCTTTGTTTACGAACCTTTCCTTCACTATTAATAAAGGAGATAAAGTGGCATTATTAGCTAAGGATTCATTGGCAATCACCGCTTTATTGGATATTCTAGCCGGCGAAAACACGAAATTTACGGGTGAGTATAAATGGGGAGTAACCACTACTCAGACTTATTTGCCTAATGACAATGCCAAATACTTTGAAGATGATTCGATGAATCTAGTGGATTGGTTACGTCAATACTCTACAGAGAAAGACGAAAGTTTCATTCGTGGTTTCTTAGGTCGTATGTTATTTTCAGGTGATGAGGCATTGAAAAAGTGTACAGTTATCTCAGGGGGAGAGAAACAACGTTGTATGTTCTCTCGTATGATGTTATCGGGTGCGAACGTGCTCTTATTTGATGAGCCTACGAATCACTTAGACTTAGAGTCGATTACAGCCTTGAATAATGGGATGATTGAATTCCCAGGAACAATGTTGTTCACGTGTCATGATCATCAATTGACAGATACCGTCGCGAATCGTGTGATTGAAATTGGTTCTAAAGGTCATTTGGACAAATTAATGACCTATGATGAGTTCATTACTGATCCTGCTGTGAAGGCACAAAGAGCAGCTTTAAAATAACAAAAAAAAGGCCAGCGCGAAAGCACTGGCCTTTTTTTACATACTTATCACCTGATTACAAAATAAATCTTGTCGATAGGAAATTCGATTGTTGGTTCTCTACGATCGCATTTACGATATCTTTGTTCGATTGGGTAGCTTTTGTAGCGACCACAGTACGAATCGAGAATGAACGTAAAGCCGCTGTAACGGAAAGCGTTCCTTCAGCAGAATCCTTACGACCTGTGAAAGGGAAGGAGTCTGGTCCGCGTTGGCATTGAGCGTTAATGTTCACGCGCGAAACTTGGTTTACTGTCGCATCGATTAATTCGGAAATTTGATTAACATCCGTTCCAAAAATGGCCACTTGTTGCCCGTGAGAGGATTCGTGGATATAATCAATTGGCTCATCTAGGCTTTCGAATGGAACAACCGGTACCACTGGGCCAAATTGCTCTTCATGCCATACCTTCATTTTGCTGTTAACTGGATACAACAACGCAGGGAAGAAGATGGATTTGAAGTTTTCTCCACCATGTTCGTTGATTACTTTAGCTCCGTGCAACTTCGCATCTTCAATTAATTCAGTTAAATAAGCTGGCTTGTTTGGCTCCGGAAGTGGAGTGATTTGAACGCCTGACTCCCACATCATACCTAATTTAAGCGCTTTAATTCGTTTCGCTAAACCTTCATTAAACTTGTCAACTAACGATTTGTGAACGAAAATGATTTTCACGGCTGTACAACGCTGTCCATTGAAAGATAGTGATCCTAGTAAACATTCGTTAATTGCCGATTCTAAATCAGCACTTTCTGTTACGATCGCCGCATTCTTAGCGTCGAGGCCTAAAATAGCACGTAGACGATTTACTTTCGGGTGCATTTTCTTTAATTTATCCGCTACTTTAGAAGAACCAATTAAAGTTAATACATCGATCTTACCTGATTCCATTAACTGAGGGATAATCGAATTTCCTCGTCCGTAAAGTGTGTTGATAACACCTGCAGGGAATGAATCTTTAAACGCCTCAAGTAATGGGTAATGTAATAAAGTACCGTGTTTCGGTGGTTTGAATAAGACGATATTTCCCATAATTAATGCTGGGATCAACGTAGTAAAGGTTTCATTCAACGGATAGTTAAATGGTCCCATACAAAGTACCACGCCTAATGGGGAACGTCTTACTTGCCCGATAATTCCTTCTTCGATTAAGAAAGTAGAAGAAGTACGATCGATATCTTTTAAGGCACCAATCGTATCGTAAATATATTGAACCGTACGGTCGAATTCTTTTTGAGAGTCACCTAGTGATTTACCGATTTCCCACATTAACAATTTGACTACCTCGTCACGCTTTTGAATCATTTTTTGAGTGAATTTCTCCACGCATTCGATTCGTTGTGCTACCGTCATAGACGGCCACTCGCCACGGCCATTGGAATAAGCCTTAACACCAGCATACAAAACTTCCATCGCATCTGCCGCATCCGTGATTGGATAGGAGCCAATACGTTTTTGCTCGAAACCTTTGTCTGTTTTCACGTAGATAGGAGACCAAACGTCTTGCGTCTTGCCTTTCCATTGACGCATCTCGCCATTGACCAAATATTCTTTTTGTTCAATAGGTTGCGTAAGATCGTATTCTTTAGGGATTTCCCCCGCAACAGGGAATAGGTTTTGCAAATTGCTTTCTGGCATTGTCTTTGATATTAATTTTTACAAATTTCCGGATTTAGTACATTTCAAATATTTGACTGAATCTATTATTTGAATAGTACAACGTTTTTCCGGTTATTTACTAATATAAAGGCAATAAATGTTAATAATTACTCCTTTTTCAATGGATATTTTCTTCTGATTTTATTGATGATGAACTTATTTTGTTCGGTGAAGCTAGCAGGGTGAAGAAGATTAAATGCCTCTGACCAGTTTTGAAAGAGAGCTGGTTCTGCCGCTGAAAAACTAGCGGAACAGATGTTTTTTTGAATTAAGTATTCGCTAAATTCCATAGGTCCAATTTCGTTTTTTTGTCCACAATAAGAGAAAAGCTAATAAAGATAATAAGGCGGCAAGTAAAAAGGGAATAGGAATTTGGCTCGCCACTCCTTGGTAAATTTCGCCTGAAACATAGGCGCCTATGCCTATTCCTGCCTCTAAGGCGATATACATCGTGGCCATAGCGCGACCCATGTGATTTTTGTCGCCTAGGTCATTGGTCCAGGCTGCTAAAGTAGGCGTGTTGAATCCCCAGGCGATTCCATAAATGACAGCAGAAGCAATTAGAAGATAAGAATTGGCTGAAAATACGAGTAAGAACATCGAAAGACTTAGCATAAAGCAGCCAAAAATCAACACCGGAATTCGTCCATATTGATCCGACGCTTTGGAAAAAAAGAACCGAATTACAATAGAAGAAATGGTGTATATCGTAAAATATAAGCCTTTATTTGACCATCCTACCACCTTTGAAGTATCAGGAATCAAGGTAATCATCGCCCCAGCAGAAAAGGACACGAACAGCATTACCCAAAAAACGGGAATGACTTTGGGTTCAAACACATCTTTCCAACCAATCCGAAATAGGGAGAGACTGAATCGTGATTTCATAGCCTTTGGCAGCGTCTCTTTCATTCGACTTAAAATGAGGATGGAGGCTAGGGCAAAGACGGATGAGATGTAAAACATTTGGTCTAAACCATATGTTGAGGCTAAGAAACTGCCTATCGCAGGCCCAATGGACATTCCAGTCGCTGTAAAGATGCCTAAACTACCTTGAGCTTCTCCTCTGCGGTCTTCCGGGATGACATCTGCTACATAAGCTGCCGTTGCAGTGGGTTTAGTCCCAGTAGACATTCCATGAATAAAACGTAGAAATAAAAACCCCTGGACAGTATGCAATAGCGGGTAAAGTCCGCCGCAGATAAAACAAACAAGCGAACCGAAGGCCATGATGGGTATACGTCCAATATGATCGGTTAATTTACCTGAAAAGGGACGAGATAATCCCGCAGCTAGCGTGAATAAGGCAATGGTATAGCCTATGTATTCTTTTCCACCGAGGCTCGCTAAATAATCCGGTAATTCAGGAATTATCATCGAAAAACTAGCTGAAAACAAAAAGTTGCTCAAGCAAAGCAAAAAGAAGGATAGTGTATATAAGGAAGGTTTAGTCTCAGCCATTTACAAATCCTCCTCTAAAATGGTGGAAATCTCTTTTTTATTTAATCCTAATAAGAAGGCTGGTAATAAAATCAAGTTACAAATCATCGCCATCAATAGAGTGACTGAAACCAAAATACCTAAGGCCTGCGTTCCTTTAAAAGTAGATGCCGTAAATATAAAGAAGCCAAAGAACAGGATCATGGCTGTGTAGAACATCGAAACCCCTGTTTTTAAAATAGTCGTTTGAACGGCTCTTTGAACGTTTTGATTGTTTTTACCCCACTCTTCTTTGTAGCGAGTCAAGAAATAGATGGTACCATCACTGGAAATACCGAAAGCAATGGAGAAAATTAAAATCGTGCTAGGCTTTAATGCGATTCCGAAGTACCCCATCAGACCAGCTGTTATAATCAATGGAATTAAGCTCGGTAGGGTAGAAATTAATACCATTTTCCATGAACGGAATAAGAGTGCCATCAGGATGCAAATCAAAATGATAGCTGTAATGGTACTTTCGATGAGGTTGACTTGCAAGTATTCTGTTTGGAATGCATAAATCACAGAATTACCTGTCACATCGGCTTGGTAACCTCTTTTATCACCTTTCGGGAGTAATTCGCCCGATTCGATATCGGTTCTAAAAATACTGTCGATTTTAGGCTGGATCTCATCAAATAATTGTTTTGTACGTACCGTTCCGGCATCCTGCATTTGGAAACTGATGCGCGTGAAACGTTTGTCTTTATCGATGAACCCAGCAAATAAATTGTTGTTTTTGCCATCAAGACTCGATTGAAAGTCTTTTAGCTTAGCTAATTCATCGATTCCCGGTAAAGTGAAGTATTTAGGATCTCCGCCGCGGTATACTTGATACAAGTATTTAGTGGCCGTCAGAATGGAAAGGCCTTGGGTGAATTCTGGATACTTAGCAACTAATTTTTCAGTTCGTTTTATTTTGGCCAAAAGCTCCGGCGTCAACGCTCTCCCTTTTTCAAACGCATCGATATTCACCTCAAAAGGCATGACGCCCTTAAAGCGATCTTCTACAAACTTTAAATCCGTAAAAATGGCATTATCCCGTGGCAAATCGTCCACAATATAACCCACGGCTTGAATTTTACTCAGGCCATAGAAAGAGATAACTAACACGATCGAAATGAACCCATAGATAAACTTCCGGTGATGTAGCACCCAAATATCCACTCGGTTTAAGAATTTGTTCACTCTCACTGACTCGAAATGCGCTAAATCTTTCTGCTGTGGAGGAGCTAAAAAACTAAAGAAAATAGGAATCAATACTAGCGAAACAAAGAAGGTGATCATCACATTCAACGCGGCCACAATCCCAAACTCAACTAACAAAGCTGATCCCGTAAAGGCAAAAACCCCAAAACCAATCGAAGTAGTCAAATTAGCTAAGAATAACGTTCTCCCCACTTTTGATGCACTTTCGATTAAGGATTCTTCCTTGCTTTTGCCTGCTAAATAGGTCTCGTGGTACTTATTCAATAAGAAAATCACATTCGGAATTCCGATCACGACAATAAGTGGAGGTATTAAACCAGATAGAAGCGTGATCTTAAATCCAAAGAACACAATAGTCGCTAATGAAGCCACGATGCCCACCAAGACCACGATATTCGCAAAGAACACGACTTGAAAAGAGCGGAAGAAGAACAACAAGATTAATGAAGTTACCAGGATGGCTAAACCCAAAAACAAGCTTAATTCCTTCGTTACTTGCGATGTATATTCGGTGCGGATGAAAGGCATACCTGTCATATGCACCGAATGCTTCATTTTTGCTTGGTATTGCTCGCCTAACGCTTTGATTTTTCTGACCAAAGTAATGCGTCCTTTATCATTGATGACCTTTTGATCTAAGGTAATCAACAGTAAATGCGTCTTCAGGTCTTCCGTGTAAAGGAAGTTTTTGTAGATAGGTAGTTGGTCTAATTTTGATTTAAAGGCAACTAAGTTGCTCTCATTTAAAGTTAATGTACTATCTAATAAAGGACGCGTTTTGAATTTCTTCTCAACGGAATCAATGTATAATTCTGGCAATGTCGCCAGGGAAAGTACATTCTTGATACCTGCTTGCTTTTTGACATCATTACTCAAATCACGCCAAGCCTTAAATTCGACTGGGCTAAATATTTGAGGATTTTCGACTGCGATAACCATGACAGCACCATCCTCTCCATATTTCTTCTTGAATCCTTCGTAGAGTTGAAAACGCTCATCTGAAGCAGGAAGGATCTTGGCTAATTCATAGCTAAGTTGGATTTGGCTTGCCTTAAATCCTAAGCCAATCGTCAGTAAAAGAATGAATCCTAATAGGGTAAATTTAAACTGTAGGATGCTCTTTCCAATCCAATTCCAAGCGTTTTTCATAGATTATTTCATTAAGACCTCAGCTAATAACAAATCCTCCGGTGTGGTGATTTTGATATTTTTATAAGATCCTTCTACTAGGTTAATTTGTATTCCTAAAGCTTCTACTACACGTGCATCATCGGTGAAATCCTCCGAATAACTTTGTTGAAAGGCTTCTTGTAAGTCTTTAACGGAGAAGATTTGGGGAGTTTGTATCAAACGAATTGATTCACGATTTAAGTGTTTAAAGGCATCCATATCAGATGAATAAAACCGAACAGAATCCTTAGAAGCTACAGCTAAAACCGCATTCCCTTTTTCAGAAGCCGCTTTAAAACTAGCAGTAATCAAGTCAGGATCAATTAAGGGTCTTACTCCATCGTGGATGGCTACCATTCCGTCTTCCGTCAAGGTTTGAATCGCATGTTGACTACTTTGGAACCGGGAATTGCCTCCAGCGACCAAACGATGTGGAATAGGTGGTAATCCTGCAACTAGCGTTTCCCAGTAGGAAAATTGATCAACTGGTAATACCAGAATTATTTCTGTGGTAGCATCTGCCTGGTAAAAGGCAGCGAGGGTATGGTATAAAACGGGTTTGCCCTGCAAAAGCAAAAATTGCTTCGGGACCGCACTCTGCATACGCTGACCGGAACCCCCTGCGACAATAATGGCATATTTTTTCAAAGCAAACCCGATTATTTCAATTAGATGATTAACATCACGTCACCATACGAGAAGAAACGGTATTTCTCTTTGATGGCTTGTTTGTACGCTTCCGTGATTAACTCGTGACCACCAAATGCCGATGCCATCATTAATAGAATCGATTCTGGAAGGTGGAAATTCGTTAATAAAGCTGTAGGGATTTTAAATTCGTAGGGAGGGAAGATGAATTTATCTGTCCAGCTATTAATAGGCTTTAAGTGGCCGCTAGCTGATACAGAAGACTCTAAAGCCTTCATAACGGTTGTTCCTACTGCTAATACTTGTTTTTTATTGTCGATTGCTTCGTTCACAAAGTTGCAAGTCGAATCGTCGATCATAAAGTGTTCTGAATCTGTTTTGTGTTTGGTCAAATCCTCTACATCCACCTGACGGAAAGTACCTAAACCGACGTGCAAAGTAATAGGAGTGAACTGAGCGCCGTTTAATTCCATACGCTTCATAACAATCTTCGAAAAGTGTAAACCCGCTGTAGGAGCCGCCACCGCACCTACGTGCTCTGCATATATAGTTTGGAAACGATCGCGGTCATCTTCAGTCGCTGCTCTTTTAAAGCGAATCTCGTCCGGAAGTGGTGTTTCGCCTAATTCATGGATGGCCTGCATTAATGCATCATGATCTCCATCGTAAAGGAAACGAATCGTACGTCCCCGAGAAGTGGTATTGTCGATAACCTCAGCCACTAGGTCAGAATCACCGAAATACAATTTATTACCCACACGGATTTTACGAGCTGGATCTACTAATACGTCCCAAAGACGGTGTTCTCTATTTAATTCTCTTAATAAAAAGACCTCGATTTGAGCTCCTGTTTTCTCCTTGTTACCGTAAAGACGAGCAGGGAAAACTTTTGTATTGTTTGTAACTAAGACATCACCTTCGCCAAAATAGTCGATGATATCCGTGAATTTCTTATGTTCAATCGTCTTATTCTTACGATTAACCACCATCATACGCGCATCTTCGCGATTCTCGGTAGGGTTAAGAGCAATTAAGTTTTGGGGTAAATCAAATCTGAATTCAGATAATTTCATTCTCAGCGGGTTTGAATATTTATAATCTACAAATATACCATATTGAAGGGGGGCTTGTCAAGGTAAATTTTTGAAACAATCTAGAATCTGCGTAGTTTACCCCTTTAAGATACATAGAGGATGAAAAAAGTTTCCATATTTTGGTTTAGACGTGATTTAAGAATTGAAGACAATGCAGGATTATTCCAAGCCTTGTCTGAAAAAGATCCCGTCCTTCCTCTCTTTATTTTTGACACAAACATCCTAGATCGACTACCTTCTAAAAAAGATGGCCGAGTGGAGTTTATTCATCAATCAATCACACAGTTAAGTGAGGCGATAGGAGGTCATCTTTGTGTCAAACACGGTAATCCTATTGATATCTTCAAAGAGTTATTGAACGAATGGGATGTGGCCCGTATCTATACCAATCACGATTACGAACGGTATGGTTTGGATCGCGATGTAGCAGTAAGCTCGTTCGCCAAAGAAAAAGGGGTAGAATTCAAAACGTTTAAGGATCAAGTCGTTTTTGAGAAAGACGAGGTTTTGTCAGGTGCTGGTACGCCCTATACCGTTTTTACGCCTTATTCCCGCAAGTGGAAAGCCTTATTAGCCGAAATTGTTCTGCCTAATTTTCCTTCCTCTGCTAGTAGAAATTATGTTTCTGCGACGTTTAGCATTCCCTCATTATCTGATATTGGTTTTCAGCCATCTGGTTTACTTTTCCCTCAGGCCATTGTGGCGGATGAGTTGATTAAATCCTATGCTCAGGACCGTGATTTTCCTGCCAAACCAGGAACATCCAGACTCTCGGTGCATCTGCGTTTTGGAACGGTGTCAATTCGTTCTTTAGTTCGTCAGGCATTAGGAAAGTCCGAAGTTTGGTTGAATGAATTGATTTGGCGTGATTTTTATTTTAATATTCTGCATCATTTTCCACATATATCTGAACGACATTCATTTAGAAAAGAATACGATCGTATGAACTGGCGCAATAACGAAGAGGAATTCAAGGCCTGGTGTGAAGGGAAAACAGGTTACCCGATTGTTGATGCAGGGATGCGAGAATTGAATGCCACTGGTTTTATGCACAATCGAGTGAGAATGATTGTGGCGAGCTTTTTAGTGAAGCATCTATTAATCGATTGGCGCTGGGGAGAAGCTTATTTTGCAGAGAAATTATTGGATTTTGATTTTGCAGCAAATAATGGGGGATGGCAATGGGCAGCAGGTTCGGGTTGTGATGCGGCTCCTTATTTTAGAGTCTTTAATCCCACTCTACAGACGCAAAAATTCGATCAATCTTTGGCCTACATCAAAAAATGGGTCCCTGAATTACAAGAATTGACCTATCCTGCACCTATCGTCAATCACGAGTTTGCGCGCGGCCGAGTATTAGCCGCTTATAAGGAGGCCTTAGGAAAATAGATTTTCTTGCCTTGAATACTATAATCGACTAAGTCGATGGTTAAAAAACCGATTTTTAAGTTGACTTGGACTTTCAACGGCACCTGGTATTCGTCGTCACTGATCCACAAACGTATCGCATCCTCCTCTTTAAATAAATTATTTTTAGGCAAAAGAATATTGGTTTTGATGCTTGATCGTTTCCCTGCTTCCGTTTCAATGGTTTCTTTCGCTTTCACCACTAATACCAGTTCATAAATTTTACTATCTACTAATACCTGCGCGGACCATTTAGAACCTGGTTTCTTGTCTGCCACGGGTTTACTTCGCAAGAAATAATAAGCAGAGATGAGATCTAATAAATCTTTAGGCCCCGCCATCGTACTGGTTACCGGTTTGTTTTGTGGAGAGGTTATTTTCGCAAAACCTTTGTCCATTTGATACAGAACGGTTTCCTCCTTGCGGTAGCGCCCTTCACGTTTGCGCATTTCAGTCTTTATAGGAAGAAGGGTTTTTGTATCGATTTGAGCAGACCAATAATCCCTTAACGGACTGAATAACTCTAAAACGCCAGTAGTCTTTCCTTCTATTTCTACCTTACGCACGATTTGATCATCAATGGTGAAAGTGTTTGGGCTGCTTTTAATCGTTGCCTCTGCTGCATTAATAAACCCTAAATGGATTCGGTATTTTAGATTTTCGCCAGAGACTAATGCATTATTTTCTTGAGCGAAAAGGCTCAAGTAAGAACATAAGAATAGAAAAATAACAAGAGTCTGATTTTTCACGACAAAGCACAATTTATTATCAATTGATTGTATAAAAAATTAGAGGCAATTTTCTATTTTTGTATAGGCCAAACGATAAAACAAATATAGTCGATTGCCCCATAAATTTTTAGATAAAATACGAAAATGGCGAAACAAGCTAGTGATGCGCAAGGCCTAGCGGCTGAAAAGTTAAAAGCTTTACAAACTACGTTAGAGAAATTAGATAAAGCGTACGGGAAAGGTACCGTTATGCGTTTATCAGATAGTAAAGTGATGGATGTGCCAGTTATTTCAACGGGCTCATTGGGATTAGACTTAGCCTTAGGAATTGGCGGTGTACCTAGAGGTCGTGTAGTAGAAATCTATGGCCCAGAATCGTCTGGAAAAACAACCTTGACTTTGCATATGATTGCGGAAGCGCAGAAGGCAGGTGGTTTAGCCGCCTTCGTCGATGCGGAGCACGCTTTTGATCGTTCCTATGCAGAGAAATTAGGTATCGACTGTGAGAACCTGTTAATCTCTCAACCAGACAATGGGGAGCAAGCTTTAGAAATAGCAGAACATTTGATTTCATCTGGAGCTATTGACATTATTGTCATTGACTCCGTAGCCGCTTTAGTTCCTAAAGCGGAGATTGAAGGGGAGATGGGGGATTCGAAGATGGGTCTTCAAGCTCGTTTGATGTCTCAAGCACTTCGTAAACTAACAGGTACTATTAATAAAACAGGCTGTTGCTGTGTTTTCATTAATCAGTTACGTGATAAGATTGGTGTGATGTTCGGTTCTCCTGAAACAACTACCGGTGGTAATGCTTTAAAATTCTATGCCTCTGTTCGTCTGGATATCCGTCGTGCAGGTCAAATCAAGGAAAGTGCAGATTCGATCACAGGTAATAGAACACGTGTGAAAGTGGTGAAGAATAAATTAGCGCCTCCATTTAAAGTAGTTGAATTCGACATTATGTATGGCGAAGGTATTTCGAAAGCTGGCGAAATTCTTGATTTAGGAGTGGATTTAAACGTCATCGATAAATCAGGCTCATGGTTCTCCTACAATGGAAATCGTTTAGGTCAAGGTCGCGATGCAGTGAAAGACTTGATTAAGGATAATCCAGAATTAATGGAAGAACTTGAGGCGAAAATAAAGGATAAAGTAAAAGTGGATGATAGTGCCTTATTAGATATGGAAGCTGTGGCTGAATAAGCAATAATCCAAATTCAATAAAAAAGCGGCTAATGTAGATTAGTCGCTTTTTTTATGATTGAACTCCTTTGAGATTAAATCGGGTGAAAAGATTTCGAATGGTCTTTTCGACACTTTGATCGGTTTCCATTGCTTCAGAAACCGCCTGCACTGCGTGAATAACGGTGCTATGATCTCTTCCTCCAAAATGGTAACCAATCGATTTCAAAGGTAAATTCGTTAATTCTTTGAGCATGTACATCGCTATTTGACGAGGGAATACATTTTCCTTCTTACGACATTTGCCACGTAAGGTATCTAAATCCACATCAAAATGATTTGTTACTACATCTAAGATACTTTCAACACTTAATTCCTTCTCTTGTTCGTTAACGATGCTCTTTAAAGTAGATTTAGCTAATTCTAAATCAATCTCCTTACGCGTTAAAGAAGCTTGAGCCATTAATGAAATGATCACGCCTTCTAATTCACGAACGTTGGTTTGAATCGAATGAGCTAAGTATTCTAACACATCAAAGTCGATTTGAATACCGTCTTCTTGCAATTTCTTTTGAATAATGGCAATTCTGGTCTCAAAATCGGGCTGCTGTAAATCAGCGGTTAGTCCCCATTTGAATCTTGATAGCAAACGATCTTCCATTCCAGCCAGATCTCTAGGAGCCCTGTCTGAAGAAAGAATAATTTGCTTGCCTGATTGGTGAAGGTGATTAAAGATATTAAAGAAAGTCTCTTGTGTTTTCTCTTTACCAGACAAGAACTGAACATCATCAATAATTAAAACATCTACTTGTAGGTAGAAATTAGTGAAGGCTTCGATAGAATTATTCCGAATAGCATTCACAAACTGGTTAGTGAATTTCTCTGTTGAAACGTAAAGGACAAACTTATCTGGGTAGGAATCTTTAATCTGATTACCAATGGCTTGGATTAAGTGCGTTTTACCTAAACCTACACCACCGTAAATCATCAATGGATTGAAGGCTGTTAATCCAGGTTTGTTAGCTACAGCCATGCCCGCAGCACGACCTAAGCGATTGCAATCTCCTTCGATGAATTTATCAAAGGTATATTTTGGAATTAAATAAGAATCTAATTCTAAAGAATCTAAGTTTTTTAACTCAAAAGGACTCTTCGCTGGGTTAGGGAAGTTGCTAGGCTTATTCTGCTGATTTTGAGCTTGATTAGTAGGAGGAAGATTGAAAGTGATCGGTGGATTCTTGCGATCTCCTTTGTCTACAACGATTGAATACTCCAACATTCCTTGGCGACCAATCGTTAAATCGATTGCCTTTCTTAAGTCCGACACGTGCTTCTCTTCTAACCATTCATAGAAGAATTGTGAAGGGACTTGGATGGTTAATGTATTGTTTTGGAATTTAAGCGGAACGATAGGGGCAAACCAAGTAGCGAAACTTTGCTCTGAGATATCATTTTTGATGATATTCAGACATTTATTCCACAAGTCTCTTACTTCGAGTTGCATTAATTTTATGGGTAAAACAGTTCTTAGGGTGAATTTTTAA